>NZ_VCKY01000181.1 GCF_005889735.1 Nonomuraea turkmeniaca
AAAATAACCTCTCTTCTTCCAGCCTTGTCCCGGCCCCGGCCGCCACCGCGACCACGCCGAGCGCCAGTGAGGAGGACGACTCCGCCGCGATCATCAGCCCGAACAGCAGCGGCCCGACGAGCATGGCCATCTCCTGCACCAGGAACACGAGGCTGTAGGCGGCGGTGCGTCCCTCGTCCGTGACGCGGCGGCCCCACTCGAACCGCATGCTCACGGAGATCGGCGGCAGTCCGGCCCCGGCTATCAGCGCCGGCACCGCGAACGTCCACGCAGGCCAACCGGCCATCGCTCCGGCGACGAGCGCGACCAGCGCGGCGACGTGCAGGAGCGCCGCCCCGGCCAGCACCGATCGCGAACCGCGCCGGTCGATGAGACGGCCCTGGACGGGCCTGGCCACGCCCGCGCCGACGGAGAACGCCGCGACGCAGAGCCCCGCGAACGCCAGCGACCCGGTCGCCGACTGTACGACCAGCACCATCCCCACCGGCGCGACCTGCTGCGTGAGCTGGGCGAGGAAGCCGAACCCGGCCTGCGCGCGCACCCCCGGCAGCCCGAGCAGCACGCGGTACGGCGTCCTTCGCCCCATCCGCCCACGCTATCGTCAAGATCGATCGAGCCCGGGAAGATCCGGGGACTCGCACTGCTCGGTGGCCCGGTCGACCCACTTCTGCGGCGCCGGGGAAGAGTTCACCATGACCACGGCCTTGCCAGGTTCGTGGAGTGAACCGCCGCGTACAGCCAGAGCCGGGCGCCGTCGCCCGCGAGGACGTCGTTGAGCCGGCGCCAGGCGGTGGTGAGCGTCTCTGCGATCACGTCCGTCCGGATAAGGCGGGGTGTTTCATCTCGTACCGAGGGACGCTGCCACGGTCCGGAGGGCGGACAACAGCGGCCGCACGAGGGGGTGGGAGTCCGCGCCCCTGCGTACGGCGGCGAAGACCCGGCGCTCAGGCCCCGGCGTGTGGCGTACCACGACTCCGGGCAGCGCCATGTCACGCAGGGCCAGCCGCGGCACCAGCGCCACCCCCGCGCCCGCGCCGACCAGGGCGACCACCGCGCGGAAGTCGTCGGAGCAGTGCGTGAGCTTCGGCGTGAAGCCTGCCTGCTGGCAGGCGAAGGTGATCACGTCGTGCACCGGATTGCCCGGATAGGGGCCGATCCAGGTCTCGGCGGCGAGCGACACGAGCGTGGCCGACTCCGCCAGGAAATGATCGCGGGGGAGCACGAGGTCGAACGGCTCGGCGTACAGCGGCAGGCGGGACAGGCGGCGGTCCGAGGCGTCGGGGGCGCCGCGGTACTCGACGGTGATCGCCAGGTCGGCCTCGGAGTCCAGCAACATGGCGAGGCTGTGGTCGCCTTCGGCGTCGAGCACGCGTACCTGGACGCCGGGGGCGATCTCGCGCAGCACCGTGATCGCGGGGGAGAGCACGGCGCTGATCGCGGTGGCGAAGCAGGCCACGGTGATCTCGCCGGCCTCGCCCGCGGTGTACGCGGCCACCTCGGCCTCGGCGCGTTCGAGCTGCGTGAGGACCTCGTTGGCATGGCTGAGCATGATCTTGCCCACGGCGGTGAGACGCACGCCGCGCCCGTCCCGCGTGAACAGGCGGTGCCCCACCTCGTGCTCCAGCGCGACGAGCTGCTGGGACACGGCGGACGGGGTGAGGTGCAGCGCCGCCGCCGCGGCGGTGACCGTGCCATGGTCCGCCACTGCCCGTAACGTACGCAGGCGTCGCGTATCTATCACAGAGTGAGAATATTCAGCTCCGTGCCTGGATGAACGCCTGAATGGCGCGGTCGACGTCCTCCTCCGAGTGCGCGGCCGACAGCTGCACGCGGATCCTGGCCTGGCCGTGCGGCACAACCGGGTACGAGAAGCCGATCACGTAGATCCCCAGGTCGAGCAGGCGCTCGGCCATGGCCCCAGCCTCGGCGGCGTCGCCGATCATCACGGGCACGATCGGGTGGTCGCCGGGCAGGATGTCGAACCCCGCCTTGGTCATCCCGGCACGGAACCGCGCGGTGTTGGCACGCAGCCGCTCGCGGGCGTCGTTCGAGGTCTCCAGCAGGTCGAGGATGCGTAGCGACGCGGAGGCGATGACGGGCGCGAGGGAGTTGGAGAACAGGTACGGGCGGGAACGCTGGCGCAGCAGCTCGCAGATCTCCTTGCGGGCCGACACGTAGCCGCCGCTGGCCCCGCCGAGCGCCTTGCCCAGCGTGCCGGTGATGATGTCGATCCGGTCGGTGACGCCGTGCAGCTCCGGCGTGCCGCGGCCGGTGGGGCCGACGAAGCCGACGGCGTGGGAGTCGTCGACCATGACCATGGCGTCGTACCGCTCCGCCAGGTCGCAGATGTCGTGCAGCGGCGCGAGATATCCGTCCATGGAGAACACACCGTCGGTCACGATCAACCGCCGCCGCGCCTCCGCCGCCTCCTTCAGCCGGCCCTCCAGCTCGGCCATGTCACGGTTGGCGTACCTGAACCGCTGGGCCTTGGAGAGCCGGATGCCGTCGATGATGCTGGCGTGGTTGAGCGCGTCCGAGATCACCGCGTCCTGGGCGTCGAGCAGGGTCTCGAACACGCCGCCGTTCGCGTCGAAACACGAGCTGTAGAGGACCGTGTCCTCCATGCCGAGGAAGTCCGACAGGCGCGCTTCGAGCTCCTTGTGCACCTCCTGGGTGCCGCAGATGAACCGCACGGACGCCATGCCGAAGCCCCACCGGTCCAGCGCCTCCTTGGCCGCCTGGACCACCTCCGGGTGGTCGGCCAGGCCCAGGTAGTTGTTGGCGCAGAAGTTCAGCACCTCACGCCCGGCCACGCTGACCTGGGCGCTCTGCGGGGTGGTGAGCACGCGCTCGGGCTTGAGCAGCCCGGCCTCGGTGATCTCGTCGAGAGCCGTACGCAGCTGCTCGCGCACATTCGTGAACATCAAGCGCTCCTGTTCATGGTCGCGGCCGCTTCGGCCTTCGTTGGCTCGTTCCTCGCGCTCTCCGGCCGAGCTCCTCCGCTCCAGTCCAAAATGACCTTGCCCGTACGGCCGCCGGCGGCCGTGTCGAAGGCGGCGTCGAAGTCCTCGTACGAGAACCGGTCCGTGATCACCGGGGTGAGGTCGAGGCCCTTCTCCAGCAGGACCGACATGTTGTACCAGGTCTCGAACATCTCCCGGCCGTAGACGCCCTTGATCGTGATCATCGACGTCACGATGGTGGACCAGTCGACGGCGAACTCCTCGGACGGCAGTCCGAGCATGGCGATCTTCCCGCCGTGCGTCATGTGCGCGATCATGTCGCGTACCGCGGTCGGGTTGCCGGACATCTCCAGCCCCACGTCGAAGCCCTCGCGCATGTGCAACTGCCGCATGCCCTCCTCGATGGAGGACCTGGTGACGTTCAGCGCGAGCGAGACGCCGAGCTTGCCGGCGAGGTCCAGGCGCTCGTCGTGGACGTCGGTGATCATCACGTTGCGCGCGCCCACGTGTGTGGCCACGGCCGCCGCCATCAGCCCGATCGGCCCGGCACCCGTGATCAGCACGTCCTCGCCGACCAGGGGGAAGGACAGAGCGGTGTGCACGGCGTTGCCGAACGGGTCGAAGATGGCCGCCACGTCGGGGTGGACGGGGATCCGGTGCACCCAGACGTTCGAGGCGGGCAGCGTGACGTACTCGGCGAACGCGCCGTCCCTGTTGACGCCGAGGCCGACCGTGTTGCGGCACAGGTGCCTGCGCCCCGCCATGCAGTTACGGCACTTGCCGCAGACCAGGTGGCCCTCGCCGCTGACGAGATCGCCGACCGCGACGTCCTCGACGCCGGGCGCCACCTCGACCACGTGGCCGGAGAACTCGTGTCCGACGATGAGCGGGAGCTTCAGCGTGTGCCTGGCCCAGTCATCAAATTTCCGGATATGTAGGTCGGTGCCGCAGATCCCGGTCCGCAACACCCGGATCTTCACCTCGCCCGCGCCGATCGTGGGCTCCGGCACCTCGACCAGCGAGAGACCGGGCTCGGCGTTCTCCTTGACCAGCGCTTTCATTGGCTCCCATCCCCCTAGGTCGAACCTAACGCACTGTGCCGCGCCCGCCTTGCCCATGTCCATCGAGGGATTCTTAAGTGCCCCCACAGCTCCGCTTCACGCCCCGACAAAGCTCGCCGCAGTGAGGAGACCGTCCTGGATCCAAGGAGGAGGTCATCCTGGGCGACCTTGGTGACGGTGGGGCTCGGCCGAGGAGTGCGGGCTGGCGTCGATCCCCAGATCGCGCGCAAAATTGCGCGACATGACCTAGTTATTTGCATAAATGAAGACTAGCCTCCAGTTCACCCGGTATCGCGCTTGATCGTTTTTCTCGGAAGGGGCTCCAGTGGAAGACCTGCGTATCGGAGTCATCGGCCTCGGCCTGCGGACGAATCTCGCCCTGGCTGCGCACCGGCCGGGCAAAGGCTCGATCGTGACCGCCCTGTGCGACTCCGACCCGGTGGCACTCAAGAATCAGGCGGGAAGGTTCGAGGCCGAGTTCCTCACCGGCGACCACCACGAACTGCTCGCCCGGCGGGACCTCGACGCGATCGTCGTCAACACCCCGGACGACACCCACGAGCGCATCGTCATCGACTGCCTCCGGGCCGGCAAGGCCGTCTATCTGGAGAAGCCGATGGCGATCACCGTGGAGGGTTGTGACAACATCCTGCGCGCCGCCCGCGAGACCGGGACCCGTCTGTACTTAGGGCACAACATGCGGCACATGGGCGTGGTCCGCCTGATGCGCGACATCATCCGCAAGGGGGTCATCGGCGAGCCGAAGACCGTCTGGGTACGCCACTTCGTGTCCTACGGCGGCGACTACTACTTCAAGGACTGGCACGCGGACCGCACCCGCACCACGGGCCTGCTGCTGCAGAAAGCCGCCCATGACCTGGACGTGATTCACTGGCTGGCCGGCGGCTACACCACTCGGGTGAACGCGCTGGGCGACTTGATGCTCTACGGCGACCTGCCGCGCCGCGCGCCCGGCACGCCTCGCCCCGACGGCTGGCTCCAGGAGTTCGACTGGCCGCCGACCACGCGCCGCGACCTGCACCACGTCGTGGACGTCGAGGACGTGTCGGTCATGAACATGCGCCTCGACAATGGCGTCATCGCCGCCTACCAGCAGTGCCACTTCTCACCCGACTACGTCCGTAACTACACGGTCATCGGGACGGAGGGGCGCCTGGAGAACTTCGGCGACGGGCCGGGGGACACGGTCAAGGTGTGGAACACCGGGCCCACGGGCTACCGGGGCGACTGCGACATCGCGTACAAGGTGCCTCCTGCACAGGGGTCGCACGGGGGCGCGGACGCGGAGATCGTGGCGGAGTTCTGCAGGTTCGTCCGGGACGGCGGGGCGACGGACACCTCGCCGGTGGCGGCCCGGATGAGCGTGGCGGCCGGCTACATGGCCACGATGTCGTTGCGGGACGGGGGCATGCCGTATGACGTGCCTCCTCTGGATCCTGAACTGGCCGCGTACTTCGACGACGGGCAGGGTTGACCATGAAGACGGCCCGGCACGCGTGCCATCCGCGTGCCGGCCTTCCTCATGCGGGCCTCAGCGTTCGGCCTCCTTGGGCTCCTTGGGCTCCTTGGCCAGGTCCGGGAACGGGGACGGGTCCTGGGCGCCCTGGGTGAGCTGGCGCGGCCCGTTCGGGCTCTCCGCCTCCTGGGCGTCGGCGACCGCCTCGGCCGCGGCCTCGGCCGCCTTGGCGGCCTCCTCCTCGGCCGCCGTGCTCTCCGGGACCTCCTCCCGCGTGGCCGCCGACTGCGGCAGCGCCTCCGTGAACGCCTTCGAGACGCCCTGCAGCGCCGAGGTGACCTCGCTCGGGATCACCCAGAACGTGTTGCCCGGACCCTGCGCCAGCTGCGGCAGCATCTGCAGGTACTGGTAAGCCAGCAGCTTCGGGTCCGGGTCGTTGCGGTGCACGGCCTGGAAGACCTGGTCGATGGCGCGCGACTGGCCCTCGGCCTCGAGGATGGCGGCGGTGCGCCCGCCCTCGGCCCGCAGGATGCGGCTCTGCTTGTCGCCTTCGGCCGTGAGGATCTGCGACTGGCGCTGGCCCTCGGCGTTGAGGATCGCGGCCCGCTTGTCCCGCTCGGCCCGCATCTGCTTCTCCATCGCGTCCTTGATGGTCTTGGGCGGATCGATGGCCTTGACCTCGACGCGGTTGACGCGCAGCCCCCACTTGCCGGTGGCCTCGTCGAGGACGCCGCGCAGTTGGCTGTTGACGGTGTCGCGCGAGGTGAGGGTCTTCTCCAGGTCCATGGAGCCGACGACGTTACGCAGCGTGGTGACGGTCAGCTGCTCGACACCCGTGATGTAGTTGGCGATCTCGTACGCCGCCGCACGCGGGTCGGTGACCTGGAAATAGAGGACCGTGTCGATCTCGACGACGAGGTTGTCCTCGGTGATGACGGGCTGCGGGCGGAACGACACGACCTGCTCACGCAGATCGATCATGGGATAGACCCGGTCGATGTACGGGATGACGAAGTTGAGCCCGGGTTTGAGCGTGCGATTGTAGCGGCCGAGCCGCTCGACGTTGCGCGCCCGGGCCTGCGGGACGATCCGCACGGCCTTGAGCACGGTGACCACGGCGAAGAGGATGACGAACAGTCCGACCAGCAAGAGCGCATCCATGACTCACTCCCGGGGATATACGAGGGCTGTCGCGCCCTCGATCTCGATGATGTCGACGGTCGCCCCCGCAGGAATCACCAGGGTCTCGTCGTAGGCGCGTGCCGACCATTCCTCGCCCCCGACGCGTACCCGCCCGTCGCGTCCGGTGACCTCCGACACCACGTAGGCGGGTTTGCCGACGAGTGCATCCACGCCGAACCGCTGCAGCTGTGGCTGCTTGATATGACGCATCGCCAGCGGCCTGATGACCAGCAGGCCGGCCGCGGATGAGGCGGCGAAGAAGAGCAACTGCAAGGGGACGGGCAATCCGATGGCTGCGGTCGCGGCGGTGAGGAGAGCCGCCGCGCCGAGGAGACCGAGCGCGGCCGTGAAGGTGAACAACTCGGCCACGCCGAGCACGACCGCGAGGATTACCCAGATGATCCATTCATCCATGTTCGGCCCTCCTATTGGGATAACGGGCCTGGGTCCGTAGGTGGTTCCCCCCTCTACCGTAATCCTGGTTTCAACGCTGCGGCACCCAGTCACGTGCGGAATCGGTGGTACGCAACGCGCTGCCCTGTATCCATTTCTCCCACGGCAGTTGCCAGAAACCCCACCCGTTGTTCCATTCGAGCTCGCGGTCGGTGCCGGTGATCGTGATCGCGTCGCCGCGCAGGGACGTGGCGTAGAACCAGGCGGCCTGGTCGGGCCGCGCATTGACACAGCCGTGGCTCACGTTTTCCCGGCCCTGGGCCCACACATTGTCTTTGGCGTGCACGTATTCGCCGGTGTTGGAAATGCGCACGGCGTGGTCGATCATCATGTCGTAATAACCGGGCTCGCCTTCCTGCCGGCCGGGGGAGACCATGCGGACCGGATTGCCTTTGTCCATGGTCAGGTGCACGCCGCTGGTCGTGGTGTATTCGCGGGTGGTGGCCATGCCGGCGCTGATGGCCATGCGCTCCGCGACCGCGCCGTCGCGCTGGACGACCATCTGGTGCGTCCTGGTGTCGATCACGCTGGTCTGGTCGCGGCCGACGATGAAGGCGAACGTGGAGTCGGCGGCGCCGTAGACGCCGCCGGGCAGGCGCAGGCCGGCGAGGTGCGCGGTGACCGTGACCCGTTGCCTGGGCGCCCAGAAGCTGCGGGTGCGGTAGACCGCCTGGGTGTCGCTCGTCCACCGCCACGCGCCCTCGACCGGCTGTCCGGCCTCGACCTCCAGTGCCTGCTCGACGGCCGCCTTGTCCGTCACGGGTGTGTCGAAGTCGATGATGATCGGCATGCCGGTGCCGACCGTCTCCCCGGGCAGCGGCGCGGTCGCGGCGATCCCGAAGGTGCGCTCGGCCGGGCGGGTGCGGAAGCGGCCCACCGCCACCGTGGCGGGGCCGCGCGTGCCCACGGCCGTGGCGGTCACCGTGTATTCGGCCGCGGGTTTGAGCGTCCAGTCCGAGCGCCAGATCGTGCGAGAGCGGTCGAGCCTGCCCGGCACCGGCTCCCCGCCCTGATACGCCTGGACGTTGCTGAGCGTGCCGCCGGTCGCGCTGATCATCAGGCCGCGGTCGGGCCGGGCCCGCTTGCTGTCGAGCGCCGGCGAGATGTGCACGACCGGCGGCGTGATCGGTGCCTCTGCCGTCACAGGACTGCAGCCGCAGATCAGGAGGAAGGCGACACAAAACATCACGGCGAGCCGCATGTGACTCCTGCTTTCCGATGGACCCGGGGAGGCGCTCCAAGAGTAGCGGTCAGTCCACGGTCGAGCACGCTGAGTAACCTATCGGACAGTTCCGGAAACCTCCCCCAACGTCACGTCGCCGGCCGTGGCCCGGATGGTCACCGTGTCGCCGTCCTGCAGGAAGGAGCGGACCTCACCGCTCGCCAGCTTGATCGGGTCGTTCCCGTTCCAGGTCAGCTCGATGAGCGAGCCGCGCTCGCCGGCCTCCGGCCCCGAGATCGTGCCGCTGGCGAACAGGTCGCCGGTACGCAGCGAGGCCCCGTTCACGGTCATGTGGGCCAGCATCTGGTCGGGCGTCCAGTACATGCTCGAGTACGGCGGTCGCGACACGACCTCTCCGTTGAGCAGGACCTCGACGGTGATGTCCAGCCCCCAGTCGCCCTGCCTGCGCAGGTAGGCGGCCGGCTCCGGATCCTGCGGCCGCCCGGGGATCCTGGGCAGCGCCTCAAGCGGTGTGACCCACGGCGAGATGGACGTGGCGAACGACTTGGCCAGGAACGGCCCAAGCGGCCGGTACTCCCACGCCTGCACGTCGCGCGCGCTCCAGTCGTTGACCAGCGTCACCCCGAACACGTGCTCATCGAACGCCCCGGCAGGCGCGCCGAGCTCCGTCGGCACGCCGACCACGAACCCCAGCTCCGCCTCGAAGTCGAGCTTCTCGCACGGCCCGAAACGACCCTCACCGAGCTGGCCCTGCGGCCGCTTGACCGGCGTGCCGGACACCACGACCGTGCCCGACCTGCCGTGGTATCCGACAGGCAGGTGCCGCCAGTTCGGCAGCAGCGGCTCGGTGTCGGGCCGGAAGATCCTGCCGACGTTGCTCGCGTGGTCGAGTGAGCAGTAGAAGTCGACGTAGTCGGCCACCTCGAACGGCATGTGCAGCCGCACCTGCTCCAGCGGGATCAGGTGCCGCTCGGTCACCGCCAGGTCGCCGGTGAGCTTGTTCCTGATCAGCGTCCGGGTGTCGTGCCAGGCCGCGCGGCCCCTGGCCAGGAACGGGTTGAGCGACGGGGCGGCGAACACCTCGTCGTGCAGCGCGGCGGTCAGGTCGAGCACCCGGTCGCCGTACCGCACCCCCACCCTGGGCGACTCTCCCGGCGAGGAGAACACCCCGTACGGCAGGTTGTCGACACCCCAGCTCACAGGCCCTCCTTCGTCGGGCCTGTGCGCAAACCGCGGTGTCCGATGGTTCGCTCGCTCCGCTCGTTCACGAATCCTCCTCGATCAGTCCAAGTGCGCGTAGGTCCTCGACGGGCGCGCTGGTGCTGCACGAGCCGTAGCTCACCAGCAGCTTCCGCGCCCGCTTCGCGGTCTCCTCCGGTACGGCCTGCGCCATCCGTACGAGCTGTCCCACGTCGGTGGTGCGCAGCACGGGCGCCGGATCGCGCCCCTCGACGGCCTCGCACACCGCCAGCGCCAGGTTGAGGAACCCGTGCCGGTCCACGCCGAGCGACGGGTCGAAGTGGCGTACGGCGTGGTGCAGCCCGGCTGTCGCCTTGAACGGCACGTCCTTGTCCACGCAGAATTTGATGAACAGCGCGAGATGCTCCACCGGTGGGAAGGCGTCGGCCACCAGGCCGCCGCAGCGCACCTTCAGCCCCACGCCATCGGGTACGTCGATGGCCATCCTCCGCGGGACGACCTCGACGAAGAGCCGCACTCCCTCCGGCAGTCCCAGCTGATCGGCCAGCGTCGCCACCGGCTTGTCCTCCGGCAGCGGCATCTCGACGGTGTCCACCGGCAGGTCGTCGAAGGCGGGCAGCTCCGGCGTGTCCACGATCAGCCCGACCCGCCGCGGCCGGTACTCCTTGCCCCGCAGCCGGTCCAGCCGGCTGGCCGGGCAGAGGAAGCGGTGCGTGAGCACCGGGTTGCCGAGCTCCACGTTCCGCCGGTAGCGGGCGAGCGCTTCGTCCATGTGCAGGGACGTCGGCGGGAACAGGCCCGCGTCGTCCACCAGTGCCGTGTAGAGAATCATCGTGCCCATGTCCACGCGTAGCCGGGATCCTCGCAGGACAGCGCGCCCTGGCCGAGGTCGAGCGGGCGGAAGGTGTCCACCATCACCGCCATCTCGCTGGTGGTCGTGACGCCTCGCGCGACCGCGTCGATCACCGCCTCGACCGCCCCAGGCTGTGGCCCGTGGGTGAACCCGGCCGGATGCAGTGAGATCGAGCCGACCTCGATGCCCGAGCCCGCTCGCGCGGAGTAGTCGCCGCCCACGTAGAACATGAACTCGTCGGAGTCCACGTTGTGGTGGTTGTACGGGATCGGGATGGCCTCGGGATGGTAGTCGAGCGGCCGCGGGCAGAACGAGCACACCACGAACCCGGGCCCCTCGAACGTCTGGTGCACCGGCGGCGGCGCGTGCGTCTTCTTCACGATCGGCTCGAAGTCGTCGATGTTGAACGCGAACGGATAGAGGTAGCCGTCCCAGCCCACCACGTCGAAGGGGTGGTGGCGGTAGACGAGCCTGGTCAGCCCGCCGCGCGTGCGCACCAGCACCGGGACCTCCTCGCCCTCGACGAGGAGCGGCTCGGCGGGCGCCCGCAGGTCGCGCTCGCAGTAGGGCGCGTGCTCCAGGAACTGCCCGTACTGCGACAGGTACCGCTTCGGTGGCCTGATGTGCCCGGCAGCCTCGATGGCCAGCACGTTGACCGGCCCTTCCGGCACCCACCGGTGGATCGTTCCGGTCGGGACGACGATGTAGTCGCCCTCCCCGGCCTCGATCGCGCCATAGGTGGACTCGAAGCGCACGCGCCCCCGCTGGACGTACACACACTCGTCGCCCATCGAGTTGCGGTAGAGCTCGCTCGGCCGGTCACTGGTGGCGTACGACAATCGGACGTCACCGTTGCCGGCCAGCAGCAAGCGGCCGGTGACGAGGTCGCCGGCGCTAGACAGCTCCTGGGTGCGGAAGTGGCGCGGCGAGAGTGGCAGGTTGGGCTCCAGGCGCGTCTCCGTGCCGGTTTCCACCGCCTCTGCCTTGACGATCGCGGTGGGCAGGTGGCGATGGTAGAGCAGCGAGGAGTCGGACGAGAAACCCTCCTCGCCCATCAGCTCCTCGGCGTAGAGACCGCCGTCCGGCCGCCTGAACTGCACGTGCCGCTTACGCGGCACCTCCCCAACGACGCGGTAGTACGGCATCGGCCCCTCCTTGCGTGTCCGTTTATCGGACGAAGGTGTCCTTTATCTGTGAATACCGTCTGCCATGGGCAGGGAGATGTCAACCCAGAGCAGCGGACAGCTCGGCGGCGGCCGCCACCACTCGCGGCCCGGTCGACTCCTCCAGCGGCCCGAACGTCACCACCCCCACGGAGGCCTCCAGCCACGGCAGCCCGGTCACCGGCGCGGCGACGCCCCGCGCACCCTCCTGCAACTGCCCTTCCGTGACGAAGTAGTCGTCGCGTCCCTCGCGCAGCGCCAGGATCGCCTGGCCCGCCGCGCCTTTCGTGAGCGGATGGCGTGCGCCCTCCCGGTAGGCCACGTGCATGTCGGTCCAGGAAGGCTCGACCACCGCCACGGCGAGCCCGTCGTCGCCCTCGGCCACGGTCAGGTGCGCGGTGGCGCCCACCGCCTCGGCCAGCCGCCGCAAGGTCGGCAGCGCGGCCGCCCGCAGCAGCGGCTGCACGGCCTGGGCCAGCACGAGCACCCCGAACCCGAGATGCACCCGGCCCTCGGCGTCCCTCCGGACGAACCCCTCGTTCATCAGCGTCGTCAGCAGCCGATAGACCACGGGACGGCTCAGCGACAACTCGGCGCTCAGCTCGGTCGGCGTACGCCCTCCCTTGCCGTCGGCGAGCAGCCTGAGCAGGCGAAGCCCGCGCTCGAGAGTCTGTGCGGATTCAGCGGCCATGCGAACGATTATCAGTGACGCGCGGGGGAAGGCGGCGGCGTCTGGCGGCCGGGCCCGCCTCGCGGAGTGAGGCAATGATCACGCGGTGGAGGGGGTACGTAGGGGGTAGCTGGAGCCAGGGGGTAGCGATGCGGCAAAGGTGGGTGTTTCTGCTCGCCGGGTTTGCGATGTGCGTGCTGACCGCCGCCGTGCCGTCGATCTCCACCTCCATGGAGCTCATGGCCCGCCAGACCCCCGCCGAGCCCCCGGAGAGCCGCCTGGTCGAGGACACCATCTACGTCACCGAGGGCATCGCGGTCGGCCGGCGGCTGCTGCCCACCGCCAAGGGCCTGGCGTTCCGCGCGAAGTACCTCGCGGTCGGCGTCCAGGTCGACCAGGGCGGACGGCTGCACGGCACGCCGCAGCGCCCCGGCACGTACGTCGTCCCCGTCCAGTTGTGCGCCGGGCGGACGTGCCACGAGCAGGAGATCACCCTCGTGGTGCTGCGCAACGTGCCGTGGGCGGCGCGCGAGCTGACCTTCCTCGGCAGGGCGGGCAGCCCGCTGGACGGCGAGATCGGCATCAGCGGCGGCCCGCCCGGCGTCGTGCCCACCTTCACGGTGACCGACCACGCCAGGTTGCCCGCAGGCGTGACCATCGGGCCGGACGGCCACGTGGGCGGCGCGCCGGCGGCGCCGGGCATCTCCGAAGTCCCGGTGCGGATCTGCGTGGCCGGCAACTGCGCGGGCGTCGTCGTACGACTGATCATCGTCTGAGGCGGGTGCCCGGTAGGGCGCACCCCACCTGAACTGGGGGGACGGCGGGCATGACCGGCGCGGGCCCGCGCCGGAGACTTCGAGGTGCAAGGCCCGCACCTATGGAGGAACCTGTCATGAGTACTGTGTCCCGCCTGCGCAGCAACGACCCCGCACCGGCCGGCCCGCCGCCTGTCGTGCACGCGGCCGCCATGCTCTGGATGTCGGCGGTCGCGCTGGGCGCGTTCGAGGCCGTCCTGATGGTCACCCGTGAGCTGATCGAGGGCACGTCCACACTGGCCGGCCTGCTGCCGGGTGTCGGCTTCCGGCTGGCGGTCTTCGCCGGCGCCATCTTCCTGGCGCTGCGGCTGCGGCGCGGCCAGAACTGGGCGCGGTGGACGCTCGCCGGCACGCTGGGCGTGTTCGGCACGTTGTCGCTGGTGATCGAGCCCGCCCGGTGGTTGCTGGAGGGCGGGTCGATCGCCGAGGCCGCCGCCGGCCTGGACGCCGTGGGCTGGGCCTTCGCGGCCAGCCGCATCCTGCACGTGGCGGCGGTGCTCGGGGCGATGGCGCTGATGTTCCAGCCCCGGGCCAACGCCTACTTCGTGTCCACCTGAACCGGCTCCAGCCGCGGTGCTCGCAGGTTGCGCACCCCGGGCGAGAGCAGCGCGCCCAGCGTGCTCACCACGACGAGGACAGCACAGCCGAGCAGCGACTCCTCCGTGCCGAACACCTCCGACGCCGGGCCGGCCAGCATCAGCCCGATCGGCCCGAACATCAGCGACCCGAGCATGTCGTACGAGCTGACCCGCGACAACGACTCGGCCGGGACCTCCCGCTGCATCGTGGTCTGCCACAACACGCCGAACACGTCGAAGCAGACCCCCAGCACGAAGGCCCCGGCCACGATCGCCCAGAGCGGCGCGTCGACCCCGAGCAGCAGGTACGGCAGCGCGGTCGGCAGGCAGAGCAGCACCGCCACCAGGATGGGCCGGCTCGGCCGCAACCGGATCGACACCAGCACCCCGGCGATCATGCCGATGGCCTCGCCCGCGAGGAACGCCGTCCAGACCGCCGGGCCGCCCATGTTCTCCTTGGCCCACAGCGGGCCGAGCACCCCGTGCCCGGCCTGGATGGCCATGACGAGCAGGGAGAACTGGGCGACCACCACCCAGATCCACTGCCGCGAGCGGAACTCCCGCCATCCGTCACGCAGGTCCGACAGCACAGAATGCCGCTCGTCCGCTGGCCGCACGCCCGGCTCCAGTCGCAGCAGCGCGATCAGCACGCCTGCGGCCGCGAACATGGCGCCGCCGGCCATGAGCGCCCAGCCGCCGCCGAAGAGCACCACCGTGCCGCCGCCCAGCACCGTCCCGGCCACCCGGGAGGCGTTCGCCCCCAGACCGAGCAGAGCGTTGCCGGTCTGCAGCCGGTCGTGCGGCACGACCTCGGGGATGATCCCGGTCAGCGCGGGGAACGTGACCGCCGTGGCCGTCCCGGCCAGCGCCGCCGCCGTGACCAGCGCGGGCAGCGGGGTCCAGCCGACGAGCAGCATCACCCCCAGCGCGAAGAACGCCGCCGCCATCATGATCTCGCCGGCCATCATCACCCGCTGACGCGGCAGCCGGTCCGCGATCACGCCGCCGGCCAGCATGAACACGATCATGGGCAGCGATTCGGCGGTGAGGACGATCGACAGCATCGTGGCGTTCGCGCCGGGCAGGTTGAGGATGCCGAACGCCAGGGCCACGGGTGCGAACGCGCTGCCCAGAACGGAGATCGTCCTGGCGGACAGGAGCAGCGTGAACCGGCGATCCCGGAGCAGGCCGAGATCACGTGCATAGCTGTGCACCTGCGTGTACCCCCTACGAAACAGGCAAACTCCCCTATCCTGCCGTACTTCTTGTCACCCGGTAACAAGACCGAATGAGGAATGTGCAGGCCTTTGGCAAGAATCCCGCCCTGCTTCTCCCGTAACTTGCTAGGTCCCTGAACGAGGGGGACTCGGCATGCCTGACACGTTGATCGCCCAGATGGCGCGATGGGCGCGGGAGGTCCCCTGCGCGCCCGCGTACACGTTCGCCGACTTCCTGGGGGACGGCTCCCGCCGGACGTACACGTGGGGACAGGCCGACCTCAAGGCCAGGGCGCTGGCCGTGCGGCTGCGCGAGTTCGCCGGGCCGGGGGAGCGGGTGGCGGTGCTGGCGCCCCCCGGGCTGGACTACGTGGTGGCGGTGCTGGGGGCCATGTACGCGCGGCTGGTCGCGGTGCCGTTGTTCGCGCCAGGGTTGCCGGGGCACGCCGAGCGGCTGGTCAGGGCGTTCCACGACGCCGACCCTGCCGTCGTGCTGACCACCACGGCAGCGCTGTCCGGCGTCAAGGACTTCCTCGCCCCCGCCGCCCCTGTCCCCGTGATCACTGTGGACACCGTCTCCGACCTGTTCGCCGACGAGTGGGAGCCGGAGCCGATCGGGCCTGGCGACCTGGCCTACCTGCAGTACACCTCCGGCTCCACCCGCGCGCCCGCCGGTGTCGAGATCACCCACGGCAACCTCACGGCCAACGCCGCCCAGCTCTGGGCGGCGTTCCGTGCCCGGCCCAGGACGTCGGTGGCGGTGTTGTGGTTGCCGCTCTTCCACGACATGGGGCTGGTCGCCACGATCGCGATGCCGATGATGGGCGGCAACCAGGCCGTGTTCATGGACCCTGTGGCGTTCGTCATGAGCCCTGTGCGGTGGTTGCGGTTGTTGTCGGAGCACGACGACGTCTTCACCGGCGCGCCGAACTTCGCCTACGAGTTCACCGCCGCCCGCGTGCGGCCCGAGGACAAGAGCGGGCTGGACCTGTCCGGGGTGCGGGTGATGCTGAACGGCGCCGAGCCGGTCCGGCCCGCGGCCATCGAGATGTTCAACGCCGCCTTCGCCGGGTGCGGGCTGCGGCCCCAAGCGCACACGCCGGCCTATGGGCTGGCGGAGGCGACGGTGTTCGTGTCGGCGATGGGCCGCGACGAGCCGCCCCTGGTGCGTGACTTCTCCCGCGCCGCCCTGTGCGAGGGCATCGCGGTGCCGTGTGCGGACGGGGAGCGCAGCACGCTGGTGTCCTGCGGGCGGCCGTACGGGCAGGACGTCAAGATCGTCGGCCCCTCCGGAGAGCTGCCCGACGGGCGGGTGGGCGAGATCTGGGTGCGAGGGCCGAACGTGGCCCGCGCCTACTGGCGCGACCCCGTACGCAGCGCGGAGGTCTTCGGCGGGGACTGGTTGCGGACCGGCGACCTCGGCGTGCTGCACGACGGCCACCTGTACGTCACCGGGCGGATCAAGGACCTGATCATCGTCGACGGGCGCAACCACTATCCGCAGGACATCGAGGTCACCGTGCAGGAAGCGCACGAGGCGGTCCGGCGGGACCACGTGGCGGCGTTCGCGGTCCCGGGGGAGGAGACCGAGCGGCTCGTCGTGGTGGCCGAGCGGTCGCGACGCGGGGTGCTGGCCGACGCGCTGGAGGTCGGGCGGGCGGTTCAGGCGGCCGTCCGGATGAAACACGATTTATCAGTGCACGACTTCGTGCTGATCGAGGCTGGAGCCGTGCCGAGGACGTCGAGCGGCAAGATCGCCCGGCGCGCGTGCCTGCGGGCGTACCTGGACGGCGCCCTTGTTTGAATCCGCTGGCCGGATGGTCTATCGCGGCAGGTGGACGCTGCTGGTGCTGAGCCTGGTGGTGGCCGTCCTCGTCGCGCCGCTGGGGCTGGAGCTGTTCGGGCGGATGGCCGACGGCGGCTTCGAGGACCCGCGCGCGGACTCCACGACCGCCGCTCACTGGAACGACGACTGGTACGGCGGCCACGCCGCCGACGTGGTCGTCCTCTACCGGCACCCGACGGTCAAGGCGCGGGACCCGCGGTACAAGAAGGCGGTGCACGACTCGCTGCGCGCGCTGCCGAAGGAGCACGTGCGCAGGCTGGCCACGTACTGGACGACCGGGTCGAAGCGGATGGTGTCGGAGGACGGGCGGTCGACGTACGCGCTGGTCACCCTCGAAGGCGACAAGCAGGCCGCCTACGCGGCCATCGCGGACCGGCTCCGACGGGTCCAGAACCTCTACGTCGAGGTCGGCGGGTCGGTGCCGCTGCTGAAGGAGCTCAACGACCAGACCGCCGCCGACCTGGCCCGCGCCGAGGCCATCTCCATGCCGGTGCTGCTGGTGCTGCTCGTCATCGTGTTCGGCAGCCTGGTGGCGGCCGGGCTGCCGCTGCTCGTGGGGTTGTTCGCGGTGCTCGGCGCGCTGGTGTTGCTGCGGCTGCTCACGGAGGTCACCGAGGTCTCCGTCTTCTCGCTGAACGTCGTCACCATGCTCGGGCTCGGGCTGGCCGTCGACTACTCGTTGTTCGTGCTCAAGGCGTTCAGGGAGGAGATCAGAGGCGGGGCGTCGAGTGAGCAGGCCGTGGTGCGGACCATGGCCACGGCCGGGCGTACCGTGGCGTACTCCGGGCTGACGGTGGCCACGGCGCTGCTGGGGCTGCTGCTCTTCCCGCAGATGTTCCTGCGCTCGATCGGGCTCGGGGCGGCCGCGGTGGTGCTCGTGGCGATGGGCGCCGCGCTGGTCGTGCTGCCTGCCGTGCTCGGGATACTCGGCCGGCGCGTGGACGCCCTCCGGATCACCCCGCGGTTCGGGTACGGGCGGCGCGACGGCGGGATGTGGCACGCCGTCGCGTCCAGCGTGATGCGGCGGCCGGTGCTGTACCTGGTCGTCGTGGCCATGGTGCTGGTGTCGCTGGCGCTGCCGTTCCTGCACGTCAAGTTCGGCAACGTGGATCACCGGGTGCTGCCCGCCGCCTCCGAGAGCCGCCGGGTGGCCGAGGTCGTGGACCGGGGCTTCGCCAGGAACTCCATGGCGGCGATCGACGTCCACGTCCTGGTCGAGCGCTCCTTCACCGAGTCGCCCGCCGTGCCGGGGCCGCTCGGCCAGGGGCACTCGCCGATCAGCGCGGTCACGCCCGTGTTGCCGTCCGACGTGAAACCGCTGGTGGACCGGTTGCGTCGGCTGTCGCATGTGACCGGGGTCGACGTGGCGGGGTTGTCGCAGGACAACGGGGCCGTGCGGCTCGCCGTCCGCTACGACGCGGACCCCATGTCGGACGCTGCCCAGGAGCTCGTCACATCGATCAGGGACCTGGCGCCCGAGCCGAACGTGCGCCGGGTGGTGGTCGGCGGGCCGACCGCCGCTCAGATGGATCTGATGGCCAGCCTGGGCGCCACCCTGCCGTGGATGGCGTTGGTGGTGGGGTCGGTGACGGGGGTGCTGCTGTTCGCCGCGTTCGGGTCGGTGGTGCTGCCGGTCAAGGCACTGCTGATGAACGTGCTGTCCATCGGGGCGTCGTTCGGGGTGATCGTGTGGGCCTTCCAGGACGGGCATCTGGCGTCGGCGCTGGGGTTCACCTCCACCGGGTCCATCGAGGCGACCGTGACGGTGCTGATCCTGGCCGTGGTGTTCGGGCTGTCCATGGACTACGAGCTGTTCCTGCTGTCGCGGGTGCGGGCGGAATGGCTCCGTACGGGGGACAACGCGGCCGCCGTGGCGGCCGGGCTGCAGCAGACGGGCGGGGTGATCACCAGTGCGGCGTTGTTGTTGCTGGTGGTCATCGGGGCGTTCGCCACGGCCGGGATCACGATCGTGAAGTTGCTCGGGGTCGGGTTGTTCGTGGCGATCGTGGTGGACGCCACGCTCGTCCGGGCGTTGCTGGTGCCCGCGACCATGCGCCTGATGGGCGGTGCCAACTGGTGGCTGCCCGGCCCGTTGCGCGCCTTCCACCGGCGGGTGGAGCTCCACGAGCGGCCACCTGCGCGAACGGCGCCCGCCATGCGCGAGCTGCCTGCCATGAGCCGCCCCGCCGCCGTGCCGTCCTCCCCGGGCCGTCCCGCCGTGGCGCCGCCTTCCCCGGGTCGCCCGGCCGTGGCGCCGCCTTCCCGGGGTCGCCCCGGCCCTTCGCCGTCCGAGCCCGCCGTGACCGTCAACGGGCGGCCGGCCGTCTTCGGCGTGGACACCGATCCGGTGCCGCTGGCGGCGGAGCACGAGCCGCTTCCCGCGGACGCCGGACCCGAGCTCGTCCCGGTCAAGCCCTTCCGTAAGCACCCCTACTCCGCCCCCGCCAAGCAGGCGCCCGCAAAAGGCGAGGACGGGCCGCGGTGGGTCAAGGTCACGGCGGGGCGTACCCGGGTGGTGCGGGCCACCCCCGACGGCCGCGGCTGGACGTGGGTGGAGGTGGACTCGTGAGCGTGCCGGCCATCACCCGGCGGCGGCCGGCCACGGCGGGACCGCTGTTCATGGTCGTCGGGCTGGCCGGTTTCCTGACGACCCTGGACAACACGGTCGTCACCGTCGCACTCCCCAGCATCCAACACGACCTGGGCGCAAGCCTGTCCGCCCTGGAATGGGTGGCCACCGGCTATCTGCTGACATTCGCGGGCCTCATGCCGGCCGGCGGACGCCTGGCCGACGTCTACGGGCACAGGAAGGTGCTGCTGGCCGGGCTGGCGGCCTTCGCCGCGGCCTCGCTCTGGGCCGGGCTGGCCACCACGATCCACCTCTTGGTCGCCGCCCGCCTGGCCCAGGGCGCCGGAGCGGCGATGATCCTGCCCGCGACGCTCGCCGTGCTGGCCGGGCGGGACGAGCGGCAGCGGTCCATGGGCGTGGCCGTGTGGATGGCCTCCGGCGCGGCCGCGCTGGCGCTGGGGCCGGTGGTGGGCGGGTACCTGAGCCAGCACGCGCACTGGAGCTGGGTGTTCCTCGTCAACGTGCCGATGGGTGTGGCGGTCATCGTGCTGGCCGCCGTCGCGGTGCCCGCGCCTGGCGGCACGGTCCGGCGGGCTCTCGACGTGCCCGGGGTGGCGGCCTCCGTGGTGTTCCTGGCGTCGGGGACGTTCGCGTTGATCCACGGCGGGGAGCACGGCTGGGATTCGCCGGCCGTGGTCACCGCCCTGCTGGTCTGCGCGGGCAGTGGGGCGGTGTTCGCGGTGGTCGAGCGGCGGGCCGCCGATCCGATGGTGGACCTGCGGCTCTTCACGGTCGGGGCGTTCTCGGGTGGTGTGGTGGCCCAGGTGCTCTGGGGGCTCGGCGTCAACGGCGTGTTCTTCTACACGGCGATCTTCCTGCAGGGTGTGCTGGGGTTCACGCCCACCGGTTCCGGGCTGGCGTTCGTGCCGCTGGCCCTGCTGGTGGTGCTGGTCACGCCGATGGTGCCCGCGGTCGAGCGGCGGCTGGGCGCCGGGCGTACCGTGGCGCTCGGGCTCACGCTGGTCGCGGGCGGGATGGCGGTCGCCGCCACCCTGGAGGCGGGCGACGGATGGGAGCGGCTGCTGCCCGCGGTCTGCGCGATCGGGGTGGGCTCGGCGCTGACCATGCCTCTCGGGTCCGCGGTGCTGGGCGCGGTGCCGGAGTCCCGGGCGGGGGTCGCGGGCGGTGTCTTCTCGGTGAGCCGCGAGATCTCCGGCCTCTTCGGGATCGCCGGCGTCGGCGTGATCGTGCACGCAGCTGGAAGCTTCGCCGCCGGGTACGCCACCGGCCTGCTGGTGGCGGCCGGACTCGTGCTGGTCGGGGCGCTGGTCAGCTTGGCCACGCTGCCATGAGCGCGGAGGTCTCCGGGCGCGGCGCGATGAGGGTGGCGGTGCTGGCGCTCGGGTCGCGAGGGGACACGCAGCCGGGTGCCGCGCTGGCCCGTGAGCTGGCCGGCCGCGGGCACGAGGCCACGTTGGTCGCCTCCGGCCGTTACGCCGCGCTGGCCGGGCCGGAGGTGTCGTTCGCGCCGCTGGGCGTGGATCCCACGGCGCTCCTGGAGAGCGAGGAAGGGCAGGCGTGGCTCGGCAGCGGGCCCATGGGGTTCGTCCGCGGCCTCAGGACCGTCGTCGAACCGCTGGCCGCCAAGCTCGTCGCGGAGGTGGACACCGCCTGCGCCGGCGCCGACCTGGTCCTCGCCCCTTCCCTGGGCGCCTTCGGCAGGCATCTCCGTGAGCGGTACGGCATCCCGTACCTGATCCTGCAGTTCCAGCCGAGCGAGCCGACCGGCGAGTTCCCCAACCCGCTCGTTCCGCTCGCCTCCCTCGGGCGGCTCGGCAACCGGGCCAGCTACGCGGTCGTCGAGCGGCTCGCGTGGATGGTGCTGGGGCGGATGGTCAACCGGCTGAGGGCCGGTGTGCTGGGGTTGGGGCCGATGCGCGGCAGCCCGTACGCGGCCGACCGGCGGGACCGGGTGCCGGTCCTGTGCGGGGTCAGCCCCTTGGTCGTGCCCCGGCCCAGGGACTGGCCCGGGTACGTGCACCTCACCGGCTACTGGCGGCTCCCGGCGACGGGAGGGCTCGGCGGCCTTGAGGAGTTTCTGGCCACCGGGCCGCCACCCGTCTTCGTCGGATTCGGGAGCATGGTGCCGGCCGAGCCTGATCGGGTGGCGGACGAGGTGGTCGCGGGGCTGCGGTCGGCCGGCCTGCGGGGGGTCGTCCAGGGGCTGCCGGTTGCGGCGTGCGACGACGTGATGCCGGTGGGGGAGGTGGCGCACGACGTGGTGTTCCCGCGGATGGCGGCCGTCGTGCAC
>NZ_VCKY01000182.1 GCF_005889735.1 Nonomuraea turkmeniaca
AGATGTGTATAAGAGACAGTGCCCCGTCAGGCCCTCCGGAGCCGCCTCCGTCCGACGGCCCGCAAGCCGCGCCGCGCGCGCCCGACAGCCCGCAGGAGGCCCCGCAGCCTGCCGCCGCCCCCCGCCGGCGGCGTCGTACGCTCCTGGTCGCCGTCGGCGCCATCGTGGTGTCCCTCGCCACCACGGCGGCGTACGCCTATGACGGCTACGTCTTCTACGAGAAGCAGACCACCAAGGAGACCAGGGAGATCTCCGTGCCCCCCGGCCAGGCCGGCACGGCGCACAAGATCGAGTGGAAGGCCGCGATCGCGCCCATGAAGCCGCCCGCGGGCAACAAGCACGGGCCCGAGGTGACCTGGCTGAAGGTGGACATCACGAAGAAGGTCCTCGACGAGAGCAGCGCGACCATGACTGCCGAACCCGGCGAGGTCAAGCTGCAGGACCGGGCCGGCCGCGAGTGGGCGGTCCCGATCGAGCCGGTGGGTAACCGGCCGACGGACCGGTTGGAGGTGGGTCAGGAGTACAAGATCCAGGGGATGGCGATCGTGCCGACCGCGGTGGTGAACGAGGTCGAGCTCTCGTTCCGGCCCAGCACCTACCGCTCGGACACGCCCACGAAGGATCTCTTCAACCGGGAGGCCGTGGAGAAGCTGGGGAAGGACGTCGAGGTGCTGAGGTTCAGGCGTCGTTGAGCGGCTCGCCGTTCAGCCGGGCCCGGGTGGCGGCGATGTCGTACGTCGCCGCCAGCAGCGCCATGGTGAGCACCGTCTGCAGCATCTCCCGCACGAACGACACCGGCGCGCCCTGGTAGACCCAGACCCACTCCTCCCGCGTGCCGATGAGCGTCAGCAACGCCCGCTGGCCGTACTCCCCCGCCACCGTGATGGCCACGTAGCACAGGCACATCATGCCGAACACCGGAGCGCCGCTCTTGAACACCATGCGCAGGGCGTTGGCCAGCGGCACCCAGCGATCCCGGAAACCCCCGGTGACCTGATTGAACGACTTCTGCGTGAGGTCGTGGCTGCTCTCCAGCCGGTCCACGCCCTTCTCCAGGCGCGTGCCCTTCACCAGAGTGCGGGCCTCGTCGGAGAAGGCGCCGAAGACCAGCATCGCCACGGTGAGCCAGGCCAGCGGAACCGCGACGGCCCCGATGAACAGCGGCCAGAAGTCTCCGAACACACCGGTGACGGCGTCCCACGCCGGCACGGTCTTCTGGGCCTGCTCCCAGAGATCCGAGGTCCCGGCGACCACATTCCTGTGCTCCATCCACTCCGAGCGGGCGTCGGCGATGGCCACGGTGGCGTTGAGCCCGTAGAAGACGAAGGCGAACTCGGAGAAGGCCGCGAGGAAACCGTAGAACTTGCCCTTGCCCTGCTCCACGAACTTCGCGAAGAGCATCTTCAACCCGAAGGTGACGACCATCGCGCCGAGCGAGACCCGCCAGTCGAGGTCGGTGAGCCCCCTGCCGACGTCGGTCTCCTCACCGAACCACGCCGCATCCGTCAGGTCGTAGAAGTGATGGAAGATGTCCATCTGGTAGACGTCCCTGGCGTCCTCCCGCTGGAAGCCCCATGCGAGGTAGAGCACCGCGAACACCGGGGCCACCCGATCCAGCACGCGGAAGAAACGCTCCTCCGCCACGCCCTCCCCGGCCCTGGCGCGCATCTCCCACAACGCGCCGCGCAGCGTGTACAGCATGCCGGTGGTGACGGTCATCGCCGTCATGACGATGAGCGTGAGCAGCGTCATGACGGCGATCAGGCGGAGCTGCCTGGCGTCTCCGTAGGCGACCTCGGTGGCGCCGTACAACAGCACGAAGCGCGCCAGCTCGCCGGCCGCGAACCAGAGAATGAGAGGCAACGCGCATTTCCCCGCGAGGCGTAGCGCGTGCAGGGGCAGCGAGTACGGCGACGGCATCCGCTGAGCCGGCGTAGGCCCAGGTCGCGGGGGCGCCATCACACCTGTCGAACCGGACACCTGTCGAATCGTATCGGTCTGTCTCTTGTGTCGCAGCCGCAACCCGAGAAAGCACGCTCTGGACCGGCCACGTCCCTGAGCAGTGACAGAAGAATTATCGGGAGGGGAAGCCCGCGACGCGGCGCGTCGTCTGCGGCACCATGACGGATATGGAGCCGCTCCCGGCGTTCGACGCCGACCCTCGTGTGGTGGGAGACCGGCTGCGGCGGCTACGGCAGGAGCGCGGGGTCTCGCTGTCCGGGCTCGCCACGCGTGCCGGCATCGGCAAGGACACCCTGGCCGCGGTCGAGACGGGCACGCTCAGCCCGACGCTGGAGACCCTCTGGGCGATCACGGCGCAGCTGGGCGTGCCGATCGGGGCCATTCTCGACCCGCCGCCCGAGCCGCAGATCATGCGGGGCACGGCGATGGAGGCCGAGCTGCTCGAGGTGTTCGAGGACGAGCGCGTCACGTACGAGCTCTATCGCGTACGCGTCCCGCCCGGTCTCACGCAGACCTCCCCCGCGCACCACGAGGGCGTCACCGAGCACGTCACGGTCTTCAGCGGCACGCTGAGCGCGGGCCCGATCAAGGAGCCGCTGACGGCCGGGCCGGGGGACCACATCTCGTGGCGCTCCGACGTGCCGCACGGCTACCGGGCGCACGGCCCCGACATCGTCCGCGCCACGCTGCTGATGCGCTATCCCACCAAGCCCTGAGCCCGGGCCTGACGCCTACATCCCACCAAGCCCTGAGCCCGGGCCTGACGCCTACATCCCACCAAGCCCTGAGCCCGGGCCCGACGCCTGGCTCGCCAGGCCCTGGGCGGGACGGCAGGTGCGGCACGGGCGGTAACCGGCGGCTCTGGCCAGAGCGAGGGTGCGGAAGCCGTGCCGGTGGGCCGGTGCGATGCGCCTGGCGTTGTGGCACGTCGGGAAGCAGACGATGCCCGTGGTGTCGCTGGCCAGGTAGAAGACACGCTCCCCGGCCAACCGGCGCAGCCGCTCCAGGTCGACGCCCTCGGCCAGCAGGAGGCGCTCCTTGGCCGGTGTGCCGAACACGTACTCGCCTGCCGCGCCGTCCGATCTGGTGACCCGGTGGCACGGGAGCAGCAGCGGCACCGGGTTGTTCGCCAGCGCCGTGCCCACGGCGCGCACGGCCTTGGGCCGGCCGATGCGGGCGGCGATCCACGCGTAGGGGCGTACCTCGCCCCGGGGGATCGTCCGCGCCGTCTCCAGCACGTCACGCTGGAAGTCGCTCATCCCGCGCAGGTCCAGCCGCAGCCCGGCGGCGCGGCCGGTGCGTAGCGCGGGCAGGAGGCCCGCGGGCGGCCTGGTGCGAGCTCCGGCAGGCAGCAGCGGCCGGCCGAACCGGGCCCTGAACGCCTCGGCGAACCCGTCGCCGGCGTGCACGTACGCCACGCCCTGGTCGGTGAACGCGACCCGCAGCTCCCCGATCGGCCCCGGCACGCTCACCCATCGGGCGGCGATCCGGTCGAGCAGCCCGTCCGGCGCGTCGGCGGCCAACCCCGCCAGCCCGGCGAGCAAGCGGTCCCCCGTTCCACCGGCAGGCGTGCGGTTCTCCGTCATCGGGCACCTCCCAGTGCGCGTAGCCGCCGCAACCCCCGCGACACATGCGACTTGACCGTGCCCTGCGGGATCTTGAGCACGGTGGCGATCTCGCTGATCGGCAGGTCGACGACGTGCCTGAGCACCACCGCCGCCCGCTGCTCCTCGGGCAGCTGCCTCAGCAGCTCGGCCAGCTCGTCTCCGGTCTCGCGGCGTACCGCGGCCGCCTCGACGTCCTGACCGGGATCGACGGCGTCCACCGGCTCGTCGCGCAGGTCGGGCGGCGGTTTACGGGCCTTGGTGCGAGCCCAGTTGCGCCAGAGGTTCATCAGCACCGTCATCAGCCACGCCCGCGGCTGCAGCGCGGCGATGCGGTCGCGGTCATAGCCGGCCAGCGCGCGGTACGCCCGGAGGAACGCCTCCGCCGTCAGGTCCTCGGCGCAGGCCCAGCGCCCGCTCAGCCGCAACGCGGTCGAGAAGACGAGGTTGCGGTAGGCGGCATACAGCTCGGCGAACCCCTCGTCGAGGTCGTCGAGCAGCGCCTTGCACACCGGATCGATCCCACTCACATGGACTACAACACCGCCGCGCCCGAATCGGTTGCACGCGAAAGGCCCGCGTCCGAAAGACGCGGGCCTTCATGACGCCAATGGTCAGACGGCGACGGCGAGCGAGGCGACCTCGCCCAGCTTGGCCTCCACCTGAATGTCCCTGGTAACGCCGCCGCCCGCGATGATGCGGACGGTCCAGTCACCGGGAGCGGCGAAGAAGCGGAAGACGCCGTCGTCGGACACGACGACCTCACCGGTGAACTCGCCCGAGTGGTCGAGCAGCCGCGCGTAGGCGGTGCCCGCGCCGGTCACCACGCCCTGGATCACGGCCTGGGTGGACAGGTCGATACCGGCCGGCAGCGCGATGGTCTGTTCCGGCGCTCCGCAACCCTGTGCAGTCGTCATCAGCGGGCCTCCCCCAGCTCGATCGGCACGCCCACGAGCGAGCCGTACTCGGTCCACGAACCGTCGTAGTTCTTCACGTTGGCCTGGTCGAGGATCTCGTGCAGCACGAACCACGTGTGCGCCGAGCGCTCGCCGATGCGGCAGTAGGCGATGGTGTCCTTGCCGAAGTCGACCCCGGCCTCCTGGTAGAGGGTGCGCAGGTCGTCGTCGGCCTTGAAGGTGCCGTCGTCGTTGGCCGCCTTGGACCACGGGATGTTGCGGGCGGTGGGCACGTGGCCCGCGCGCTGCGCCTGCTCCTGCGGCAGGTGGGCGGGAGCGAGCAGCTTGCCGGTGAACTCGTCGGGCGAGCGCACGTCGACCAGGTTGAGCTTGCCGATGGCGGTGACCACGTCGTCGCGGAAGGCGCGGATCGCCTTGTCCTGCTCCTGGGCGACGTATTGCGTCTTGGACCGCTGCGGCACGTCCCTGACCAGCTCGCGGGAGTCGAGCTCCCACTTCTTGCGGCCGCCGTCGAGCAGCTTCACGTTGTCGTGGCCGTAGAGCTTGAAGTACCAGTACGCGTAAGCGGCGAACCAGTTGTTGTTGCCGCCGTAGAGCACGACGGTGTCGTCGTTGGAAATGCCGCGGTCGGACAGCAAGGCCTCGAAACCGGTCTTGTCCACGAAGTCGCGGCGGACCGGGTCCTGCAGGTCCTGCCGCCAGTCAACCTTCACGGCGCCACGGATGTGGCCCTTGTCGTAGGCGCTGACGTCCTCGTCGACCTCGACGAGAACGACGCCGGGAGTGTCGAGGTTGGCCTCGACCCAGTCAGCGTCCACCAGGGCGGCGGAGCGGCTCATTTGGGTACCTCCATGTTGGCAGCGGGCAGTAGTCGGCGAATGAGCAGGTACATCTCGCAGCCAAGGCAGAATCCGAAGGCTGCGTTGAGGAAAGCGGCGAGGAGAGCCGCGGCCGTGGCCACGAGGGCCAGCGGCATGATCCCGGCGACATATCCGACCAGGCCCGCGACCGCGAAGACCAGCCCCACCCCCTGCGCGAACCGCGGCGGGCGGGCGTCCTCGGTCTCCTTCGGAGCACTCCTGACGAGCGCCTTGAAGAGCACCGTGTACGGCGAGCGCCCCGCGACCCCGAACGCGAAGACCACGACCTGGGCGACAAGCAGCCAGGCACTCTGGGTCACCAGGACGAAGGTGAGGACCACGGTTGTGACGGCCGCGCCGAAGCGCAGCGCTCTAGGATCGGCACGCATCGTGGGATGCTCCTGAAGGGTCGATTGGGGCGGATCGGATATCCGCGCGAGACCGTCCTCAGGCAGCGCGACAGAGCGCGGTGGTCACACGGCAAAAATCAACCGCGCGCCGCTTTGTGAGCAGCTCTGTCGTTGGGTTCATGCGGACGACACTACTCGGCGTCTCGTCATCTGTCACATCTCGTCCGATTGATGAGACAACTCGTGAGACAAACGTTGCACTCATGAGCCCGGTACGGCCGCCGCGAGCGCCGCCAGCACATCGGCCTTACGCGGCTGCCCAGAGGCCCTTTTCACAATATTTCCTGCCGCATCGAGCACCAGGACGGTCGGCGTCCGCATGATGTCCAGCCGGCGCACCAGGTCCAGCCGGGACTCGGCGTCGATCTCGACGTGGCTCACCCCGGGCACGAGCTCGCTGACGTCGGCCAGGATCCGCCTGGTGGCCCGGCACGGCTGGCAGAACGCGGTCGAGAACTGCACCAGCGTCGCCCGCTCCCCCAGCCCGGCCCCGAGATCGGCGGCGGACAGCCGATCCCGCGAGCCGTCCGTGTCACGCACCCGTCCGTTGCGGCGCAGGAACACCACCCCGATCACCGTTCCGAGCGCCAGCGTCGCCAGCACAACCCACAAACCCGTCACGCATCGTGCAACCACACACGGCCGCGGTTTACTTCCCGGTGACCTTGACGCTGACGAGCAACTTCCCCATCTGGTCGACGACGTCGAACCTGGCGATGTTCTTCATGGCAAGCGTGGTGGTGCTCTTGAACGGGGCGTTGTCCACATAAGCCTCGCGGCTGATGATCCAGCTGTCCGTGAACTCCTCGCGCCCGTCCTTGCCCACGACGAGGACGCGGCAGTTGGTGTCCACCGGCACGCCGCTGACCTGCACACCGAGCTCCGTGCCCCCACCGCTGAGCGGCCAGGCCATCACGGTGGCGTAATACTGCTCGGCCTCGTTCTCGCCGGTGAATTTGCGGCCGGCGACCACCTTCTTGGGCGTCGCCGGCGTCTCGCTCGCCGACGCCCGCGGGCTCGCTGCCCGCTGGTCGCTGGCCGCCCGGTCGCTCTCCGCGGCGATGCGGGGCTCAGCCTGCTCCATCGGCGATCGCAGCTGCGACGGGGTGGCCGCGGGAGCCGCCGCAGACGATGACTCCTGCCGCTGGACGGCGCTCTCCTGGATGACCGTCCAGATCGTGCCGCCGAGCCCGAGCAGCGCGACCGAGGCCGCGGCGACCAGGAGCAGGCGGCCGCGCCTGCTGCGCTTGGCGCGGGCGTTCAGCAGCCGGTCGAGCACCTGGCGCGGCGGGCTGGCCACCAGCTCGATGTCGCGTTCCGACACCTTCCCCAGGAACGCGGCCACGCCGTCCAGCTCCAGCAGCTCAGCACCGCACGCCTCGCAGGTCGCCAGGTGGTTGTCGATCTCCAGGGCCTCGTCAGGGTCGAGCGCGCCCAGGGCGTGCGCGCCCAGGGCCAGCCGTACCTCCTCACACGTCATCACGGCGCCAGCCCCCGCTCCTCGAGGGCGAGCTTGAGCGCGCGCAGCGCGTAGTACGTGCGCGACTTGACCGTTCCCGGCGGAATGCCCAGCGTCGCCGACGCCTCCTTCACCGATCTCCCCCGGTAGTAGACCTCCATCAGCACCTCGCGGTGCTCCGGCCGCAGCGCGGCCAGCGCCTCGGCCACCGCCCACGACTCGACCGCGCGCTCCAGCTCGTCCTCGGCGGGCAGGACCGCCAGCGCCTCGTCGCCGGTCTCCGGCGGCCTGGCCTTCTTGGCGCGGTGCTGGTCGACGACGAGGTTGCGGGCCACCGTGAACAACCACGCGCGGATCGGCCGGCCGGAGAGCGCGTCAGGGTGCCGCCAAGCCCGCAGCAGCGTCTCCTGCACGACATCCTCCGCCCGTCCAGAGTCACCGGTCAGTCGCAGCACGTATCCGTAGAGTGGCCCGGCGTGCTCGTCGAAGAGGGTCCTCACGAGCTCCTCGTCGGCGGTGCCGGCTGTACTCACACCCTCTTCACGTACCGGCGGGCGGGCCGGTTCAACGTCATCCACGAATCGGCACGTCAGACGCTTCGGCCGAGATCTCCAATCCTTCGGCCACGCTCTTCACCCCGGTCACCTTCACGTCGAAGGGCAGATCCCCCTTGAACGGGATCGTGTAGGAAACGAACTGCGCGATCTGGGCGGGCAGGCCGTCGATCTTCTCGGCCTGGAGCTTGATGCCCCCGTCGGTCACCTCGACCCGCATCTCCGCGTTGAACTGCACCTTCTTCACCCCCATCATCACCTCGCCCGACGCCGTGAGCCGCTGCCCGTTGCCGCCGATCTTGACGCCCTGCGGCGCGTACTTGTCGATCGTCGCCCTGGTCAGGGTGCCCGCGATGGTCACGCGATCAGCCCGGACCGTGGGTCTGTTCTGCAGGACGTCGGCAAGGGGAGCAGTGACGTCGTAGGCGGCGCCCCGCAGGTTCTGCACCGGCACTCCGCCGTACGAGAACGTGCCGAGATTGAACCGTACCTCCGGATAGCGCCCGGAGACGGCCTGAGTGAGAAATGGGATGCCCTCAATGGTCACGGTCGGCGTACCGGACAGGTCGGCGGCGGCGGCGATCCTGTTCGCCAGGTCGCGCTCGACTCCGGCCGCGGCGACCCTGTCGACGGCGACAAGGAGAATGACCAGCACGATCAGGAAAACGATCAGCTTGCGCATGGGGCTCCCTGTCTGGACGGGGGGCAAGAGCCTATCGACTCATTCCCTCAGAAGACGGCCGATCACCCGCCGGCGAACGGAGGGAGCACTTCAACGGTCGCGCCGTCACCCAGAACGACGTCGTCATGAGGGCGTTTGCCGACCGGTGAGCCGTCCACGAGGAACGAACACCGCCGCACGACGTGTGCCAGATCTGCACGATTTTGTGTGATTTTGGTCATTAGTTCACCAAGCGTGACCGCTTCGTACGTTTCCTCCGCGACACCTGCCGCTTCCTTGGCCGCGGCCCAATACCGTATTTTTCCTGTGGCCATGCCAATCCTCACAATCTTCCCCTGGTCCATTGTGCGCCGCCCTTAACCAGGTTGTTCCAGGAGACGCGCTGTTCACCTGGTGGACGTGCAATGGACGCGACTTACTCGTGGGATATCCTCACCTACAGGACCTGGGCGACGTAGCCACCGGGTCCTTGCGTGTTTGAGGAGGCCGTAATGAGCAACCTGCTCCTGCTGACCAACGCCCTCGAGCCATCCGCCGAGGTGCTCCCGGCGCTGGGGTTGCTGCTCCACTCGGTCCGCGTCGCTCCAGCCGAGGCATCCGCGCTGATCGACACACCCCCCGCCGACGCCGTCCTCGTAGACGCGCGCAAGGAGCTCGTGCAGGCCAAGAGCCTGTGCCGGTTGATCCGCACGACCGGCATCGACTGCCCGTTGCTGGTGATCGTGACCGAGGGCGGGCTGGCCGCGATGACCGCCGAGTGGGGCGTCGACGACGTGCTGCTCGACAACGCGGGGCCGGCCGAGGTCGAGGCGCGGCTACGGATGGCGACCGGCCGCATCTCGCAGTCCGCCACGGAGGACGTGCCCGACGAGATCCGCAGCGGGGACCTGGCGATCGACGAGGCCACCTACACCGCGAGACTGCGCGGCCGGGTGCTCGACCTCACGTTCAAGGAGTTCGAGCTGCTGAAGTACCTCGCGCAGCACCCGGGCAGGGTCTTCACCCGCGCCCAGCTGCTGCAGGAGGTCTGGGGCTACGACTACTTCGGCGGCACCAGGACGGTCGACGTGCACGTGCGGCGCCTGCGCGCCAAGCTCGGCACCGAGTACGAGTCGCTGATCGGCACGGTCCGCAACGTCGGCTACCGCTTCGTCCCCGACCGCGCCGAGGCCGCGCACGTCTGATCTGGGCGCGTCTGATCCGGGCGCGTCTGATCCGGGCACTTCTGATCTTGTGCATGCCTGATCTGGCAGGCTTCGGGCCGATGTGACACCCTGGTGTTCGGCTCGTTTGCATATGTCACGTCGAGGACACCGCCGTCCGCAGGGGGGTGGTGCCGGGGTGGGATCGTTCAGGTCACTGGTGGACGAGGGTGCCCGCCCGCGCGTTTTCCGGCGTAACGAGACCATTTGTTCCCCATTGCGGCCCGCCAACCGCGTTTACGTCATCGACTACGGCTACGCCCGTGAGTACAACACCGCGGCAGGCGACCGCGAGGCCATCCACGACCTGCGCGGTGACGGCGACCTCATCGGCGAGCTGGCCTTCTGGAGCCCGAGTGAGCGCGTCCGGGTGGACGCGCTCACCGAGCTGCGCGCCTGGCCCATCGACATGCGGCGGCTGCGCGAACACGCCTCCGCCAGCCCCTCCGCGGCGACAGCGCTGGTCCAGGAGCTGTTCGCCAGGAACGTGGCCGCCCGCAGGCACGAAGCGCTCGCCCGTGCCCCCGTCGCCGCCCGCCTCGCCGTGTGGCTGCTGCACCTCGACGAGCGGTACGGCCTGGCGTCGGAGTCCGCACCGCCGCTGTCCATGGAGACCCTGGCCGACCTGGTGGGCAGCTCCCCCGACGTGGTGCAGCGCCAGCTTCAGCAGTGGGTCCAGCGCGGCTGGCTGGTACGCCCCGGCTACCGGCGGCTGCGCATCGAGGACCCGCCCGCGCTACGTGCCGCCGCGGGCGAGTGGGAACAGTTGTCGGCGCCTTGGACAGGCCGGGTGACGCCGTTCCTGACCCGTCCTGGCGCACCCGCGGACCCGCTGCCGATCGGCGAGCTGCCCAAGCCCCGCCAGTTGCCTGCCGACGTGCCGGACTTCACCGGACGGCAGCAGAGCCTCGACCTGCTCACCGCCTGGCTGGATCGGCCCCGCAGGACGAACACCATGGTCGTGCAGGGTTTACCCGGCGTGGGCAAGACCGCGCTGGTGACACATTGGGGCCACCTGCACGCCGAGCGGTTCCCCGACGGGCAGATCGTGATCGACCTCCGGGGCCAGTCGCCGAGCCAGCCCCCGATGAACACCGTCGAGGCGCTCGGCCAGATCCTGCGCTCGCTGGGCGTCAGCGAGCCCGCCTCCGACGAGGCCGAGCTGATGCTCCTCTACCGCAGCAGGATCGCCGGCCGCAGGCTGCTGCTCATCCTCGACAACGCCGCCGACCCCGGCCAGGTGCGGCCGTTGTTGCCGGGCAGCAAGGACTGCGTGGTGCTGGTGACCAGCCGGACGCGGATGGCGCCGCTGCGGGCCACCGGGCATGCCGACCTCATGGACCTGCCGGTGCTCGATCCGGGTAACGCCGTCGCGCTGCTGGTGGCGGTGCTCGGGGAGGGCTCGCCGCGGGCCGCCGACCGGGACGCGCTGGCCGAGCTGGCCAGGGTGTGCTCGTACCATCCGTTCGCGTTGCGGATCTCGGCGGCCAAGCTGGCCGAGAACCCCGGCATGAGCGTGCGGTCCCGGGTGCAGGAGCTGCGCAGGCCCGACCGGCTGCTGGTGGGCGACCCCGAGGAGGCGTTCAGGTCGGCGCTTGACCTGGCGTACGAGTCGCTGAGCCCGGGGCAGCGGCGCGCGTTCCGGCACGTGGGGCTGCTGCCGGGGCGGGACTTCACGCCTGAGGTGCTGGCCGCCGCGCTGGGCGCGCCGGTGAGCGAGGCCGTGGCGGCGGTGGAAGGGCTGCACCGGGCGTACCTGGTCGAGCCCATGCCCGGGCCGCGTTACCGGGTGCACGACCTGGTCAAGCGGCTGGCCAGGGAGCTGGGCAGGCACGCGGAAGCCGGCGTGCGTGAGGCCAGGGCGCGGCTGCTCGATCACTACCTCGCGGTCGCGGCCGACGCGGAGACGCCGCGCGAGTGGTTCGAGGCGGAGCGGCGCTCGCTGGTGTCGGCGGTGCGGCTGGCCGAGGAGAGCGGCGCGCACGGGATGGCCTGGCGGCTGGCCGAGGCCGTGTTCGAGCCGTTCAGGCGGCTGCGCTTCTACGAGAACAATCTGGAGATCCAGCAGGCCGGGCTGACCTCGGCCATGCAGGTCGGCAACCGGCGGGCGATCGCGCTCATGCGCGGCAACCTGGGCTCCATCCACCGGGACATCGGGCCCTCGACGCTGGCGGCCAGGTTCATCGGCGAGGCGCTGGCCGACTACACCGAGCTCGAGGACAGCGTGGGGCGTGCCCGCGCGCTCAACGACCTGGCCGAGGTGCACGGCATCGCGGGCTACAGCGAGGACGCGCTCACATGCGCCGGCGAGGCGCTCGAGCTCTACCGGGAGATCGGCGACCTCACCGGCGTGGCCGGCTGCCTGCACACGCTCTCCCGGCTGCACCTGTCCCAGGAGCGGTACGAGCTCGCGCTGCACTACGCCGGCCAGGCTCTGGACGTACGCGAGGAGATCGGCGACCGGAGGGGCACCGCGCAGAGCCTGATCATCCTGGCCCGGGTGCAGCAGAACCTGGGCGAGCCCAACGCGGCGCTGTCCGAGGGCCTGGAGGCGCTGTCGATCTGCCACGAGCTGGGCGACGAGCACGCCGAAGCCGAGACCCTGCTCTGCCTGGCCGAGATCTACGACCTGCTGCGGCTGCCGCACGACGCGCAGCGCGACGCCGAGCGGGCGCTGGCCGGCTACACCGCCACGGGCGACCAGCACGGCTGCGGCCGGGCCCTGTGCGCGCTCGGCCGCATCGCACGCAACGGCTCCCGGTACGACGAGGCCCTCGCCTACTACGAGCAGGCCCTCGCCGTGCAGGTCGAGCTCCACCACGAGCAGGGCAAGGCCGAGACGCTCGGGGACATCGGCCTGGTGCACTGGCGGCTGTCGGACTACCTGCGTGCCGACGAGTATCTGAACCAGGCGCTGGCGATCAGCCGGGTGATCCACGACGAGCCCGTCGAGGCCCGCATGCTCAACAGGCTCGCCAGGGTGCGGCGCCGCCAGGGCCTGCTCCAGGTGGCGTTCGTGTACGCGCTGGAGGCCCTCGACATCGTGCAGGGCATCGGGAACCGGCGGGCCGAGGCGGACGTGCAGGAGACGCTCGCGTACACGTACCTGTCGCTCGGGCTGCACAAGTCCGCCCTGCGGGCGGCGAAGGCGTCGCTGGCGATCAGGGAGGAGCTGCGTGCCAACCGGGCCAGCGCGCTGCTGTCGATCGCGCAGGCGCTGCTCACGGCGGGCCGGCCGGCCGCGGCGCTCGGGCCGGCCAGGGAGACGGTCGAGCTGCAGAACGAGACCGGCACCAGGGACCGGTGGGCGGCGGCGCTCACCACGCTGGCGATGGTGCTGCTGGACCTGGACCGCGGCGAGGAGGCGCTGCTCTACGCGCGGCAGGCCAGGGACGTGCACCTGGAGTGCGGGACCAGACGGGACCTCGGGTGCGCGCTGCGGGCGCTCGGGTTGATCTCGGCCAGGCTGGGCAAACGGGGCGCGGCCATCGCCTATTTGGCCGAAGCCGTGCGCACGCTGGAAGAGGTCGGCGACATCGCCGAAGTGCAGCGCGTGGCGGAAGAGATTCGGGAAATGGCGTGAAACGCCGCTAAAAGTCGTGAATTTCGGATGGTGAGGTCGCAGATCTTCTCGGGATCCTCCCGGTTAGCTGGTACCACCAGCTGACCCACTCGGAGGTGATCCGAATGCTCAAGAATCATGTACGACGAGATCTGAAATGGCTGAAGCGACAGGCTCGCAAGGACAGACGGATCACCGTCGCGCTGCTCGTCGCCGTGGTGGCCGCCTGGGTCAGGCAGTTGCCCTTCGACGAGGCGCCGGGCGACCTCCTGCGGGGACTGTCGTACGGGCTGGTCGCCGCCTCGGGGATCACCTGGCTGGCGGCCGCGGCCCTGGCGGCGAAGACCGTCCGCCTGCCGGAGGAGCCGGTCGCGGGGCTGCGCTGGGTGTCGAGGATCCAGCGGAGCAAGGAGTGGGCGTTCTGGTCGGTCGGCGCTTACGTGGCCTGGCACGTGCTGCAGTTCGTCACGGCGTTGGTGCTCGGCTGACCCTACGGGCGGCGGCGGGGTGTCACCCAGGAATGGGGGCCGGGTGACACCCCGTCGCTCTCTTCCCCCAAGGCCGCCCGCTCGAGGGACCTGACGGTCATCCTCCGGCCGGTGGGGACGAACTGCACGACCTCGGCCGAGGTCAGCTCGGCCACACCGAAGTCGGCGCCGGCGTGGGCGTCGCACCACTCGACGATCTCGCGGGGGTTGCGGAGCGGGCCGGCGAAGTGCACGAGGCTCACGTACCAGCGGTCGCGGATCCGGCCGTGTTCCAGATCCCGCACGCCGCGGCTCTCCATGGCGCAGGCGAAGCGCTTCCACAGCGTGACCAGGGTGTCGTCCTCCGGGTGGCCGTAGGCCAGCACGCCGCCCCGATGCGGGCTCACCCCCTTCAGGCGGACCTTCGCCGGCGGGAGCCCGGTGACGGCCTCGGTCAGTGCCTCCGCGTACGTCCGCCGCAGCGGGTCGCCCTCGGGGATGCGGTCGCGGTAGGGCTCCAGGGACCTGAGCGTGACGTGCAGGGTCCGGCCGCCGTGCACCCAGTGGCCCGGGGCCTGGACGGTCGCGGCCAGTTCCGTGAGCCGGTCCACGATCTCACCCTCGGGGCGGAGCACGACCGCGGCGCCCCATCGCCTGGCACCGGCCACGATCGGCGGGTCATGGGTGGCCTGACCGGACAGGAGGGCAGCACGTCCCTTGGCGCGAAACTCGGCGAAATCGGACATTCGAGCAGTATGCCAAAGACGTCAGGCGCGCAGGCCCGCACGCCGCCGCCGGACCTAGGCGGACCGGATGAGCCCGAGCAGGGCCGGCGTCCAGTGATCGCCATAACGCTGCTGGAGGTCGGCGCGGCTCCAGTCGGCGCCGGTGATCAGGCCGCGGCAGAGCGCAGAGCCGCAGCGGCACTCCATGGCGAACTCGGACGCGGCGGTGCTGGTGGCGTAGTCGTTCGTGACCTCCTCGCCCGGCCGGAGGTCGCGGCGCGCGACGAGGGTGTAGGGGGCGGCCCACCACAGGTTCGGGTCGCAGCTGTGATTGCTCTTGCCGATCGGCCGCCCCGGCGGCAGGACCAAGTGGAGGTCGCCGTGCGCGGCGATGGTGTCGACGTACGGGACCCCGGGATCGGCGAACAGGTCCTGAAGCTCGGCCCAGGTCACCAGCCGTCCGCCCAGCCGGGACACGACGGTGCCGGTCGGGATGGGGGCCGTGGTGAACAGGCCGTCGCCGGCGATGGGCGAGGGGCGGACCTGGAGGTGCGGGTGCGACCAGCAGTCGGGCTCCGGTTCCACGGGCATGGGCCCAGGGTAGACCTGGGCTTACCGGGGTAGCGGCACGGCAGTGGGGAGGTGTGGCACGTGGCCGGCGATCTGATCGTTCCCGATGCCGCTCAGGGGATCGTGGTGTTCGTGCACGGCAGCGGGAGCAGCCGGCTCAGCCCGCGCAACCGTTACGTGGCCGGCGTGCTCAACCAGGCGGGACTGGGAACACTGCTGTTCGACCTGCTCACGCCGGAGGAGGAGGCCGACCGGGCGAACGTGTTCGACATCGGCCTGCTGGCCGAGCGGTTGCTGCAGCGGACGAGCTGGGTGCGGGAGCAGCCGGAGGCCGATGGACTGCCGATCGGGTATTTCGGCGCGAGCACCGGAGCCGCCGCGGCGCTGTGGGCGGCCGCCGAGCCGGACAACACGATCGCGGCGATCGTCTCCCGCGGCGGGCGGCCGGACCTGGCCGGGCCGCGGCTGGCCGCCGTACGCGCGCCGACGCTGCTCGTCGTCGGCGGCCGGGACCCGGTGGTGGTGAAGCTGAACGAGGAGGCGCAACAACGGTTGCGGACCGAGAGCCGGCTGACCATCGTGCCCGGAGCCACCCACCTGTTCGAGGAGCCCGGCGCGCTGGACGCGGTGGCCGGGCACGCCCGCGACTGGTTCGCCACCCACTTCTCCGCGCCTCAGAAGCCGGACTGAGGTGAGGTGACGGGCGTCGCGCCCGTCGCCTCGGCCACCAGGCGCTCGTAGGTCTCCGGCGCCGTCGTCTCGCAGCCCAGCCGGTGGCCGGTCAGCTCGCCGTGGTCGTCGCTCGATCCGGTCACCGCCAGCCCGAGCTCCCCGGCCAGCCCGCGTACGTGGGCCCGGGCGTCCGCATCGTGGTCCAGGTGATCGGCCTCGACCCCGAACAACCCGGCCCCCGCCAGCTCGGCGATCCACTCGTCGGGCACGACCTTGCCACGCTTGGCCGCCTTCGGATGGGCCAGCACCGGGACCCCGCCCGCGGCGCGTACCAGGCGGACCGCCTGTTCGGGGTCCAGCGCGTAGCGGGTGACGTACGCACGGCCGCCCGTCCCGATCCACTCCGGCGTGAACGCCAGGTCGGGTGCGGCGATCGCCCCGGCTGCGACCATGGCGCGGGCGATGTGCGGCCGCCCGACCGGGCCGCCCGCGGCCAGCTCGGACACCTGCTCCCAGGTGACCGGCACGCCCAGCTCGGCCAGCCGCTCCACGGTCAGCCGCCCGCGCAGCTCGCGTGCTTCCCTGATGCGTACGCACTCGGCGCTCAGCTCCGGCTCCAACGGGTCGAAGAGATACGCGAGCAGGTGGATGCTCTGCCCGGCGCGCCGGCACGACAACTCCATGCCCGGCACGAACGTCAGCCCGGCGGGCAGCGCCTCGATCGCCGCGCGATGCCCGGCCACGGTGTCGTGGTCGGTCAGCGCGAGCACGTCGAGGCCCCGCTCGCGGGCCCGGCGCACCACGTCGGCCGGGGGCTGCGTGCCGTCGGAGGCGTTGCTGTGGCTGTGCAGGTCGATGCGCATGCTGGCATTACACCGCGATCGTGGCCAGCGTCCTGCCGTCGAAGGTCTCGATCGTGAAGTGGTTGAGGTCGTCCTGCGGGAGGCTGGTGCCGCCGTGCAGCACCAGGGGGTCGGGGGAGCCGGGCACGCCGTAGCCCTTGTCGGGGACGCCCCAGCTGGCCACGACCTCGGAGCGGCCGTCGTCGCCCACCGCGAGCAGGCGGCACTGCAGCGGGCCCTTGACGCCCTTGAGCTCCAGCGCGACGTGGGTGCCCCAGCCCTTGTCCTCCAGGCCGACGACGGCGCCGGTGCCGGTGGCGCGGTCGGTGGCGGAGTACGTGCTGCCGGTCAGGAGCAGCTCGCGGGCCGGGCCGTGGATGCTGTCGGGGTTGGGGCCGTCGGTGACCGAACGGACGGCCAGGAAGACCCCGGCCGCGACCAGGACACACGCGGCGGCGCTCATGATCGTGCGGTGGATGCGGCGGCGCCGGCGCTCGGTGGCGGCACGGCGTACCAGAAGGGACTCGACCTGCGGGTCCGGCGGGCTGGGCAGGAGATCGTCCGGATGCACGGCCCTGATCAGCTGCCCCATCTCGGCGAACGCCCCCACCTCGTCCGCGCAGCTGGCGCAGCCCGCCAGATGGCGTTCGAACGCCGCCCGCTCGTCCTCGTCGAGCAGGCCGAGCGCGTACGCGGCCACGTCTTCGTGATGCACCTCGGTCATGGCTGCACCACCCCCCTTTCCTTGTCGTGATGCGCCTCCGTCACGGCAACATCACCCCCCTTTCCTCCAATGCGACGCGCAAGGCACGCATGGCGTAGTACACGCGGGACTTCACCGTGCCCACAGGCACGCCGATCGTCTCCGCCGCCTCTTGGATCGTGCGGTCGAGCAGGAACGTCTCCGTGAGGACCTGCCTGTGGGCCGGGGACAACGAGAGCATCGCGTCGGTCACGACGATCTCGCGTAACAAACGCTCGTCCTCGGCGGCCACGGGCTGGACACGTTCGGGGATCTCTTCGACGGTATCCAACGGACGCGTTCCCGAGCGGCGGCGGTCGTCGATGACGACGCGGCGCGCGACGGTCGCCAGCCAGGGCATGAGCGAGCCCGAGTCGGTACGGAGATCGTGGAGGTTGCGCCAGGCTCGGACCAGGGTCTCCTGCACGACGTCCTCGGCCCAGCGCCGATCGCCGCCCGTCAGCCGGATGGCGAAGGCCATCAGGGAGGCGCCGTATTCGCGGTAGAGGGCTCGGACCATGGCTTCGTCGGTCACGCGGTGATTCACGCCCGGGGCTCCTCGCGCTGCCGATATCGTGAAATATCGCGCCGATAGGGAATTCTTACTGTAGCCAGCGGCGGGAGCAGCGACCATGTACTTTGCCCCTCTGGTCGTACAGCCAGATTAAAACGATAAATCGGGCCAAGTCCCCTGAAGAGGGGATTATGATCATTCGGACCACGATCCGCGATCCGGCGGCGTCCGCCGAGCTCGATCTCGGGGTGACGGCGGAGCCGGAGACCAGCTGGGTCCCTTACCCGTGGCCGTCCAGGGACGGCCGTGCTTCGTCGCCGCGTTCAGGACCTCCCGGTCACCGCCTCGAACTCGCGCCAGTCACGGTAGGCCGTCTCCACGACCGTTGACCCCTGCGCCCTGGTCTTGGTCTGGAGCCTGAGCCGCACCGGCAGCCCATCGCCGGCCAGCCGCAGCTCGAACGCGACCGGCCCCTCTTCGGCGATCCGGCCGGGAGAGCCCGCCGGCCCCGCGCCCGGGTTCGCCGTGGTGGTGCCCGAGATCGCCAGTCCGCCGCCGGGCTCCGGCGCGACGCTCACGTCCGTTCCCGCCGCGTCGATCAGCGCCTTGATCGTGTGCGGGGAGGTGTAACCCCGGACGGATGCCGCGGCCATCTGCGCGCACGGCTCGAACTGCGGCCGCGCCACGTCGAACGGCACCCCGGCGGCCACGCCCCTGTCCCCCACGATGGACACATCCACAGCCTGTGGAGCGTTCCCACAGGTCAACCGCATCTCGTACGCGGTGGCGGCGTCCGGGTCGAAGCTGAACCGCCCCTCAGCGATGATCCCATCGCCCGCCACTTGGAAGGTGGCGGTACGGCGGTCGATGGCGCCGAGCACGTCCCGCCAATCGGGCTCCCGCGCGGATCCGGAGGTCATGACGACGGTCACCGCCGCGGCCGCGACGATCGACACGCCGATCGCCGTCCCGGCGAGGAACACCGGCTTGCGCCACAGGGGCGTCGGCACGAGCGTGGCCTCGTAGGGCGGCGGCTCGTACGGTCTCAGCCGGTTCTCGGCCTCCCGCAGCAGATCGTCCACGCTTGCCCGGGAGACCGCCGCGGAATGCCCGAGCAGGATGCTCACCAGCTCCACAGCCGTCGGGCGCGAGCCCGGATCGGCCTGCCGGCACTCGTCGATCACCGCGCGCACCGCCGGGAGCAGCCGGTCGAGGTCAGGCTCCTCGCCTTCACCCGCCCGCCGACCGGCCGCCGCGAAGACGATCACGTCGGCCCAGTCGCGCACGTCCCGCGAGGGGAACTCGCTGTCCCGCGGACCCGGCGCGACGTACACCTGCCCGTTCGCCTCGATCATGACGTTGCCCGGATGGAGCCGCAGCCCCGCGATGCCGGCCAGGTGCAGCCTGGCCATGGCGGTCGCGCTGCCGAGCGCGAGCCGGTGGAGCGCCTCGCCCCTGACCGGCCCGGCCGCCCGCACGACGTCGCCGAGCGGCCGGCCGCCTCCCAGGTAATCGTGCGGTTGCAAGGCCCTGCCTTCGTTCCATCCGTCGACTTCGCGGCCATGCGAGAACCCGCCGGGCGCCGCGTCCAGAGTGCCGACGGCACCACGATGCGAGGCGTCGATCCCGGCTGACATCCGCTGAAGTTCCATCGCCATCCCCGGTGTCCGTCGAGGTGGGCACGCCGACGTTCGCCCAGGTAGAGCTGCCTTCCGGCCATCGGCGAGCGCTGTTTTCCGCATGGTTGTACGGCGGTCGCCGGGTCCGGGTTCACCCCCATTCAGGAAAGGTCTGGCACCAGCGGTGCACCCTTGGCGACCCGCAGCCTGCTCAGCGCGGCGTCGCACCGTTCGCCGCCCTCGTGCGTCCACGCTTGCCGCCGGGCGAACGCCTGGACGAGGTTGTGGTACCGATAGGTTCCGTCCGCCCCGGCCAGGAGCAGGTTGGCGTCGACCAGGGATTCCAGGAGACGATGTGCCTGCGGCGACGGGACTCCGAGGAGCGCCCCGGCCGATTCCGCGGTCAGGTCCTCGTGATCGGGCAGAGCGGCAAGCCGGAAGGCGGCGGCCTGTTGTGCGTCGAGCCGGTCATGTGCGAGCAGCAAGGGCGCCTCGATCAGCGTGCAGCCGTGGTCCGCCGCCGCGAGCCCGTACAGGACGTCCCGCAGGTGCCGGCAGGCCTGACGGACCGTCCAGTGCGGTCTGGTCTGCAGCAGGTCGGCGGCCACGCGGACGGCGAGCGGCTGGTGGGAGCAGAGTTCGACGAGCTCGACGGCGGCGTGTCGCTCGCTGAGGACGCGCTGGTGACCGGCCAGCCGGGCGAGCATCTCCAACGCGTCGGACGGAGACAAGGCGTCGAGCCTGATCCAGCGGACACCGGGCAGGTCGATCAGGTGCCGCCAGGTGGTGACGATCACGGCGCTGCCCGGAGTGGCCGGGATCAGGTGGCGTACCTGGTCGGCGTCGTTCGCGTCGTCCAGCATGATGAGAACGCGCCGGTCGGCCAGCACGGTGCGCCACAGCGCCGCCCGCTCCTCCACGCAGGCGGGCAGCCGTTCCTCCGGGACGCCGAAGGCGCGCAGGAAGGCGGCCAGCACGGCGGCGGCAGGTGTCGGCTGACCGCTGGACGCTCCGAGGTTCGCGTAGAACTGGCCGCCCGGGTACCGGTCCCGGATCGTGTGCGCCGCGTGGACGGCCAGCGCCGTCTTGCCCATGCCGCCCAGTCCGGTGATCGCCACCACCGGCGCCCACCCGGTGGGGTGGAGCATGTCCTGGATGCCGGCCAGCTCCGTTTCCCTGCCCACGAAACCGGGCGGTGCGGCGGGCAACTGGGCGGGCGGCCGCGCGGTCGTGAGGGCCGCGGCCGGGCGCGGCACCGGTGTGGCCAGCTCGGGGTCGGCATGCAAAATGCGCTGATACAGCGTCCGCAACGCGGCGCCCGGGTTGATACCCAGTTCCGCGGCGAGCAGCCGCCGCACCTCGTCGTAGACCGACAGCGCCTCCGCCTGCCGCCCGGACCGGTACAGGGCGATCATCTGCAGTTCGCGCAGCCGCTCGCGCATCGGCTCGGCGGCCACGGCCGCGGCCAGGTCCTCGCCCACCTCCGTGTGCCTGCCCAGCTCGACATCCAGGACCAGCCGCTCCTCCAGCACCGTCACCCTGCTCTGAAGGAGGCGCGTCCGCTCCCGGTCGATGTAATCGCCGCGAGCTCCCCCGAGGGGCGTGCCCCGCCACAGCCGCAAGGCGTCCCCGAGCAGGTCGGCCGCCTCGGCCGTGTTCCCGAGCGCACGCAGGGCCCGCGCCTGGCGCACCAGTCCGCAGAAGGAGTCCCAGTCCGCACACGCCACGCCGGGGGACATCACGTAGCCGCCGCCCGACGACTCGATCACGTGATCGTCGTCCTCTCCGGAGGACAATGCGCGGCGCAGCCGGGACAGATAGGTCCGTACGATGCCCCGCGCGCTCTCAGGCGCCCGCTCCCCCCACAGTGCGTCCACGATCTCCTCGATCGACGCCGCCTCCCCCTCGCGCAACAACAAAAAGGCGAGCACCGCCCGCTGCTGAGGGGTGCCGAGGTCCAGCTCCGCTTCCCCGCGCCACCCCCGGAC
>NZ_VCKY01000183.1 GCF_005889735.1 Nonomuraea turkmeniaca
TTGGTCGGCAGCGCAAGATGTGTCTCAGAGACAGAGCCCACACCCCGTGCCCGCGGTCACGGCGAAGGCACCGGCAAGGCCAGGACCGGACCACCGTCAACGGCCTCGTTTCCCCTTGTGGCAGCGAAGGATTCGACACAGGAAGGTGACGCATACGGTCCGTCGTCCCTGCCTGACGGCCGGGGGTCGTCATTCCCCTCAGAGGAAATGTGCGCAGTCCTGCCCCGCCCTTGGACACCTACAAGCCAACGCCCTTGGGCCGCCCACGCTGACAAACCGTTGATGCACCGCACGAACGGACGCGGCTCGAGGACCGCAGTCCTACGACAGTCGGCATCTGTGATCGGACGCCACCCAGGAGATGCAGCGAACGCCGCTCGGACGCGCATAGACCGCCACCGCTCGGACGCATGCGGTCTGGCGCCGGTCGGGCACGCATGGGTGGACGCCGGTCGGGCACGCATGGGTGGACGCCGGTCGGGCAGGCATTGAACGCCGGTCGGGCGCCCATAGGCCGGCACCACCCGCACGCACATGGTCGGACGCCACTCAGGACACTCGGTGCCGACACCGCTGAGACGCGCACGGAAAGTGGCGCCGGTGGGGCGCGCAAGGCCGGAGTGATTCGGGGCGCGTAGACCCGCGGTGTGGGCGCCGGGGGGCAATCTCCGGACGCGGAGAATCATGGCGATCCGGCTGCCCCTCCTCAATCATCGCGTCGCAGGCGACAAAGCCCCGATCCGTCCCGCCCACGACGATCCGGCACTCATGCTCGCCAAGGCATTCGGCCGCACAACGCCGCGCCCGACGAAGGCGCAGCGGAGCGGAGCGGAGCCGGGTCAGCGGGACGTGCGGTCTCCACGTCGTCGGGACACGGGACGAAAGGCAAAGGATCCTGCCGTGGTCGTCAGGCCAAGGTGGCGGCCCGGTGAGCGATCTCGCGGGCGGCGTCCATGTACGCCATCGCCCCGCTAGACCCCGGATCGTACGTCATGACCGACTGCCCATAGCTGGGTGCCTCCGACAGGCGGACGCTCCGCGGGATGACCGTGTTGAGCACCGTGTCGCCGAAGTGGGCCCGCACCTCATCCGCCACCTGCGACGCCAGCCGGGTACGCCCGTCGTACATCGTGAGGACGATGGTCGACAGCTGCAGCGTCGGGTTCAGGTGGGCCTTGATGAGGTCCACGTTCCTGAGCAGCATCCCGAGGCCCTCCAGCGCGTAGTACTCACACTGGATGGGGATCATGACCTCGTCCGCGGCCACCAACGCGTTGACCGTCAGCAGGCCGAGCGACGGCGGGCAGTCAATGACGATGTAGTCGAGATCGACCACGTCGTACGCCGCCAGCGCCCGACGGAGACGAGCCTCTCGCGCGACCAGGGAAACCAGCTCGATCTCCGCCCCCGCCAGGTCGATGGTGGCCGGCGCGCAGTAGAGGTTGGGCATGTCGGGGACCGGCTTGACGATGTCCGCCATAGGGATGTCGTCGACCAGGACCTGGTAGACGTCCTTCACGTCACCCCGATGCTCGGTGGCCAGGGCCGTGGAGGCGTTGCCCTGCGGGTCCAGGTCGACCACGAGGACACGCTGACCGTGCATGGAGAGAGCGGCGGCGATGTTCACCGACGTGGTGGTCTTGCCCACGCCACCCTTCTGGTTGGCGACCGCGATCACCCTGCACTTGGACGGGCGCGGCCACGTGCTGTCGCCATCGCGGGGGACTTCGCCAGCCTGGGCGGCGGCCATGGGGGTTGCGGATGTTTCACGTGAAACCACTGAGCTGAGCGCCTCTCGTACCAACGGCGAATCGCCGGGGTTCAGGGGGGTCTGGGTCACGATCGCCATCCTTTCAACCAAAGGTGTGCCGGTGCCGGGAATTTGCTGTCGCGACACGCCCATTTCGGGCCAGCCAACTCCGGTTGGACTCTCAGATGTACGGTTGCCCGGCCATCCAAGACCGCATGACGCGACTGGCACAACCGTCACCTCCTTCGTCGCCGCTTTGCACGCTCCGGCGTACGACCCGCTACCACCCGAACCAATGTTGCAGGCGGCTCGACCTTACCGCGCCCGACGGTCACAAGCTCAGCCGTTCGCGCGCCGATGGCCCGCAATTGCTCCTCCGCCTCGGCCAACTCGCCTGCGGCCCGCTCCCCCTTCATGGCGATCAGCTCCCCACCTTCGTGAAGCAGCGGCATCGCCCACTTCAGGAGCCGGTCGAGCGGCGCCACCGCACGAGCGCTCGCGACATCGAACACCCGCTTGCCCGCCAACTCCTCCGCCCGCCCGCGCAACACCTCGACGTTGCCGAGCTTGAGCGCCTCGACACATTCCTCCAGGAACACGGTACGGCGTAGCAACGGCTCCAGCAGCGTGACCGTGATGTCCGGCCGGACGATCGCCAGCACCAGCCCTGGCAACCCCGCCCCCGACCCGATGTCGACCAGGTGCACATCCGGCCGTACGACCTCGGCGACCACCGCGCAGTTGAGCAGGTGGCGGTCCCAGATCCGCGGCACCTCCCGCGGACCCAGCAGCCCGCGGACCACGCCAGGACCCGCCAGCAGCTCGGCGAACGTGTTGGCGCGATCCCAAGCCTCCCCGGCGAAGACGTCCCGCGCTATGTCCGGCGGCGCCGGAAGCTCATCGCTCACTGGTTGGTGGCCCCTTCTTGGTGCTGGCTCGGTCGTAGCCGGGAGTGAACGCTCCGATGAGGAGAGACGGGGCAGCCCCGCAAGCCGGTCCCGCCCCAAGGTCGGTCAGCCGGTCCTGAGGTTCGGAGCCGTCCCTACCCAAGGCTAGTTGGGCGATCACAAAGGAAGACTAGCGGGCTGGCCCCAAGGTGACCTCGAGCACGCCGCCATCTTGGCGAGGCACGAACTCCCGATAGTGGCATATAGGTGCAGATATCAGCCGATACGACCTGAATGCACCACGTACAGGGATAAAAGCAAAGCGGCCGCCCGCCACGCACGAAGGCGGGGCAGACGGCCGCAAAGAATGACATTCAGGCAGGCAGGACCACCACGTACCGATGCGGCTCCTCGCCCTCGGACTCACTCCGGAGCCCGGCGGCCGCCACCGCATCGTGGACGATCTTGCGTTCGAACGGCGTCATCGGCTGCAGCGACTTCGGCTCGCCATGGTCGCGGACCTGGCCGGCGATCTCGGTGCCCAGCTTGGTCAGCTCCGCGCGCCGGCGCTCACGGTAGCCGGCCACGTCCAGCATCAGCCGCGAGCGCTCCCCCGTCTGCCGGTGCACGGCCAGGCGCGTCAGCTCCTGCAGCGCCTCCAGGACCTCTCCCCCGGGTCCCACCAGCTCTGTGCTCTTGAGCCCGACCACGGACACCATGGCGCGGTCGCCCTCGACGTCCATGTCGATGTCGCCGTCGATGTCGGCGATGTCGAGAAGTCCCTCGACGTAGTCGGCAGCGATCTCGCCTTCCTGCTCTAGCGCGGCGAGATCAGGAGCATTCTTCTGCTCGGCCTCGGTCATGGCCGGCCTCTCCTTCGTGTTCAAGACTTCTTGCTGCCGGTGCGCTTGCTGCGAGGCTGGCGGCTCGGCTGCTGCCTAATGATCTTAGGCTCCGGCGGGGGCGGAGGCGCCTGCTCTTCCGGAGTCGTCTTGCGGAATCTGCCCAGCAGTCCCGGCTTCGGCTGCACGGGGATCACGTTGCCCTTGGCGTCGAACTCGGGCATCGGGTGCCTGCTGTAGAACCAGTGCTGCTGGCCGAGCGTCCACACGTTGGTGGTGACCCAGTAGAGGATCAGACCGAGCGGGAAGTTCAGGCTGAAGAAGGCGAACAGCGGAGAGATGTACATCAGGATCTTCTGCTGCTGCGCCATGGGGTTGTCCGGCATCTGGGCCATGGAGCGGGTGACGCTCTGCCGGACGGTGAGGAACGTCGTCAGCGAGCTGATCGCGACGAAGATCCCCAGGACGACCTTGGTCTGTACGACGCCCGCATCGAAGCCCGCGATGTCCGTCGAGGACATGAAGAAGTTGGCCGGCAGCGGCGCGCCGAAGATGTGGGCCGACCGGGCGCTGTCGACCAGGTCCTTGGTCATGCCGTACTTGGCCTGGCCGTTGGCCATCGCCTGCAGCACGGTGAACATCGAGATGAAGATCGGGAACTGGGCCACGATGGGCAGGCAGCCGCCCAGCGGGTTCGCGCCCGCTCCCTGGTAGAGCGCCATGACCTCCTGGTTCATGCGCTGCTTGTCGTTCTTGTAACGCTTTCGCAGCTCCTGAACCTTGGGGGCGAGCTCCTGCATCTTCCGCGACGAGCGCATCTGCTTGACGAAGAGCGGGAAGATCAGGACCCGCATGAACACGGTAAGCGTGATGATCGTCAGCGCCCAGGTCAGCCCGCTGTCCGGGTTGAGGACCGTGCTGTACGCAGTATGGATCCAGATGATGACTTGGGCTACGGCTTGATACAGCCAGCTCAGCCAGGACAGCTCCACCGAGCTATCTCCCTTGCGTTTCGTGGGACCGGACCGGGCGTGGGGGCACCGGGTCAATACCTCCGGGATGGAATGGGTGGCACCGCCCGATGCGCCGGACAGTCAACCAGATCCCGCGCACCGCTCCGTGCACGGCGATCGCCTCGAGTCCGTATGCACTGCATGACGGGTAGAAACGGCAGCGCGGACCGAGCATCGGGCTGATGAACGCCCGATAGAACCGGATCGGGATGATCAGCACCCGCGCGGCGAGGCTCGGCACCTCGCTCGGCACCTCTTGCGCCTGCTCCGTCATCTCTGTCCACCCGTCGAGGACTCGCGCCGCCTGAGCAAACGATCCAGCGCGGAATCGAGCTCGGCGGCCAGTTGCTCGAATAGCGCGGACGCGGCCGGTGGATTGGCGCGTACCACAAGCAGGCTACCTCGCGGCAGCCGGTGCAGACGGTCCCGCATCAGGTGTCGGAGCCGTCGTTTGACCTTGTTCCGGGTAACGGCGCCACCGACGGCCTTGCTCACCACGAAACCCACCAGAGGTGGCTCTTCCCCGGAAGTGCCGAGATGCACCACCAGGGTTGGGCGACCCGCGCGCTTGCCGCGCCGGACCGCCGCCTCGAAATCCTCCCCGCGTCGCATGCGGGATTGTCGGGATAGCACCGTATACGCCTATCGCCCGCCGGTGAGATCCACCGGCGGGCCGTCTATCCGAACGAGAAACCTGCTCGTGGGACTGCCTCCCTACTGTCGTGCCCGGTCAGGGCCGCGGCGGCAGTACATGTGACGGATCTCTCGTCAGTCGGGCGCGGGACGATCAGGCCGACAGCTTCTCGCGGCCCTTACGGCGGCGAGCGGCGAGGATGGCGCGACCGGCCCGGGTGCGCATGCGCAGCCGGAAGCCGTGGGTCTTCGCGCGGCGACGGTTGTTCGGCTGGAAAGTACGCTTGCTCACGGGTGGGCTCCAGGCTTGATGGTGCGCCCTACGGACGCTTAAACACACAGGATGGCCTGCCAGGGAAGCGAGGGCACGCGAAATAGCCGTCGCGTGACAAGCCGACCGTCGTACGTTACGGGCGAAGACCGCCCCAGGTCAAACCGGAACGGTTATCCACGGATCCACAGGCGAGTTTTCCACTGCCCCTGCGCCGTCCACAGTATGTGCACCCAGGTGCCACTACGCTGTGGACAACATCTTGAACACAGCTGTGCACATGGCTACTGTCGGCCCTTCCGGACCCGCCGAAACACTGTGCACAACTTGTGGAGATCCTGTGGAGGGCCTGGGTACGGAGCTCGGCCACCACGCTGTGGACAAAGGGCTGCCGAGCGACCAGGCGGCCCGCGCCATGTGGATAAACGATCGCGGGGGGCCGCGAGAGGGAGGAGGGGGAACCGCACTGTGAACAGTGTCGACCTCGGCACGGTATGGGCGAGGGCTCTGGGCAACTTCCTCAACGAAAACGTGCCGATCCAGCAGCGCACCTGGCTGTCCATGGTGCGGCCGATCGCTCTGGCCAACGACACGATCGTGCTCGGCGTCCCCAACGACTTCCTCAAGGACCTCATCGAGGGCAAGCTGCGCCCGCTCGTGGCGCACGCGCTCTCCCAGGAGCTCGGCCGGACCATGCGGCTGGCCGTGATGATCGACACGACGGCCCCTGAGCAGCCGTCGGGCGATCCTCATCAACAGCCTGTGGCTCCCAGTTATCCCCATGGTGTGGAGAGCCAGCCACGTTTTGCACAGCCCGCGCAATCCCAGCACCAGCAGGCTTCGGAGCCCCCGCAGTTCTATTCTCCACAGCCAGAGCCGGTCCACATATCCACCGAGTATCCACAGCCTGGGTTCGCTTTTGAACAGGCACAACCGCCTGTGGAGAAAGCGCCGGAACCGGCGCCGAACCGGTGGGAGGCCAAGAGCAACAAGCCCAGCGAACCCGCCCGGCTCAACCAAAAGTACACATTCGAGACATTCGTCATCGGTGCCAGCAATAGGTTTGCCCACGCGGCAGCCGTGGCCGTGGCTGAATCGCCGGCGAAGGCGTACAACCCGCTCTTCATTTACGGGGACTCAGGGCTGGGGAAGACGCACCTGCTCCACGCGATCGGGCATTACGCCCAAAGCCTGTACGACGGCGCGCGAGTCAGATACGTGAGCTCCGAGGAGTTCACCAATGACTTCATCAACAGCATCCGCGACCACAAGGCCGACGGGTTCCGCGGCCGCTACCGGGCGATCGACATCCTGCTCGTGGACGACATCCAGTTCCTGGAGGGCAAGGAGCAGACGCAGGAGGAGTTCTTCCACACCTTCAACACGCTGCACAACGCCAACAAGCAGATCGTCATCTCCAGCGATCGCGCCCCCAAACAGCTGATCACGCTGGAGGACCGGCTGCGCAACCGGTTCGAGTGGGGACTGATCACCGACGTCCAGCCGCCCGAGCTGGAGACCCGGATCGCGATCCTCAGGAAGAAGGCCATCCAGGAGGGCCTCGCCGCGCCGCCCGAGGTGCTGGAGTACATCGCCAGCCGCATCTCCACCAACATCCGCGAGCTCGAGGGCGCGCTGATCAGGGTGACCGCGTTCGCCAGCCTCAACAGGCAGGGTGTGGACCTGCAACTCGCCGAAGTGGTGCTGAAGGATCTGATCACCTCGGAGTCCGACACCGAGATCACGATCGCGGCGATCATGGCCGAGACCGCCGGCTACTTCGGCATCAGCATCGACGACCTGTGCGGCACCTCGCGCAGCCGGGCGCTCGTGACCGCCCGGCAGATCGCCATGTATCTGGCGCGCGAGCTGACCGAGCTGTCGCTGCCGAAGATCGGCCAGCAGTTCGGCGGCCGCGACCACACCACCGTGATGCACGCCGAACGCAAGATCCGTTCGCTCATCGCCGAGCGCAGGTCGATGTACAACCAGGTCAACGAGCTGACAATGCGGATCAAGCAGACACAGCGTGGATCTTGATAGTCATGCACAGCCTGTGGAAAACACTGTGGAGCAGCGAAAACGCCAAAAGGACACGGCCGTACGCCCGACAATGGCGTGAAAAATCCACCCACAGGGGCTGGGGACAACAGTGGGGACATCTCCAGCAGATCTGGGGACGACACGTGGATAACATGTGGACGGCCTGTGAACAGTCGATCTGGGACTCCAGAAGGGCCCCGCTTACCCCGTGGATAAGCTGTGGAAACCTCGTGGATAACCCCGCTTCCCCCGTGGATGAACGGACCATGATCTGGGGAAGAGCTGTGGGCAAAACTTCGCCGTCCCCAGGCGCCGAAGTTTCCCCCAGGCGCCGCCCACAACCTCAGTGGATGAAAAAAGCCCTGCTGACCAGCCACAACGTTGGTTGTCCACAGTTCCCACAGCCCCTAGTGTGATGACCTCTTCTATCTCTAACTAAGAACTCAAAGACCCATAGTTGGGGTTCTCCCGGAGCGCGAGCGCGGGAGAGTGGATCCTTGAGATCCTTGAATCAACGACGAACCAGGAGGCTGATCACCGTGATGTTCCGAATCGAGCGAGACGTCCTCGCTGAGGCGGTGGCATGGACGGCACGCAGCCTCCCGGCGCGCCCGTCGGTGCCCGTCCTCGCCGGCATGCGCCTGGAGGTCACCGACGAGCAGCGGCTGAAGCTGTCCGGATTCGACTACGAGGTCTCCGCTGAGGTGACGCTCGAGCTCCACACCGGCGAGCCGGGAGTGGTGCTGGTCTCGGGCAAGCTGCTCGCCGAGATCACCCGCGCTCTTCCTGCACAGCCTGTGGACTTCGTGGTGGACGGCGCCAAGGCGGTCGTCACGTGCGGCAGCGCGCGATTCACGTTGCTCACCATGCCTGTGGAGGACTACCCGTCGCTCCCGGCCATGCCGCCGGCCGCGGGCCGGGTCGGCAGCGACGTGTTCGCCTCCGCCGTGGGCCAGGTCGCCGTCGCCGCGGGCCGCGACGACACGCTGCCGATGCTCACCGGCGTGCGCATGGAGATCGAGGCCGACACCGTGACCCTCGCCGCCACCGACCGCTACCGGCTGGCCGTACGCGAGCTGAAGTGGCAGCCGGGGCAGCCCGACTTCGCCGCCATCGCGATGATCCCCGGCAAGACGCTCGCCGACACGGCCAAGGCCCTCGGCACGACCGGCGCGGAAGTCGAGATCGCGCTCAGCTCCGCCGGCGGCACCGGCGAGGGCATGATCGGTTTCTCCAGCGCGGGCCGGCGGACCACCACGCGGCTGCTCGACCCTGAGTTCCCCAAATACCGGTCGCTGCTGCCCACGGAGTTCTCCGCGCGCGCGGACTTGTCCACAGGGCCGTTCGTGGAGGCGGTCAAGCGTGTGGCCCTGGTCGCCGAGCGCAACACGCCGGTACGGCTGGCGTTCAAGAGCGGAGAAGTCGTGCTCGAGGCGGGCAGCGGCGACGAGGCACAGGCCGTCGAGGCGCTGCCTGTGGATTACGAGGGCGAGGACATGAACATCGCCTTCAACCACCAGTTCCTGCTGGAAGGCCTGGGCGCCATCGACTCTGACGTGGCCAGGCTCCAGATGACCACATCCACGAAGCCCGCTATCCTCACCGGTGGCAAGCCTGTGGACGACGGCGTCGTCACCGACTACCGTTATCTGATCATGCCCATCCGCCTGTCAGGCTGAACCTGTCATCGGGGATGATGGAAGCCTGACAAGGGGGTAGGACAACATGCAGATCGGCATGGTCGGACTGGGCAAGATGGGCGGCAACATGGCCGAGCGCCTGCGCCGCGGTGGTCACGAGGTCGTCGGCTACGACCGCGATCCGTCGATCAGCGACGTGACCGGCCTGAAAGACCTGATCGAACGCCTGCAGGCACCGCGCGTGGTCTGGGTCATGGTCCCCGCGGGCAAACCCACCCAGTCGACGATCGACGACCTCGGCGAGCTGCTCAGCGAAGGCGACATCGTCATCGACGGCGGAAACTCCCACTATGCGGATGACCAGAAGCACGCCGCCGAGCTGGCCGAGAAGGGCATCGGCTTCGTCGACTGCGGCGTCAGCGGCGGCGTCTGGGGCCTGACGAACGGCTACGCGCTCATGTGCGGCGGCGACCAGGCCAACGTCGAGCGGCTGATGCCGATCTTCGAGACGCTCAAGCCCGAAGGCGAGGACGGCTTCGTGCACGCCGGCGACGTCGGCGCCGGGCACTTCGCGAAGATGGTCCACAACGGCATCGAATACGGCATGATGCAGGCGTTCGCGGAGGGCTGGGAGCTGCTGGAGGCCTCTGACGCCGTCAAGGACGTCAAGGGCTCCTTCAAGAGCTGGCGCACCGGCACCGTCATCCGTTCCTGGCTGCTCGACCTGCTGGTGCGGGCCCTGGACGACGACGAGCACCTCGACCAGCTCCGCGGTTATGCACAGGACTCCGGCGAGGGCCGGTGGACAGTGCAGGCGGCTGTGGACCACGCGGTCCCGTTGCCGGTCATCACCGCCGCGCTCTACGCCCGGTTCGCCTCGCGCCAGGACGATTCCCCTTCGATGAAGGTGGTCGCGGCGCTGCGCAACCAGTTCGGCGGCCACGCGATCACCTCGACCGAGGGCAGCACGGGCAAGGGCGCCGACTCACCGGGTGCGGACGTGACGCCCCCGCGTGAGACGGAGCGATAGCAAGCGTGCCGTGACCCCAGTGATGGGCAGGGCGCACTAACCTTCTTGGGGTGCACGTCGCCCACCTGTCGCTGACCGACTTCCGGTCCTACGCGTCCGTAGAGCTCGGCCTGGAGCCGGGCGTCACGGCGTTCGTGGGGCCCAACGGCCAGGGCAAGACCAACCTGGTCGAGGCCCTCGGCTACGTCGCGACGCACTCCAGTCACCGGGTGGCGAGCGACGCGCCGCTGGTACGCCAGGGCGCCGCCCGGGCGATCATCCGCTGCGTTGTCCACAGGGACGACCGGCGGGCGCTCATCGAGCTGGAGATCAACCCGGGCCGGGCCAATCGCGCGCGGCTCAACCGCTCCCCCGTGTCCCGGGCCCGCGACGTCGTCGGCCTGCTGCGCGCGGTGTTGTTCGCCCCTGAGGACCTGGCGCTGTCCAAGGGAGACCCCTCCGAACGCCGCCGTTTCCTCGACGATCTGCTGGTGGCCAGGACCCCGAGGTTCGCCGGCGTCCGCGCCGACTACGACCGGGTGCTGAAGCAACGCGGAGCCCTGCTGCGTACGGCCGCGCAGGCCCGCAGAGGCAGCAGGAGCGCCCGCCGCAAGGAGAGCGAGACCGCGTTCGCCGCGGCGGGCGCAGGGGACGTGCTGAGCACGCTGGAGGTGTGGGACGCCCACCTCGCCAGGCACGGTGCCGAGCTGCTGGGGGCGCGGCTGGAGCTCATCGAGGCGCTGCGGCCGCTGGTGGCGGGGGCGTACGCGGCACTGGCGCCGGCGAGCGCCCCGGCGACGCTCGCGTACCGGAGCACGTTGTCCACAGGTGGGGATGGCGACGAGGGGGGTCCGGAGGGCGAATCCGCCGGTGAACGCGGATCTTTCGATACACAGACGTTATCCACAGACTTGGGGAAAACCCTTGAAGAACGGCTGCGGGAGCGGCTATTGGAGGTCCGCCAGTCGGAGCTGGAACGCGGCGTCACCCTCATCGGCCCGCACCGCGACGACCTGATCCTCGGCCTCGGAGACCTGCCCGCGCGGGGGTACGCCAGCCACGGCGAGTCATGGTCGTTCGCACTGGCGCTGCGGCTGGCCGCCTACGATCTGCTGCGTGCCGACGGCGGAGATCCCGTGCTGATACTCGACGACGTGTTCGCCGAGCTCGACAGCCAGCGCAGGCGGCGGCTCGCCGAGATCGTCGCGCCCGCCGAGCAGGTGCTCATCACGGCGGCCGTACCGGATGACGTGCCACGTGAGCTGACCGGAGCCAGATTCGACGTCGCGGAGGGGAGCGTGACCCGTGTCCGATGAGCACAACCCCACGGCCAAGGGCGTGGCCATGGCCAGGGAGAAGCTCGCTCAGGCCAAGGCGGACGCGGCCAAGCGCGGCCAGCTCCCCCGGCGCGAGCCGAGGCGGAAGGGGCCGCGCAGGGAGGGCGGCGATCCACAACTTTTCGGACGTGCCATCGCGGACCTGCTGGCCGATCGCGGCTGGGAGCGGTCGGCGGCGGTCGGCGGGGTGTTCGGCCGCTGGGCCGACATCGTGGGGCCTGACCTGGCCGCACACACCAAGCCTGAGTCTTTCGAGGACGGCGAGGTGATGATCGCGGCCGACTCGACCGCCTGGGCGACGCAGGTGCGGCTGCTCGCTCGGACCCTCGTGCGCAGGCTCAACGAGGAGCTCGGCGACGGCACCGTGACGAAGGTCAAGGTCAGGGCGCCGCAGAACGCGCCCCGGCCGTCGGGCGGATTGCGGGTGACCGGAAGCAGAGGTCCAAGGGACACCTACGGTTAGGCGCCGGGGGCGATCAGAAAGCCGCAGACGCGATAAGCCCCCTTTCCGGAGGGGGGATGCTGGCACGGGGGCAAATCAAGCTAGAGGGCATCACAGGCGCGTTCATTGCCACCTTGGGTCTCCGGAAGCGGTAGAATGAAAAAGGATTCCGGACACGTCCGCTTGCGTGTCACCCCGGCAGCAAGCCGACTCCCCTGGGTGACCGCGCATCGGGGCACTCACGACGGTGACGGGCACGGCAGGGGCAGCTTTGCGATTTGATGGCCTCCCCCGCCGCGTGTCCGCGGCAGGAGGATTTCGCAGTTGTCCTACGACGCTAGCTCAATCACCGTACTCGAAGGACTTGAGGCGGTTCGCAAGCGACCGGGTATGTATATCGGCTCCACCGGGGAGCGAGGCCTGCACCACCTCGTCCAAGAGATCGTGGACAACGCGGTGGACGAGGCCCTGGCCGGTTACGCCGACCGCATCGACGTCACGCTCTTGGCCGACAACGGCGTGCGCGTGGTCGACAACGGGCGCGGCATCCCCACCGGCATTCACCCGGTGGAGAAGCGCTCGGCCGTCGAGGTCGTGCTGACCACGCTGCACGCGGGCGGCAAGTTCGACAGTCAGGCTTACGCGGTCTCCGGCGGCCTGCACGGTGTCGGTTCGGCTGTCGTGAACGCGCTGTCCACCGCCATGGACGTCGAGGTCAAGCAGAACGGCCACTACTGGCGCCAGCGCTACGAGCACTCCAAGCCCGTGGCGCCGCTGGCCAAGGGCGAGGGGACCGACGAGACCGGCACCACGATCACGTTCTGGCCGGACCCGGAGGTCTTCGAGACCACTAACTGGAACTATGAGACGCTCTCACGGCGCTTCCAAGAGATGGCCTTCCTCAACAAGGGCCTGACGATCACGCTGACCGATGAGCGTCCCGACCACGTCAACGGCGAGCCGAAGACCGTCACCTACATCTACGAGGGCGGCCTTGCCGACTTCGTGCAGCACCTCAACGCCAAGAAGGAGCCGGCGCACGCGTCGATCATCTCCTTCGAGGAGGAGGGCGACGGGCTCGCGGTCGACATCGCCATGCAGTGGAACAACTCCTACTCGGAGTCCGTCTACAGCTTCGCCAACGTCATCAACACCGCGGAGGGCGGCACCCACGAGGAGGGCTTCCGTGCGGCGCTGACGACGATCGTCAACCGCTACGCGCGCGAGCAGAAGTTCCTCAAGGATGGCAAGGACGACAACCTCTCCGGCGAGGACGTCCGCGAAGGGCTGACCGCGATCATCTCGGTCAAGTTGTCGGAGCCGCAGTTCGAGGGCCAGACCAAGACCAAGCTGGGCAACACCGAGGCCAAGTCGTTCGTGCAGAAGGCCTGCAACGACCACCTGCGCGACTGGTTCGAGCGCAACCCCGGCGAGGCCAAGGACATCATCAACAAGTCGCTGCAGGCCTCCCGCGCCCGCATCGCCGCCCGCCAGGCCCGCGACCTGACCAGGCGCAAGTCGCTGCTGGAGTCGGGCAGCGGCCTGCCGGGCAAGCTGGCCGACTGCCAGTGGAACGACCCGGAGAAGTGCGAGCTGTTCATCGTCGAGGGCGACTCGGCCGGCGGCTCGGCCAAGGGCGGCCGCGACTCGCGTTTCCAGGCGATCCTCCCCATCCGCGGCAAGATCCTCAACGTGGAGAAGGCGCGGATCGACAAGGTCCTGAAGAACAACGAGGTCCAGGCGCTGATCACCGCTCTGGGCACCGGCGTGCACGACGAGTTCGACATCGCCAAGCTGCGCTACCACAAGGTCATCCTCATGGCCGACGCCGACGTCGACGGCCAGCACATCAACACGCTGCTCCTGACGCTGCTGTTCAGGTTCATGAGGCCGCTGATCGAGGCCGGTCACGTCTACCTGTCGTGCCCGCCGCTCTACAAGATCAAGTGGGACCGCAAGGGTGAGGACGCCTCCTACGCCTACTCCGACCCCGAGCGCGACGCGGTCATCGCGGACGGCATCGCCAACGGCAAGCCGGACCCGCGGCCGCGCGACAACGTACAACGCTTCAAGGGGTTGGGCGAGATGAACGCCGGCCAGCTCTGGGAGACCACGATGAACCCGGAGACCCGGCTGCTGCGCCAGGTCACGCTCGACGACGCCGCGCAGGCCGACGACCTGTTCAGCGTGCTCATGGGCGAGGACGTGGAAGCCAGGCGCGACTTCATCATCCGCAACGCCCGCGATGTGCGCTTCCTCGACGTTTAAGAAGGACCTTTTCCTGTGACGGACGTGAACACCACTCCCCCGGCCGACCGCATCGAGCCGGTGGACATCCAGTCCGAGATGCAGCGCAGTTACATGGACTACGCGATGTCCGTCATCGTGTCCAGGGCGCTGCCGGACGTGCGTGACGGCTTGAAGCCGGTGCACCGGCGGGTGCTGTACGCGATGTACGACGGCGGCTACCGTCCCGACCGCGGCTACTTCAAGTGCGCCCGCGTCGTCGGCGACGTGATGGGCACCTACCACCCGCATGGCGACACCTCGATCTACGACGCGCTGGTCCGCCTGGCGCAGTCGTGGTCGCTGCGATACCCGCTGGTCGACGGGCAGGGCAACTTCGGCTCCCCCGGCAACGACCCGGCGGCGGCGATGCGCTACACCGAGTGCAAGCTCGCGCCCATCGCCATGGAGATGCTGCGGGACATCGACAAGGACACCGTCGACTTCCGCCCCAACTACGACGGCAAGTCGCAGGAGCCCGACGTCCTGCCGGCGCGTTTCCCGCAACTGCTGGTCAACGGCTCCGGCGGCATCGCGGTCGGCATGGCGACCAACATCCCGCCGCACAACCTCCGCGAGGTCGCGGCGGCGGTCAAGTGGTATCTGGAGAACCCCGAGGCCGGCGACGAGGACCTGCTCGAAGCTTCGATCAGGCTGGTCAAGGGGCCCGACTTCCCCACGAAGGCCTTGATCGTCGGTCGGCGGGGGATCGAGGACGCGTACCGCACCGGGCGCGGCTCGATCACCATGCGGGCCGTGGTCGAGGTCGAGGAGGACAAGGGGCGGCAGGCGCTGGTCGTCACCGAGCTGCCGTACCAGGTCAACCCCGACAACCTCGCGCTGAAGATCGCTGAGCTGGTACGCGAGGGCAAGCTCACGGGCATCGCCGACGTACGCGACGAGAGCTCCTCGCGGGTCGGGCAGCGCCTGGTGATCGTGCTCAAGCGGGACGCGGTCGCCAAGGTCGTGCTCAACAACCTCTACAAGCACACCCAGCTCCAGGACACCTTCGGCGCCAACATGCTGGCCCTGGTCGACGGCGTGCCGCGGACACTGCGCCTCGACCAGTTCATCCGGCACTATGTGGCGCACCAGATCGAGGTCATCGTCCGCAGGACCCGCTACCTGCTGCGCAAGGCCGAGGAGCGGGCGCACATCCTGCGCGGGCTGCTCAAGGCCCTGGAGCGGCTCGACGAGGTCATCGCGCTGATCCGGGCCTCGGAGTCCGCCTCGCACGCCCAGCAGGGCCTCATGGCGCTGCTGGAGATCGACGAGGTGCAGGCGCAGGCCATCCTCGACATGCAGCTGCGCAAGCTCGCCGCCCTGGAGCGCCAGTCGATCCAGGACGAGTACGACTCGCTGATGACGCAGATCGCCGAGTACAACGCGATCCTGGCCAGTGAGTCCCGTCAGCGGGAGATCATCAACGAGGAGCTGGCCGAGGTCGTCGGCCGCTACGGCGACGAGCGCAAGACCGAGATCATCGCCTACGACGGCGACATGTCGATCGAGGACCTCATCGCCGAGGACGAGATCGTCGTCACGATCACCCGCGGCGGCTACGCCAAGCGCACCAGGACCGACCTTTACCGGGCACAGAAGCGGGGCGGCAAGGGCGTACGCGGTGCGCAGCTGCGCCAGGACGACATCGTCGACCACTTCTTCGTCACCACGACGCATCACTGGTTGCTCTTCTTCACCAACAAGGGCCGGGTGTACCGCGTCAAGGCGTACGAGCTGCCTGAAGCCGCGCGTGACGCCCGAGGCATGCATTTGGCGAACCTTCTTGCCATGCAGCCCGACGAAATAGTCATGGAGGTTCTCGACCTACGCGACTACGACGTCGCCCCTTACCTCGTCCTGGCCACCCGCAGCGGCCTGGTCAAGAAGACCCGCCTCTCCGAATACGACTCCCCCAGGTCCGGCGGGCTGATCGCGATCAACCTGCGGGACGACGATGAGGTCATCGGAGCCCGCCTGGTCTCCGAGCACGATGACCTGCTCCTGGTGTCCAGGGGAGCCCAATCCATCAGGTTCACCGCCTCCGACGAGGCTCTTCGCCCCATGGGACGGGCGACCAGCGGTGTCATCGGCATGAGGTTCCTCGAAGGTGACGAACTTCTCGCCATGAATCGGATGGCCGACGGTCAAGATGTGCTTATCGCCACCGAGGGTGGGTACGCAAAACGGACGCCAGTGGAGCAGTATCCAGTTCAGGGCCGTGGCGGTAGAGGGGTGCTGACGGCGAAAATCGTGAGTGCCCGTGGCAAGCTGGTTGGAGCCGTCATGGTCAACCCAGAGGACGAGGTCTTCGCGATCACGTCTGCCGGCGGGGTGATCCGGACGAGTGCCGGCGAGATCAAGCAGTCCGGCCGCCAGACCATGGGAGTGCGATTGATGAATCTCGCTGAAGGCGACAGCGTGGTTGCCCTCGCCCGGAACGCGGAGTCGCTGGAGACTTCGGTGGAAACTGAGGAAGACGGGGGAGGAGAGTAGTCATGAGCGCCCAGGGTGGTGCCGGTGCCGCCAGGACAAAGGCGGCTTCGGGTAACGGACAGCAACCGAACAAGCCCGCAGAAACCGAGATTTTCAACCCGGTCGACGAAGGACAGGAAACCACCTCGCCCGCGCAGGGTAAGCCTGTCCCGCCCAAGGAGGACGCGCAGCAGCAGCGGTCACAGGCTCCTGCCGCCGCGCCCGCGTCACCTCCTGCACCGGCGCCTCAGGTGGAGAGCAACGACACCGTCCGCATCCGTCCTTCGCTGGCCACCGAGGCCCCGCCTGTGGTCGAGCTGACGAAGAAGAAGTCGTCGAACGCCGGCGCCGGCCGGCTGCCCCGCAAGGCCCACCTGGTCCTGCGCCGCGTCGAACCGTGGTCGGCCATGAAGTTCAGCTTCGTGGTCTCCCTGGTGTGCTTCGTGGTGCTGTTCGTGGCAGTGGCCGTCCTGTACGGGGTGCTGTCCGCCCTGGGGGTGTTCGACTCGATCGTGGACCTGGTCAACCAGCTGGGCCAGGGCGAGCAGGGGCAGAGCTCTATCCCGATCGACATCGCCTCCTGGTTCGAGCCGGTGCGGATCCTCGGGTACACCGCGCTGATCGGGGCCGTGAACGTGGTCCTGATCACGGCTCTTTCCACGCTGGGAGCGGTCATCTACAACATCTCGTCCGATCTGGTCGGGGGCGTTGAGGTGACCTTCAGCGAGGCCGAGTAAACGCCGTGGGCGTGCTGTTCGTGCTGTGCTCGGGATGAGGACGGCGCGAACAGCACGCCGGAGGCGGTAAGCTTTTCTCGTCCGAACAACCGATTCGCCTCCGATCTGCGGATGCGATAACGTTCGGTGCGCGGGGCTATAGCTCAGACGGTTAGAGCGCTTCCCTGATAAGGAAGAGGTCCCAGGTTCAAGTCCTGGTAGCCCCACAGTGTTTCCCCAGCTCAGAGGCCGTTTCCCGAAGATCGGGCGACGGCCTTTTGATCGTTTGCCATCAATTTGCCACCAAGATCGTCCGTCATTAGGTGACAGAGATCAGTCCACATCGACACCTGGCAGCATTGGTTCACCCGGGGGCGGGGTCGTTGTGTGAACACGCTCGTGATAACCGGAGGCGGACTGTCAGGGGCATCCGGCATCCTGGGACCGTAGCTTGCAGGCAGACGGCGGTGATGCGACGTGAGCGATCTGATCAGCCGAACCACTCGCGGACTGTTCCGTGACCTCATGACTGGTAGCACCGTCGAGGAGATCGACGCGGCCTTCCAGGACGAGCTGTTCGCACCAAGCACCACGAGCGCGTACCAGGACTCCAGCGTGAGGCGAATCAGGACGCAGGAGTATCTCGAAGCCGTTGACTGGAGCGACGTTGACCACGTGAGCAGAGCCTTGCGGGTCTTTGAGCGGCTGGCGCACGGGTTCGAGCCGCAGTACAGCAGCAAGTTCTTTCAATCGCTGAAGCGAGATGGCTACCTATTGGACGAGGAGAGCGGGCACATCCTCCCGATAGGCCCTCGTTTTTCGCTCGACTCGTTTGTGGACGGACAAGAGATTTCCTGATGACCGCTAACACTCGTTGAAGAATCTGTCTGACGCCTCAGCCATCCGTCAGCAGTTGGGCCGGATTCAGCGGGCGATCATTGATGATCCGGCTTTGGCCGTGGGCAGCGCCAAGGAGCTCATCGAGAGCACGGCTAAAGGTCGTGCTCAAGGAGCGGGGAATGGCTGTGGACGACAAGGCGGATCTGCCGGCACTTGTGCGTGAGGCGCAGCAGGTGCTCTGGCTGCATCCTTCCTCGACAACTCCTGGCCCTGATGGCAGCGACGCCGTGAAGAAATCCTCGGTGCCGTGTCGGCAATCGCGATCGTTCTGGCCGAACTTCGCAATCGGGGTTATGGAACAGGGCATGGTCCCGCGAGTGTTCCCGTCGGTCTTGGGCCGCGGCATGCCCACCTGGCCGTCAACGCAGCATTCACATGGTGTCAGTTGGTCTTGGACACCATGGCCGATCCCAAGGCTCCATGGCGCAACGCCGTCAAGGACAACCCATAGCAGGGTGGAAAGCGCGCGAAGCTCCTGGCGACCAGGACGCCCTGTGATCGTGTTGCCATCGATTTGCCACGAGATCGTCCGACAACGCCGCATTAGCGTTTGCGGCGTCCCTATAGGTTCAAGACCCTGGGGCAGACACGCCCCCAGGGTCCAACACAGTGGATCAGCCGCTAGAGGGCTCTTCTGGCGATGTTCCTCTGAGCAACTCCATCAAGTCCGTGGTGGACTCTCGATAGAGATCACCGATACGGATGAGATGTACGGGGAATTCGCCCTTCCTGGCGAGGGCGTAAGCAGTCGTGCGGGCCAAGGCGAGGCCTCAGAGCTGCCCCTCTGCGCCTACTCAGCCCTGCCAGCCGCTGGGGAACCTACGCGTACTCCGGTTAGTTGGAGCGGGCGGTGACGGCAAGACCAGGTGCTCGGGCCGGTCGAGGTAGTTGGCGTACTGCTCGCGTCTGGCGGCATCCCACTCCGACGCGCCGGAGTCCCAGGCTTCGGCTAGCGGCACGAGGTGGTCGACGTCGAGCTGGCCGGCGACAAGGCGGCCAGGACCGCCGTCCGCCGCTACACCCGCGACCTGGCCGTCGGCACGGCCGCCCTGGTGCTCACCCTCGACCCGCAGGTCGTCGTCCTCGGCGGCGGCTTCTCTCCCGATCGGCCGACCTCATCCTCGACCATCTGGCCCGCGAGCTGGGCCGCACCTGCCTGCGCGTCCCCGAGATCCGCGCCTCCACGCTGGGCACCGAGAGCGTCGCCTTGGGCGCGCTGCGCCTGGCGCTCAACGAGGTGGACGCCCGCCTGTTCGGGGTGGGCCTGCCGGCCCCAGTCGCTCCGCGCGCCTGACCCCGGTCCGCCGGGGCGGTGGTGCCTGCTCTTGGAAGCGGTCTTCATCCGGCGTCCAGGGTGCGGGCGAGCCACCCGGTACGGGTCTCGCGGGCGGCGGCCGACAGGGCGGCCCGCGGGAAGAGGGCGTCGAAGCCGTGAAAGCCGCCCGCCCAGACGTGCAGCTCGGCCTGCCCGCCCGCGCCCCAGATCCGGGTGGCGTACTCCACGTCCTCGTCGCGGAATACCTCGGCGGACCCCGCGTCGATGTACGTGGTCGGCAGGCCCGACAGGTCCTCGGCCGTGGCGGGCGAGACGTAGGCGGGAACCTGGTCGCCGTAGAGGTCGCCGAGCACGGCGTTCCAGGCGAACTCGTTGCTCTCGCGGGTCCACACGCCGGGCTCACCGGCGTACTGGCGGCTGGAGGTGGTGGTGTTGCGGTGGTCGAGCATGGGGCAGATCAGCACCTGGGCGGCGATCGGCGGCGTGCCGCGGTCGCGGGCCATGAGTGTGACGCCCGCGGCCAGGCCGCCGCCGGCGCTGGCGCCCGCCACGACGACGCGGCTCGGGTCGATGCCGAGGTCGCCGGCGTGCTCGGCGATCCACAGCAGGCCCCGGTAGCAGTCCTCGACGGGGGTGGCGCCGCCGGCCTCGGGCGCGAGCCGGTAGTCCACGGTGACCACGACGGCGCCGAGCAGGTCGAGCCATTCGAGGGGAATGTCGAGCTGCGAGAACCGATCCCCCATGATCATGCCGCCGCCGTGCATCCAGTACACGCACGGGGCCGCGGGACCGGCGCCGGCCGGGGCGAGGACCGTCATCGGGATCCCGGCGCCGTCAGGGGCTGGCACGGTGATCTCGCGGCGGTCGACGGCGCGGCCCTCCAGCAGGGATTCGACCGGCGTCGAGGGCATGCCGCGCAGCTGGGTGAGCAACTGCGGGGTGATCCGCGGGACGAGCGGCACGTCGGTGAGCAGGGCGTTCAGCTCGGGGTCGAGGGCGGGGCGGGCAAGGGATGACATGAACGGTTCCTCTCGAATCTCAGAACGCGGCCTTGCCGCCGACCGGCACGTAGTCGGTGTACGGGGACTCCGCGGCGACGAGCTCCTGGACCTGGGCGACGAGCGCCTGCGCGGCCTCGCCCGCGAAGACCCGGTGGTGCTCCTCCTCGCTGGTCCAGCCCTCGGTCACGTGGACGACGTCGGGGTCGGACGCCGACTGGCAGACGAGATAGACCACGCAGTGCTCGCTCGCGGCCGGGCTGCCCTCGTCCAGGCCGGTCAGCAGCAACCCGGCCAGCCGCTCCCCCTGTCCGGGCTTGGCGGTCAAGGTGGCGTTGAACCCGTAGCGGACCTTCACGACAGTGTTCCTCTTCCTTAGAATAGATATGCACGATCCCCCTCCTGCGGTGATTCCTCACCGCTCGGGGTAGTCCCATTTCACCGCTTTGCACTGGGGTTTCGGTAGAACAAACCTGCCCCGCTCTTGCATAATCCTGCTTATGGAGGAATCGCTGAGATTCGACGAGCTCCGCGCGGCGCTGGCCCGGCACGTCCGGCCCGAGGAGAGCACCGCCATCGACGGCCTCTACATCGCGCAGATCGAGCGGCCCGGGCCGCCCGCACCCTCGATGACCGGCACCGTGCTGGCGGTCCTCGCCCAGGGCGCCAAGCGGCTCGCGGTGGGCGACCGGGTCCTCGAATACCGTCCCGGTGACTACCTCGTGGCCTCCATCGACCTGCCCGTCACCGGCCACTTCTTCGACGTCGAACCCGGACGCCCCGCGCTCGGGCTGGCGCTCACCCTGGAGCCGGCCGCCGTCGCCGACCTCCTCCTGCAC
>NZ_VCKY01000184.1 GCF_005889735.1 Nonomuraea turkmeniaca
TCATGCCCTGGGCCGACAGCAGCACCATCTGCGCTCGCCGCCAGGTCACCACCGAGCCAGTGCCACGCCGTACGATGCGCAGCAGTCGGTTTCCCTCGTCGTCATCGATCTCGCGTACGCGAACCCGCTCCGCCACGAACAGAGTCTGAGGCGATCACGCCGACCGCGGTGGGACCTTGATCGGCGTGTCCCCACGAAACGGGGCAAACCCAAGATGATGCGGCACTAGGTCGTCTTCCTGAACGTGTCCAGGAAGACCTGCCGGGTGTCCGCCTGGTCGTCCCACTTGAGCTCGGGCAGGTCAAACGTGATCTTGAACGCGGTGGTGTCGTCGATCGTGACGTACCTGGTCAGCGCATGCATCGGGACGCCGTTGGCGGTGGTGTAGGTGTACTCCCAGTCGGCCGCCTTCCAGCCGCGGTAGTCCACCGCCTGCAGCTGCACCTGGATGTAGCTCTCCCGGCCGCCGTCGGCCTCCAGCCTGCCGAGCTCCGACAGCCCGCCGTCGGCCTGCGGGGTCGCCTCCTCCACGAGGACCTGGATGCCCGAGTCCTTCGGCCCGGTGAACGTGGCCTCGCCGCCCGACGCGGCCAGCTTCCAGTCCTGGGGCACGGCGACGGAGAAACCGGCCGGCGTGTGCTCCTTGTACCCCTCGGGCACGACCGACGGGTCGGCCTGCAGCGTCTTGCCGGTGGACGTGGTGGCCGGCGTGCTCGGGCCGGCCTGGGGCGTACCGCCGCCGCCCGACAGGATGACCATCACAGCGCCGATGACGACGGCCACCGCCAGCAGCGAGCTGATGATCGTGAGCGGCGTGGGCCGCCCGTCGCGCATCCAGGGCCCTTCGTCCTCGTCCGCCCTGCGCCTGCTCTTGCCGGTGCGCGGCGACACGTTCGGCAGGACGGCGAGACGGCTGTTGCTGATGTCGTGCGACAGGTCACGCGACTGCTCGCGCAGGTCGTCGGCGGAGGCCAGCGGCCACGGGGTCGCGCCGGAGGTCGTGGAAGAGCGGCTGTCGGAGGTCAGCGGCAGGATCGGCTGCGGGCGCGGTCCCGACGGGCTGTCCAGGTCGTCGTCGAGGTCACGCCTCGCCATCCGGTGCGGGCCCGTCGAGAAGCCCTGGGGGACCTGCGGTCCCGTGCCGTAGGAGGTCGGCAGCTGGTCGGTCCGGTGGCTGCCCGACGGGGTGGACAGCCCGTCGTACGGCATCGAGTGGCCGCCCGACGGGCTGCTCAACGGGTCGTACGGCACGCGCACCGGCCCCGAAGGCGTCTCCACGATCCGCGACGGCATCGGCCCCGACGGCGTGTCGAGCGGGGGCAGCAGCCCGGCTGGCGTCGGGTCGACCGGGCTGGGCAGCGTCTCGGGCTTGCGCGGGCGGGCGGAGCCGTGGGCCCGGAGCACCGCCTCCAGCATCTCGATGACCTGCGGGGCCGTCAGCCGCTCCGTGGGGTTCTTGCGCAGGAGGCCCTCGATCACCGGCATCAGCGAGCCGGCGCGCTGCGGGGTGATCGGGGGCTGGGTGAGCACCTGGCCGAGCACCGCCACCGGGTCGGGCCCCTCGTACGGCGGCCGCCCCTCGACGGCCGCGTACAACGTCGCGCCGAACGACCACAGGTCGGCGGACTGCGCGATCGGCTGCCCGGACAACCGCTCCGGCGGGATGTACGCCGGGGATCCCATGAGCACCCCGGTCTGCGTGATGTTCACGTCGCCCTCGATGGCGGCGATGCCGAAGTCGGTCAGCACCACGCGGTCCTGGGTCAGCAGGACGTTGCCCGGCTTGATGTCGCGGTGCAGGATCCCGGCGGCGTGCGCGTGCATGAGCGCGTCGAGCACGCGGATGCCGATCTCGGCGGCCTGGATCACCGGGAGCGGCCCGCTCTGGCGTACCGCCTGCTCCAGCGACCACGCCCGGACCAGCTCCATCACGATCCAGGGGCGGCCGTCCTCCTCGACGACGTCGTGCACGGTCACGATGCCGGGATGCGTCAGGCGCGCGGCCGACCTGGCCTCGCGCAGCATGCGGCGGTGCGCCACCTGCTTGCCCGCGTGGTCGAGCCCGTACGGGAGGATCAGCTCCTTGACCGCCACGTCCCGGTCGAGCAGGACGTCGTGGGCGTGCCACACCATGCCCATGCCGCCTCTGCCGACCGGCGACATGAGTCGGTATCGCCTGCCGATCAGGCGGCCTTGGCTCTGCGGGGGGCCGCTCGGGGCACTTCCCTCTCCGCCGGGCCCGCTGAGCAAGCGGTCGGCTGCCATCTTCCTGCCCCCATCTCGCCTCATCCGTCACGTGCGTGTTCACGCTACTTGCAGATTATTGAGGTTCGATACGATATCGGCGCCGAATGCACAAGGGAAGCTGATGTCCCTTTACAGCGCTACTGACGTGCAGCTATAGGGCTATTCAAATGGATCACTTACTGCGCCGGACAGGGCCAGCAATGCGCTGGTGAACGCCTCGGCAGGTGGTTTGACCAGGCCCGCACCGACCTGGCCCGTTCCAGCGACGCGGCCCGCGATGCCGGTGTTGACCACGGGCAGCAGGCCCGTCCTCGCGACGAGCGTGACGTCGATGCCGACCGGCGTGCCGCGGAAACCGAGACCGGGTATCTGGTACGCGGGGTGCTCGGCGAGCGTGATCTCGTACATGGAGCGGGTGGCCCGCACCGCGTCGGCCACCTCGCCGCCCACGAACCGGACGATGGCCGGGGAGGCCGCCATCGCGAACCCGCCCAGCCCCGACGTCTCGGTGATCGTGGAGTCGCCGATGTCGGGGTTGGCGTCCTCGGGGCCGTACGAGCCCAGGTAGAGCCCGTCGGGCACCCCGGCGGGGCCGGTGAACCAGCGCCCGCCGAGCCCTGAGACCTGGACGCCGAAGTCGGTGCCGTTCCTGGCCATGGCGACGACCATGGTCGAGCCGGGGATGTCGCGGGCCGCGTCCGTGCTGACCTTGGCCGCGGCCATGCCGGCGTTCAGGAAGAAGTGGTCGTTGCCGTTGATGAAGCGCAGCACCTCCGCGGCGCGCGCGGGGGCGGACTCGACCACGGCCGGGGCCAGCTCGCGCAGCAGCAACGAGGTGGCCGCGCGGTTCCGGTTGTGCAGTTCGTCGCCCATCTGCAGGGCCTGCGCGATCAGTGAGCGAAGGTCGATCGGGCCGGTCCGCTCCAGCGTCGCGGCCAGCGCGGGGCCGAGCACCGTGTCCATCCAGCGCAGCCGGTCGAGGACCTCGGGACCGTAGGCGCCGTACCTGAGGACCTTGCCCAAACCCTCGTTCAGCGAGCAGTAGGCGGTGCCGCCGTGCTCCTCGTCGCGTACCTCGAACATCCACATGGACGGGCTCACCACGCCCGCCATGGGCCCCACAGAGGCGTGCTCGTGGCAGGGCCGCAGGGCGATCTCGCCGGCCGCCAGTCCGACCGCCGCGTCGTGCTCGTCGCCCGCCAGGCCCTCCAGCAACATCGCGCCGATCAGCGCGCCGCGCATCGGCCCCGAGGCGCGCTCCCACGTGATCGGCGGGCCGGCGTGCAGGAACGTGCCCGACGGCAGCACCTCCGACGCCCGCCGCACCCCCACGAGATACGGCCGCGCGGAGGTGAGCCGGCGCGCGGCCAGCTCGTTGGCCGCCTGCCTGCGCGGGTCGGCCAGCACCTTGACCAGCGCCTCGGCGGTGCCGGGCAGCGGCGGGCGCCAGTCCACCGGCGTCGTCGGCACGGCCTGCGCGGCCAGCGCCTCGTCGAGCAGCCCCGCGCCGGCCGTGATCACGTTGGACGGGGCGGACAACGGGCTCATACGAGACTCCTGGCATGCCGGGCCGCCTGGGCGTTGGACACGAACACGGCGGCACCCGCCGCACGCAGCGCGGCCGCCTGGCGGTGCAGGTCCTGCGGGTCGCCCAGGGTGCCGACGAGGGACACCACGACGGCCGCGGGGGTGTGGGCGATGGCGGGAACGAGGGAGGCGGCCGGGTCCGGGTCGGCGCCATGGCCCAGCACGACGTCCATGAGCACCACGTCGGTCCCGCCGGCCCGCGAAAGTGCCTCGACGCGCAGCGTCGGGTCGATCATCGGGTGCGCCCGTCCCCTGGTGTAGGCGTCGTCGCCGTAGTCGACGAAGTCGCCCTGGCCGGCGACCGCCGCGGCCTCCAGGCTGAGCGTGCCCCCGGCGTAGATGCCCTTGAGCGTCTTCCCCGAGGCCTCTCGCAGGGCGCCCGGCCAGGACGGCCACTCGGGGACAGACCTGCCGAGAACGCGCAGCGCCTGCTCCGCCGCCTCGGTGAGGTCGGTGGGAAGCAGCGCGGACATCACCGGCGTGCGCAGCCCGGCCACGGCCTCCTCCACCAGCCGCGCCACCTCGGGGGCGGGCGGTTTCGAGATGAGCACGATCAGGTCGGTGGCCGGGTCCTCGTCGAGCATGCGCAGGGCACGCAGCGTCGACAGGCCGCCCACCTCGGCCGACAGGTCCCTGCCGCCCACGCCCAGGATGTGGCTGACGCCCGCGCCCGCCCAGTCGAGCAGCGAGGTGACCTGCTGGGCGCCGGTGCCCGAGGCGGCCACCACGCCGACGGGTCCGGGGGAGAGGACGTTCGCGAAGCCGAGGCCGACGCCGCCGATCGAGGCGGTGCCGCAGTCCGGGCCCATCACCAGGACGTCCCGCTCCTCCGCCAGCTCCTTGAGCCACCGTTCCTGCGCGACGGGCACCCCGTCGCTGAAGATCATGACGGGCAGGCCGGCCAGGACGGCGTCGTGCGCCTCGCAGAAGGCGTGCTCCCCGGGCACCGAGACCAGGACCAGATCGGCCGGACCGCGGGCGGCCGCCGAGCGGGTGGTCAGCGGCGGTTGCGAGGTCGCCGTCCCAGGACGCTCCAGCGTGGTCAGCTGCCGGTCCGCCTCCGCGACGGCCGCCTTCGTGTCGTGCGCCCGGACGGCGATCAGCAGGTCGCCAGGCCCGGCCTCGGGGACCGTGAAGCCCAGATCCCTGATGACGGTCACGTTGAGGTCCGTCGCCATGGCCACCATCGCCGCCTCGACGCCCGGCGTGTCCGCCAGCGCCCGGCTGACCCGCATGAGCTGGACCGAGTCGTAGTATGCGCCCTTGCGGACCAGCACCGCCTCCGTGCTCATCGCCGCCCGCCCAGGGACAGGACGGCCCGCACGCCGATGGCGACGCCCTGGGCGAGGTCGGCGCCCGAGGTGTGACCGAGGCGGCGCAGCCGGTTCAGTGCCGGTTCGAGTGCCTGTTCACCGGTGACGCCGCGCAGCACCGCGAGCACCTCGGGGCTGGCCTCGCCCCTGGCCGCGCAGTGCAGCAGCGTGGCCGACAGGGGAGTGGTACGGGTGCGCGCGTCGAACGTGACGGTCGCCCCCAGCCAGTCCGCCAGCCACACCGCCCGTTCCGTCCTCGCGGCCCGGCCCACGTGCCGCAACGTCACCAGCAGGCCGGCCAGCACGTCGTCACCGCTCGGCGTGAGCCCGGGCCCGAGCCCGATCAGCTGCTCGGCCGCCGTCACGACCCCCAGCAGCCACCCTGTCGCGCAGGCGGCGCTGAGCGAGGCGACCGCGCCGTTGCCGTCCAGACCGGGCCGCGGCTCGGCGGGCCGGGCCAGGATCGCGGCGGCTCCGGCCAGAGAGCCCGGCTCAGCGGGCGCCAGGGACGGGGCCGGATCCCACCAGCGGCGCACACTCAGGCTCAAGGGCCCCAAGTCGATCGCGCGGTCGCCCACCGACGCCTCGTCACCCACCGTGACGTGCGGCAACGGGCCCGCCAGCAGCGCCGAGTTCGGGAGCCTGATGGCCGCGCCGGTGATGACGGCGATCACCGACGGCTCCAGATCGGTCCTGACCTCCAGGTACACGCCTGCGGGGAAAGCGGCGATCACGCGGGCGGGGCGGCGCGGCGACTCCAGGACGGGCCGTACCGCCGTGCTGGCCGCGCCCGTGACATGGATGCGGGTACGCCGCGCGCGAGTACTGACCGTCACCGGACCTCCCAACCGACCTTGGACCTGACCGTAGAACGGGCCGGGAACCCTCCGTACGGAGAAATTTGCCAACAGTCAGCGGGAAGGTTGGCTCTTCCTGACAGACCGCTTCCCGGGTCACAATTTCCCCATGGAGCCCCCCGTCCGTCTCGCCAGCACCGGAACGATCATCCATGGCGTGTCAGTGGAAGAGGTGCTGGGCGTGTCGACCCTCGCGGAGGCCAGGCTCATCGCCGGGGAGAGCGGGCTCGGGCGCATCGTCCAGCGTCTCAACGTCATGGAGGTCCCCGACATCCTGGCCTGGGTCAAGCCGCACGAGCTGCTGCTCACCACCGGCTACCCGCTGCGCAACACGCCGCAGTCGCTCGGCCGGCTCGTGGCCGACCTCGACGAGCGCGGTCTGGCCGCCCTCGCCATCAAGCTCGGCCGGTACGTCGACGAACTGCCCGACGAGATGGTCGAGCAGGCCGACCGGCTCGGTTTCCCGCTCATCCTGCTGCCGAACGACGTCGGCTTCGACGACATCCTCAACCAGGTGCTGACCGACATACTCAACCGCCAGGCCGCCATGCTGGCCCGCGTCGAGGAGGCGCACCGGGCGATGGTGCAGGTGGTGCTGGCCGGCGGCGGGCTGGGCGAGGTCACCGCCGAGGTGGCTCAACTGCTCGACGTGTCGGTCGCGGCCGTGGACGGCGCCGGCCACGTGCTGGCCACCGCCGGGCCCGCCGACCAGGTCGCCGTGCTGCGCGAGTCGATCTCCAACGAAGGCCCGCCGACCTCGCCGGCTCGCACGTCGGGGCGCGGGCGGGCGTTCGCCTCCGTGCCGGTGCTCGCCGGCGGGCACCACCACGGCAGGATCGTCGCCTACAGCCCGTCGGGCGCGATCAGGGACGGCGACGTCGGCATCCTGGAGCGCGCCGCCACCGTCGCCGCGCTCGTCGTCACCCGGCAGGAGGCGGTCAACGCCGTCGAGAGCAAATACCGCGCCGACTTCCTGCGCGACGTGCTCACCGGCCGGGCCGGCACCATCGAGCGGATCACAACCCGGGCCAGGGCGTTCGGATGGGACCTGTCGCGACCGGTGACCGTGCTGGTGGCCGAGCTCGACCCCGACGGCGACGAGCGCAGCGCGCAGGACCGGCTGGTGTCGTGCTGGACCGCGGCGATCAGGCGGCACGACCCGCGCGGCGCGGTGGCCGGGTTCTCGCACGAGGTGGTGGCCGTGGTCGACGCCGCGATCGATGCCACCCGGGTGGCCAAGGACGCGGCCTCGGCCTTCGCCGACGTGCCGCCCGCGACGTTCTCGACCGGCACGTCCCGGCCCAGCCCTGGCGCGGAGACGTTGCCGGAGGCGTACTCGCAGGCGCTGAAGGCGGCCAGGGTGGGCCGCCAGCTGCACGGTCCCGGCGCGGTCGCGCACTTCGACCAGCTGGGCGTCTACCGGCTGCTGTCGCTGGTGAACGACACCGACGAGCTGCACGCGTTCGTCCGCGAGACACTCGGGCCGCTGGCCTCCGACGACGACGCCGAGAACGCCGACCTCCGGCGTACGCTGCAGGTGCTGCTGGAGACGAACCTCAACGTGGCCGAGACGGCCAGGCGGCTGCACTTCCACTACAACACCCTGCGCTACCGGATCGGCAAGCTGGAGCGGTTGCTCGGCAACTTCACCGACGACCCGCACCTGCGGCTCAACCTGACCCTGGCCCTGCACGTGTTGCGTATGCGGGGCATCTAGGCTGGAGCCTCGTGGACCTGGACTTCGAACTGCAATCCGACTACATCCCGCTGTGCGACCTGCTGAAGTACTGCGGGATCACGGAAACGGGTGGCATGGCCAAGCACCTGATCGCCGAGGGCATGGTGCTCGTGGACGGAGAGGTCGAGCTGCGCAAGACCGCCAAAATCCGGTCAGGGCAGGTCGTCAGCGGGGATGGATTCGCGATTCACGTCGCATAGTTCTGGCGTGTGCGCGAGGTTTCACTGGTGATCGGCGCAGATTTGGCAGATCATGCCCGTGTAGGAGTGTCCGGGCGGGCCTAATGTGCCCGCAACGGACGTGGCGCCGGCTCAGCGAAAAAACCAGCACAAAGGGGCCTTCTCATGGTTTGGGGATGGACCAAGCACGGTGACGGCAAGCACCTGGCACCTGGCGAGGTGGTCAAGCCCGACGAGCGCCTGAGCTGGCCCAGAATGGTGGGCTTCGGCGCGCAGCACGTGATCGCGATGTTCGGAGCGACGTTCGTCTTCCCCATCGTCATGGGGCTGGACCCGAACGTCGCCGTGATGATGTCGGGCGTCGCGACGATCCTGTTCCTGCTGATCGTGAAGGGGAAGGTGCCCAGCTACCTGGGCACCAGCGCGTCCTTCGTGGGCGGCGTGTTCGCCATCAGGGCGGCCGCGGGCGGCGACACCGCCGGCGCGGACGCGATCGTGACCGGCGCGATCCTGGTCGCCGGGCTCGTGCTGGCGCTGGCCGGCCTGGCCATCCACTTCCTCGGCGTGGAGATCATCCACAAGGTCTTCCCGCCCGTGGTCACCGGCGCGGTGGTGATGCTGATCGGGTTCGGGCTGGCGTACGTGGTGGCGGACGTCTACTGGCCGCAGGACCACTGGGTCGCGCTCATCACGATGGTGATCACCTTCCTGGTGATCGTGTTGTTCAAGGGCTTCATCGGGCGGATCGGCGTGCTGATCGGGCTCGTCGCCGGGTTCGTGCTGTCGTGGCTGCTCGACCGGGCGGCCGGGCCGGTCACGTCCGTGCTGCCCGGCCAGAACCTTCGGGACGCGGCGGGCAACGCCTGCCCGGTCGAGGGGACGTACTGCGTGGCCACGGCCTTCCCGCACGACCGGGTGGACTTCTCCGGCGTGGCCAAGGCCGAGTGGTGGGGCCTGCCGAACTTCCACGGCCCCGACTTCAGATTCTCGGCCGTGCTGCTGGTGCTGCCCGCGGTCATCGCGCTCATCGCGGAGAACATCGGGCACGTCAAGGCCGTGGGTGAGATGACGGGGGCGGACGTGGACCCGTACGTCGGGCGGGCCGTGGTGGCCGACGGCGTCGCCACGGTGGTCACCAGCGCGGTCGGCGGCTCGCCGACGACGACGTACGCCGAGAACATCGGCGTCATGGCCGCCACCAGGGTCTACTCGACGGCCGCCTACTACATTGCCGGCGTCATCGCGATCTTCTTCGGGCTGGTCCCCAAGTTCGGGGCGCTGGTCGCGGCCACGCCGGGCGGCGTGCTCGGCGGCGTCACCGTCATCCTGTACGGCATGATCGGGTTGCTGGGCGCGAAGATCTGGATCGAGAACCGGGTGGACTTCGCCGACCCGGTCAACATGGTCCCCATCGGCGCGGGCATCATCCTGGCCATCGGACCCGTGAGCCACTTCATCGGCGGCGAGTTCATCCTGGAGGGCATCGCGCTCGGCACCATCGTGGTGCTGGGCGGCTACCACCTGCTGCGGGCCATCGCCGGCAGGTCGCTCAAGCCGGCGAGGAGCGAGGCCGGGTGAAGCCGCCGCCGTTCGAGTACCACGCCCCGGGCGATCTCGGCGCGGCGTTGCGGACCCTCGCCGAGGTCCGGGGCAAGGTGCTGGCCGGAGGGCAGAGCCTGATCCCGATGCTCAACATGCGGCTGACGGCCCCTGAGTATCTCGTCGACATCAACCGGGTGGCGTCGCTGGGCGGCATCGACGTCACCGAGGCGGGCGTGCGGGTGGGTGCGCTGGCCCGGCACTCCGAGGTCGAGCGGGCCGGCGCGCATCCGCTGCTCACCCGGGCCCTGAAGCTGGTCGCTCATCCGGTGATCCGCAATCGCGGGACCGTGGTGGGCAGCCTCGTGCACGCCGACCCCGCCGCCGAGTTGCCTGCCGTGCTGGCCGTCCTGGGCGGCTCCGTCCGGGTCGCCCGCTGGGAGGGACACACCCAGGTGGTGCGGGACGTGCCCGCCGCGGACTTCTTCACCGGCCCCATGGAGTCGGCGGTCCAGCCGGGCGAGCTGGCCGTGTCGGCATTCTTCCCGGCATTGGGCTTCCGGACCGGAGACGCCTTCGAGGAGGTCGCCCGCAGGCACGGCGACTACGCGCTGGCCGGCGTCTGCGCCGTCGTGACATTGGACGAAGAGGCCTACGTCACCGCCGCGAAGGTCGCCTGCATCGGTGTCGGCCCCGTGCCGGTGGTCGTGGACGTGAGCGAGGCGAGCGGGCACTGTCCCGTTCACGAGCTCGACTGGGCCGAGGTGGGGCGGCTCGTCCAGAGCGCGGTCGAGCCGGAGGACGACATCCACGCCTCGGCGGCCTACCGCAGGCATCTCGTGGGCGTGCTCGCCGAGCGGGCACTGTGGAAGGCGGCGCGGGAGGGGGCGGCCATCCGTGGAGCATGAGATCACGCTCGTGGTGAACGGCGTCGCCAGGCGGGTGAGCGTACCCGCCCGCCGGCTGCTGTCCGACTGCCTGCGCCACGACCTCGGCCTGACCGGCACCCACGTCGGGTGCGAGCACGGCGTCTGCGGCTGCTGCACCGTGCTGCTCGACGGGCAGCCGGTGCGCTCGTGCCTGACGTTCGCCGTCACCGTGGACGGCCGTGAGCTCACCACCGTCGAGGGCCTCGCCGGACCGGACCGGCTCTCGCCCGTGCAGCGGGCCTTCGCCGAGTGCCACGGCCTGCAGTGCGGCTTCTGCACACCCGGATTCCTGTGCACCGTGACCGCCCTGCTCGCGGAGAACCCGGCGCCGACGGAGGAGGAGGTGCTGGAGGGCGTCTCCGGCAACCTGTGCCGCTGCACCGGCTACCAGAACATCGTCAAGGCCGTCCACCGGGCCGCCGAGCTGCTGGCGGAGGAATCATGACGACGAGGCTGTTCGGGGAGCCCGTGGCGCGGCGGGAGGACCCCCGGCTGCTCACCGGACAGGGCCGCTACCTCGACGACCTGGGGCGTGACGCGCTCGCCGCCGCGTTCGTGCGCTCGCCGCACGCGCACGCCCGCATCCGCGACATCGACGTCGGGCCCGCGCTCGACGTGCCGGGGCTGGTCGCCATCTACACCTGGGAGGACCTGCCCGAACGGGTCGGCCGCGCGCTCCCGCTCCTCATCCCGCACCCGGCGCTCACGCACGGGCGCACCGCGTACCCCCTCGCCAGGCACGTCGTCCGGCACGTGGGCGAGCCGGTCGTGATGGTCGTGGCCGCCGACAGGTACACCGCCGAGGACGCCTGCGCGCTCATCGAGGTCGACTACGAGCCGCTCAAGCCGGTCGTCGGCCTGGAGGAGGCCGTCCAGGGCGCCCAGCTCGTCCACGACGACGTGCCCGGCAACGTCGGCGCCCACCTCGTCCAGGAGGTCGCCGCCGCCGACGGGCGCGGCGCGCGGGAGGCCATCGAGACCGCGCCGCACACCCTGGCGTTCCGGCTCGACATCGAGCGCAGCGCCAGCATGCCGCTGGAGGGACGCGGCGTGTACGCCCGCTGGGACGGCCACGACCTGCGCGTCTACTCCAGCACCCAGACCTCCACCAGCGTCCGCATGGCCGTCGCCGCCGCGCTCGGCCTGCCGCTGCCGCAGGTCGAGGTGATCGCGCCCGACGTCGGCGGCGGGTTCGGCGTGAAGATCGTGCACCCGTGGCCGGAGGAGATCCTCATCCCCTGGGCCGCCATGACGCTCGGCCGCGAGCTCAAATGGAGCGAGGACCGCAGGGAGCACTTCATCTCCTCCGCGCACGAGCGCGGGCAGGTGCAGTACGTGCGCGCCGGGTTCGACGACGACGGGCGGGTGCTCGGCCTGGACGTGACGATCCTGCACGACCACGGGGCCTACACCCCGTACGGGATCATCGTGCCCATCGTCACCTCGACCCAGCTGCTCGGCCCGTACAAGCTCGGGGCGTACCGGGTCGAGTTCAGCGCCGTCTACACCAACACCGTGCAGGTCACCCCGTACCGGGGCGCGGGCCGCCCGCAGGGCGTGTTCTGCATGGAGCGCACCATGGACAAGATCGCCCGATACCTGGGCAAGGACCGGACCGAGGTGCGGGCGGTCAACCTCATCCAGCCCGAGGAGTTCCCGTACGACCAGCGGATGACGTTCCAGGACGGGCGGCCGCTGATCTACGACAGTGGGAACTATCCCGAGATGCTCCGCATGATCAAGGAGCTCATCGGCTGGGACGACTTCGTGCGGGCGCCCGGCCGTGGCATCGGGATCGGGTGCTACGTCGAGGGCACCGGCGTCGGGCCGTACGAGGGCGGGCACGTGCAGGTGACCTCCGACGGTCGCGTGCACGTGTCCACGGGACTCACCTCGCAGGGCCAGGGGCACGAGACGGCGTTCGCCCAGATCGCCGCCACCGAGCTCGGTGTGCCCATCGAGCGGATCAGCGTGGTCACCGGCGACACGCGCAGGTTCGGGTACGCGGTCGGCACGTTCGCCTCCCGCGCGGCCGTCGTCAGCGGCAACGCCATCGCGCTGGCCTGCAGGAAGGTGCGTGAGAAGGCGCTGCGCATCGCGGCCGGCGCGCTCGAGGCCGACCCGTCGGACCTGCAGATCACCGACGGCGTGGTGCACGTGGTGGGCGCGCCGACCGCGTCCATCCCGCTGTCCACGGTCGCCGTGCTGGCCAACCCGCTGCGGTACGCCTTCGACGAGGAGACCGCCAAGGCCACCCAGTTCTCCGGCACCGCCTCCCCGGACCGGCCGCCGGTGGCCGAGGGCGAGGAGCCCGGGTTGGAGGGGCGTGACTACTACTCGCCGATCCGGTCCACGTTCGCGGCGGGCATGCACGCGGCCGTCGTCGAGACCGACCCGGACACGGCCGAGATCAGGATCGTCCGGTACGCGGTCGTGCACGACTGCGGGCGGCTGATCAATCCGATGATCGTGGAGGGGCAGATCCACGGGGGAGTGGCGCAGGGCGTCGGGGGCGCGCTCTACGAGCGCATGGTGTACGACTCGCACGGGCAGCTCGTGAACGCCTCCTTCATGGACTTCCTCATGCCGTACGCCACCGAGGTGCCGCACATCGAGACCGCCCACCTGGAGACGCCGTCGCCGCTCAACCCGCTCGGCATCAAGGGCGCGGGCGAGGCCGGGGTCATCCCCGTGTCCGCCGTCATCGCCTCGGCCATCGAGGACGCCGAGGGCATCGCGATCGACCGCATGCCCATCTCCCCGTCCGAGCTCTTCGGCCTGCGTACCGCCCACGCGCGGTGATCTGGACGCCCTGATCGGCGCGCGGGTCCGCCGGATGGGGTACACGGGAATCAACCCGGCGGGGGACGCCCCGACCCGCCTCCACCAGGCATCCTCGATACCCGGCAACCAGCATGCGGAGCGATGTGACCAAGGTCGCATCGCATTGCTCTACAGCTTGTAGTACTACTGCTAGTAGATGAACTACAGCTTGTAGAGCTCAGGAGTCGACGGGGAAGATGGACGCACTTGACCTGGCGCGGTGGCAGTTCGGGGTGACCACCGTGTACCACTTTCTGTTCGTGCCCCTGACCATCGGTCTGGGGATCTTCGTGGCCGGCCTGCAGACGGCCTGGCACCGCACGGGGAAAGAGCACTACCTGAAGCTCACGAAGTTCTTCGGGAAGTTGTTCCTGATCAACTTCGCCATGGGCGTGGTGACCGGCATCGTGCAGGAGTTCCAGTTCGGCATGAACTGGAGTGAATACTCCATATTCGTCGGCGACGTCTTCGGCGCGCCGCTCGCGATGGAGGCGTTGCTGGCGTTCTTCATGGAGTCCACGTTCCTGGGGCTGTGGATCTTCGGGTGGGACAAGCTGCCGAAGAAGGTGCACCTGGCGTGCATCTGGGCGGCGGCGATCGGGTCCAACCTGTCGGCCTACTTCATCCTCGCGGCCAACGCCTGGATGAAGCACCCGGTGGGCTATGAGGTCGTGGACGGCAAGGCCAGGATGACGGACCTGTGGGCGGTGCTGACGAACTCGACGGCGCTGGCCCAGGTGCCGCACGTGATCGGGGCGGCGTTCGTCGTGGCGGGCGGTTTCGTGCTGGCCGTGAGCGGCTACTGGCTGCTCAAGACGCGCGCCGAGATGTGGCGCAGCGCGGCGCGGGCGGCGCTGGTGATGACCGCCATCGCGGGGGCGGTGGTCGCGGGCACCGGCGACATGTCGGCCAAGTTGATGTACGAGCAGCAGCCCATGAAGCTGGCCTCCGCCGAGGGCCTGGAGCGCGACACCGCGGGCGCGGCGTTCTCGATCGCCCCGGGCATCGAGATCCCGAACGTGCTCAGCTTCCTGGCCACCAACGACTTCAACGCCACCGTCCAGGGCACCGAGGACCTGCAGCGCCGCTTCGAGCAGCAGTTCGGCCCCGGCGACTACCGGCCGGACCAGACGATCGTGTTCTGGTCGTTCCGGGTGATGATCGTCTTCGGGCTGGCCACGGTGGGTCTGTCGGTGCTCGGGTTGTGGCTGACCCGCCGCAAGCGCGGGTTCCCGCGGTGGTTGTCGCGAGCGTTCCTGCTCGCCCTGCCGCTGCCGTCGGCCGCGGTGATCGCCGGGTGGCTGCTGAGTGAGATCGGCCGCCAGCCGTGGACGGTCGCGGGCGAGTTGCTGACCGCCTCCAGCGTGTCGCCAGGGGTGACGCTCGCCGAGGTGGCCACATCGCTGACGATCTTCACGGCGCTGTACGGAGTGCTCGCCGTGGCCGAGGCCGTGCTGCTGACCAGGCACGTACGCAAGGGCGTCGAGGAGCCCGAACCCGTCACCGAGAAGACCGAGCGGCTCGAGCCGTCGCTGATGTACTGAGGAGGGACACCATCATGATCGATCTCTGGTTCGTCATCATCGCCTTCCTCTGGACGGGCTACTTCGTGCTGGAGGGCTTCGACTTCGGCGTCGGCCTGCTGGCGCCGCTCGTCAGCAGGAGCTCCGCCGAGCAGCGGCAGAGCCTGCAGACCATCGGCCCGGTGTGGGACGGCAACGAGGTATGGCTGATCACCGCGGTGGGCGCGATGTTCGCGGCGTTCCCCGCCTGGTACGCGGGCCTGTTCAGCGCGTTCTACCTGCAGGTCACGCTGATCCTGGTGGGGTTGATCGTGCGCGGCGTCGGCCTGGAGTGGCGCGGCAAGGTCGACGATCCGCGCTGGTGCGACCTGGGCATCATGGTCGGCAGCGGCCTGCCGGCGTTCCTGTGGGGCGCGGTCTTCGCCGACCTGCTGTTCGACAGCGCGCCCGCGGCCGTGCTCGGCGGCATGTTCACGCTGGCGGTGTGCGCGCTGCACGGCGCGGTGTTCCTGGCGCTCAAGACCACCGGCCCGGTACGCCGCCGCGCCCGCGCCACCGTGCTGGCCGCCGGCGCCGTGGTGATCCCGGTGGCCGTGTTCGCGCTGTCCAACCTGGGCACGCTCCCCGCGCTGGCCGCCATGGCGGCGCTGGCCGCGGCGACGGCGCTGATCTGGCGGCGCAGGGAGGGCTGGGCGTTCGGGGCCACCGCGGCGGCCATCGTCCTGACCACGCTGGCGGTGTTCATGGAGCTGCGGCAGCAGCCGCTGCCCGGGCTGACGCTGGCGGAGGCGGCCTCCGGGGCGTACACGCTGACGATGCTGAGCTGGATCGGACTGATCGCGCTCCCGTTCGTGCTGGTCTACCAGGGGTGGACGTACTGGGTGTTCAGGAAGCGCGTTCAGGTGGCCCCCATCTAAGTGGCAGGCGCGCCGCCGAGGTAGAGCTTGCCGAGGCGGGGGTCGGCGGCCAGTTCACGCGCCGGGCCGGTGATGTGCACGCGGCCGAGGTCGAGCACGCAGCCGACGTCGGCCATCTCCAGGGCCCGGCGCGCGTTCTGCTCCACCAGGAGCACCGCGACGCCGGTCCGGCGCATGAGGTCGATCTGGTCGAAGACCACCTGGGTGTTGCGCGGGTCGAGGCCCATGGACGGCTCGTCCAGCAGCACCACCTTCGGCTCCAGCATGAGCGCGCGGGCGAACTCGACCTGCTTCTGCTGCCCGCCGGACAGCAGCCCGGCCATGCTGCCCCACCGCTCGGCCACCACCGGGAACAACTCCTTGACGGTCTCGATGCGGGCGTTCAGCCGGGCCTGGTCGCGGACGGTGAACCCGCCGAGGCGCACGTTCTCCGCCACGGTCATCTCGCGGAAGACGCTGTGGCCCTGCAGCACATGCGAGAGGCCGAGGCCGAGCAGGCGCTGCGGCGACAGGCCCGTCACGTCCTGGCCGGCCAGGAGCACGCGGCCGGAGCGGGGCGTGAGCAGGCCGCTGGCGACCTTGAGCGCGGTGGACTTGCCGGCGCCGTTCGGGCCGACCAGGCAGACGACCTCGCCGGCGCGGACGGTGACGGTCAGGCCGCGCAGCACGAGCGCGGCCCTGCCGTACCCGGCCTCGACGTCCTCCAGGGACAGGACGGTGTTCATGTGGTCGCTCACCCTCCTCTCAGACACCGAGATACGCCTCCAGCACCTTGGGGTCCTCCCGCACCGCGGACGGCGGGCCCTCGGCGATGGGCGCGCCGCGGTCGAAGACGATGACGTGGTCGCACATGCCCATCACCATGTCCATGTTGTGCTCCACGACGAGGAACGTGCGGCCCTCCGCGTTGAGGTCGCGCACGAGCGAGACGATCCGGTCGATCAGCGCGGGGTTGACGCCGCCCGCCGGCTCGTCGAGCAGCACCAGCTCCGGCTCGGCCATGAGAACGGCGGCCAGTTCCAGGAGCTTCTGCTGGCCGTACGACAGGTCGCGGGCTTCGGCGTCCTCCAGGTGCTCGATGCCCATCCTGCGCAGCCAGTGCCGGGCCCGCTCGACCTCGCCCTTGTCGCGCAGCCCGGCCAGCAGCTCGCGCAGGCGGGTGCGGCGGACGGCGACCAGCATGTTCTCCAGGACCGTCAGGCGGGGGAAGATCCGGCAGAGCTGGAAGGTGCGGCCGAGCCCGGCGTGCGCGATGCGGTGCGGCGAGTGGCGGGTGATGTCGCGGCCGCGGTAGAGCACCCGGCCCGCGTCCGGCTTGATCATGCCGGTGATGAGGTTGAAGAACGTGGTCTTGCCGGAGCCGTTCGGTCCGATCAAGCCGTTGATCTTCCCGTCCCGCAGCTCCACGGTCGCGCCGTCCACGGCGAGCACGCCGCCGAACGACTTGCTCAGCCCTTCGGTACGCAGCGAGCTCGCCGTGTCACTCATTGGGCCACCCCCTGGAGCCGCTGCTCGGCCGTCTCGTCGGGGATGGACGGCCCGGCGCGCCGCCTGGTGAGCCGGGCGAGAATGCCGTCCGGCATGAACAACACGACCAGCACGAGCACCAGGCCGGTCGCGGTCAGATGGATCTGCGTCTCGCCCAGCGCGATCAGGAAGTACTCCCCCGCCGGGGCCACGATGAGCGCGCCGAGCAGCGGGCCGAACAGATGGCGCACGCCGCCGAGCAGGCTCATCAGCACCATGTACGAGCCGATCAGGATGGAGAAGACGAAGATCGGGTCGAGGCTGCCGAACCAGACCGCGTAGAGCCCGCCCGCCAGCGCCACGAACAGGGCGGACAGGGCGAACGCCGTCACCTTGTACGCCGCGGTCGGCACGCCCAGCGACTCGGCTTTGTCCTCGTCCTCCCTGATGGCCCGCAGGCCTGCGCCGAAGCGGGAGCGGGAGACGTACCACCAGGAGGCCAGGGCGAGCGCGAGCAGCGCCAGGAACAGGTAGAAGAACACCATGTGGGTCTGGCCGCGGTGCAGGTCCGGGAAGGGCGAGGGGACCTGCAGGCCGGTGGAGCCGCCGGTGAGCGAGCGCCAACCCTGGACGACGAGGTTCATCATCGACACCAGCGCGATCGAGACGATGACGAAGGACGCGCCGCGGACCCGGACCGCCGCGATGCCGACGACCACGGCGAACACGGTGACCAGCAGCGCCGACGCCAGCAGCGCCACGACCCACGGAACCCCGGCCCGGACGACGAGGAGGCCGGTGCCGTACGCGCCGAGGCCGAAGAACGCCGAGTGCCCGAGGGAGACGTATCCGGTGAAGCCGCCCAGGAGGTTCCAGGAGGTCGCCATGGCGGCGTACATGACGGTCAGCGCGCCCGCGTACACGAGGTAGAAGTTGGGCACCAGAAACGGGTAGGCGATCGCCAGCGCGGCGACCAGCAGCGGGAGTCCTCTAGAAGCGATGCGCAAGCCGGCCTCCGAAGAACCCCTGGGGGCGCACGAGCAGGGCCAGGAAGAGGAAGACGTAGAACATCATCGTGGCCCAGGTCGCGTCAACGGTCACCAGCACGAGGCCCTCGACCACGCCGAGCAGGACGGCGGCCAGCGCCGCGCCGATCACGCTGCCCAGGCCGCCGACGACGATGATGGCCATGAGCTTGCCGATCCACACCCAGTGCGAGGCGGGGAAGAACGGCGTGATCAACGCCAGCACCGTGCCACCCACGGCGGCGGTGGCCAGGCCCACGCCGAAGCCGTAGCCGGCCACCCGCTCGGTGTGGATGCCGACCAGCCTGGCCGCCTCCCGGTGCTGGATCGTGGCCCGGAGCGACTGCCCGAACCGGCTCTTGACCAGCACCGCGAACAGCACGACGAGCGTGATCGCGGCGACCCAGAACGCGATGATCTTGTCGTAGGGGAGGTGCACGCCGGCGACCGTCAGGGACCGGGTGGCGTACTCCATGCTGACCGACTTGTACGAGCCGGTGTAGAACGTGCCGAGCAGGCCCTCGATCGTCAGCGCGATGCCGAACGTCAGCAGCACCGACATCATCGCCAGGTTCTCCGGCGCCAGCCGCGCGATCAGCAGCCGCTGCACCGCGACGCCCAGCACGAAGAACAGCGGCACCGTCACCGGCAGCGCCAGGAACGGGTCGAGGCCGAACACGGTGTGCACGGTGTAGGTCAGGTACGCGCCCAGGAACAGGAACGCCGGGTGCGCCACCATGACCACCCGCATCACGCCGAAGTACAGCGACAGGCCCGAGGCGAGCAGGGCGTACAGGCCGCCCGTCAGCACGCCCAGGGCCAGTCCCTGCAGGAGCAGGCTCACCATTCCTTCTTCGGGTAGACGATGTCGGCGGTCTTGGCGCTCTCCGGCAGGACGATCTGCACCTTGCCGTCGACGTACTGCTGGATCATGTGCGCCTGCTCGGGTCTTCCCTGGTCGTCGAAGGACAGCGGGCCCACGACCGTGTCGAACGTGCCCTGCCTGATGTGGTCGGCCAGCTTGTCCTGGCATTCCTTGGTCGGGTCCACGCACTTGACCGCGGTCACGGCCGCCTCGACGATCTGGCCGACGGTGTAGCCGTTGGCCGCGTCCTCGTTGGCCTCGCCGCCGAACATCTCCTTGTACCGCTTGACCATCTCCTGGTTGCCGGTGAACGTGGCGGTCGCGGACCAGCCGACGGGCGAGATGATGTGCTCGACCGCCCCCTTCACCGCGGCGGGGAACTCGGCCAGCGTCGGTCCCGTCGAGAACGCCGCCAGCTTGGGCTGCACCTTCAGCTCCTGCAGCGCCCGCACCAGGCCCACAGAGTCCTCGAACTGCGTGCCGCCCACGACGATGTCCGGCTTCGCGGCGGCGATCTTGGCGGCGATGGGCGCGAAGTCGGTGGTCTCCGGCGGGTAGACCTCGTCCACCACCGTCTTGATCCCGGCCGCGGCCAGCTTGTCGCGCAGCCCGTACGCGGTGCCCTGCGCGAACGGGTCGTCCAGGCTCGCGTACGCCGCCGTCTTCGGCTTCTGGTCGGCGGGCAGCTTGAGTATGTAGTCGGCCAGATAGTTGTAGTGATCGCTGGCGATCGCCGGAGCCGCGTAGAACAGCCGCTTGAAGCCCTGCTCGAAGACCTCCTTGGCGGCCCCGGCCGGCTCCACGAACACCATGTTGTACGACTCCGCCACCTTCGCCGCCGGGATGACCAGCCGCGACGAGAACGGCCCGAACACCAGGTTGACCTTGTCCTGGGTGATCAGCGACTCGTAGTCGGAGCTGACCCGGTTGGGGTCGGAGGCGTCGTCACGGAAGATCAGCTCGACCTTCCTGCCCAGCAGGCCGCCCTTGGCGTTCACCTGGTCGGCCCACACCTGGTAACCCTCCTGGATGCCCTTGCCGGGCTCGGAGAAGTCACCGGTGAGCGGAAGCGAGATGCCGATCTTCACCGGCCCCGTCTGCCGGCCCGGCGTCTGGGCGCCGCCGGGCTCGTCGGTCTTGGCACAGGCGGTCAGTCCTAACGCGCAGATCGAGATGACCGCCAAGCCCTTGAGAACTCTTGCCATCGAGGAGACCCCCGTCTGGAGAGGCGCCGCGTAAGCGCTTTCGGAAGCGCTTTCGGTTACGATTACACGGGATTCAGCCCCGGACAAGGGGGTTCGTATGGCAGATCGGCCGCCCCGCCTCGTGGACGTCGCCAAAGCCGCGGGAGTCTCGCTCGCCACCGCCTCGCGGGCCATGACGGGCAGCACGGGAGTCAGCCCTCAGGTCGCGGCCCACGTGCAGGCGGTCGCCTCCCAGGTGGGGTATGTGCCCAACAGCCACGCGCGGGCGCTGGCCGGCGGGCAGGCGTCCATGGTCGGGCTGATCGTGCACGACGTCGGGGACCCGTACTTCGGCGAGATCGCCAGGGGTGTGCTGCACGAGACCGAGAGCCTGGGCTACCTGGCGCTGATCAGTCAGACCCGGCGCGACCCCGGCGCGGAGCTGCGCAGGATCCGGGCGTTGCGGGCCCATCGGGTCACGAGGATCGTGCTGGCGGGATCCGGCTACATCGAGGCGGCGACCGAGATCGACATCGCGGCCGAGGTGCGCTCGTACACGGCGGCGGGCGGCCGGGTGGCCGTGATCGGCCGGCACCACCTGCCGGTGGACGCGGTGTTGCCGGACAACGCGGGCGGCGGGGTCACGCTCATGCGGCACCTGCTCGACCTGGGCCATCGCCGGCTGGGCGTGCTGGGCGGCCCGGCCAACCTGACCACGGTCGCGGACCGGCTGGCGGGCCTGCGCACGGCGTTCGACGTGGCCGGGCTCGACTGGCGCTCGGTCCCGGTCGTGCACGGGGACTTCACCAGGGAGGGCGGCGCGGCGGCGACCGCACGGCTGATGCGGGCGCGTCCCGACGTGACCGCGGTGGTGGCGTTGAACGACCCGATGGCGGTGGGCGCGCTGTCGTGGCTGCTGAACGACGGCCGCAGGGTGCCGGAGGAGATCTCGGTGGCCGGGTTCGACGACGTGCCGGTGGCGCGCGACGTCTACCCGGCCCTCACGACCATCAGGCTGCCCATGGTCGGCATGGGGAAGCAGGCGCTGGAGCTGGTGCTCAAGCCGCCGGCCTCCCGCCCGCGCCGCCGCCGTACCCCTCACGAGCTGGTCATCCGCGCCTCCACCTGTCTCTTATAAACATCT
>NZ_VCKY01000185.1 GCF_005889735.1 Nonomuraea turkmeniaca
CCGCCGCTACCTGGCCCTGCTGCTGTCCAGCCTGCGGGCGCCGGCCGACGGGTTGCCCGCCCCCTCCGACGCCCACCTGATCCCGGACACGGACGCCGGCCGCAGCCCCCGGCGGTAAGGGGACGGCGGCCAGATCCTGACGGCACCCGGGCGACGGTACACGGCGAAGGACCGCGTTCATCCCCGGCCTAAAACTGCAGCGCCTGGATTTCAGCCGCGGCGGCCGACCAAGAGGTCCACGAAGAGCGGCAGGTGGTCCGAGGCATCGCTCTGGACGACGGCGGCCGACTGGACTCGGACGTCGGCCGAGGTGAACACGTAGTCGATGCGCGCGTTCGAGCCCGTCGCCGGGTACGTGTAGCCGTCGCCCGTGCCCGCCCCAGGCCAGGCGTCGGTCAGCGTCTCGGACAGGGCACGGATCTCCGGCGCGTCGGGGCGGGCGTTGAGGTCCCCGGTGAGCACCACCGGCTCCTCTCGCGCGGCGACCAGCGGCTGGATGGCGCGTACCTGCTCCAGACGCTCACCCGCGTTGTTGTGCTGAAGGTGGGTGTTGAACACCTGCACGCGCACGCCGCGCACCTGAACCAGGGCCCGCAGCAAGCCGCGCTGCTCATGGCCGTCGTAGCGCGGCAGCAGGGTGTTGTCCCAGTCGAGGATGGGGTACCGGGACAGGATCGCGGTGCCGTACTGGCGGCGCGGCGCGCCGGCGGTCAGCGGGTCGAGGTCGAGGTTGGCGCCGTAGACCACGTGCATGTGCAGCCGCTCGGCCAGCCAGGACGCCTGGTCGGCGAACTCGCTCCGCTCCGACCAGTGCCGGTCGACCTCTTGCAGGCCGACGACGTCGGCCTCGCCCGTGCGGATCACATCGGCGACCCGCTGCAGGTCAAGCTTGTCATCCCCGCCCTGGGCGTGGTGGATGTTGAAGGTCGCGACCCTGATGGGGCGGTCGGGCACGTCCGCGGCGCCGGCGTTCGCCGTGGTGGCGGCGCTCGTGATCACGAGTACGGCGAGCGCGGCGATTCCGGCAGCACGGCGGGCCAACTGGACAAGGCGTGAGGGGAACATGCCGAGATCATCGCGGCCGGCCGTGACGTCCGAGTGACGCATCGGTGACGGCGTGGCGCCCAATGCATGACCGACGCCATGGGCTGCGTCGGTCCTGCTGCGGTCTGACAGGAGCGCTTGACGGCCGCAGTGTCCGCGTTGACACTGGCTCACAGTCCCTCTTGACCGGCTTGCACCGCCGCAGTAGCGGCCGAATGTTAGCGCTAACAGGAAGAGGCACCCCCGATGAAGACGTTCGTCCCCGGTCCCTTACAGCCCGGCCGCCGTTTCAGGGCACCGTCGTGGCACTGGTCGCGGTGTGCCATTCGCTCGTGGCCGCAGGCCCGGCGACCGCCGCGACCATCGACACCAACGCTTCCTACGTGCTGGTCAACCGGCACAGCGGCAAGGCCATGGACGTCTACGACTTCGCCACCTCCGACGGCGCCCCCATCGTCCAGTGGGCCCGCAACGACGGCGCCTGGCAGCAGTGGCAGTTCGCCGACTCCGGCGGCGGCTACTACCGCCTGCGCTCGCGCCACAGCGGCAAGGTCCTCGACGTCGCCAACCGCTCCACCGCCGACGGTGCGAACATCGTCCAGTGGAGCGACCTCAACGGCGCCAACCAGCAGTTCCGCGTGATCGACACCGACAACGGCTTCGTCAAGCTGATCAACCGCAACAGCGGCAAGGCCCTGGAGGTGTGGGAGTGGTCCACCGCCGACGGCGGCCGCCTGTCCCAGTACATCGACCTCAACGGGGCCAACCAGCAGTGGCAGCTCCTCAAGCTGGGCGACCCCACCACGCCGCCGCCCGCCTACCCGAACCCGGGGTACGTCACCGGCGACGTCAACGTCCACGACCCCGAGGTGACCAAGACGCCCAGCGGCGGCTACCTGCTGGCCCACACCGGTGACGGCATCCCGCTCAAGACCTCGACCGACCGAACGGCCTGGCGCAACGCGGGGTCGGCGTTCCCCGGCGGCGTCCCGTGGGCGCACCCGTACACCGCCGGCAGCAACACCCTGTGGGCACCGGACATCACCTACCTCAACGGCCGGTACTACATGTACTACTCCGCCTCCACCTTCGGCTCCAACCATTCGGCGATCTTCCTGGCCACCAGCACGACCGGGGCGTCCGGGTCGTGGTCCAACCAGGGCCTGGTCATCGAGTCGCGCAGTTCGGACAACTTCAACGCGATCGACCCCAACCTCGTCATCGACACGCAGGGCCGCTGGTGGCTCGACTTCGGCTCGTTCTGGTCGGGCATCAAGATGGTCCAGCTCGACCCGTCCACCGGCAAGCGACTGGACACCACCGTCCGCAGCGTCGCCGGCCGGGGCGGCGGCGCCATCGAGGCCCCGTTCATCCACCGGCACGGCCAGTACTACTACATGCTGGTCTCCTTCGATCTGTGCTGCCGAGGAGCCGACAGCACCTACCGCGTCATGGTCGGCCGCTCCACCTCGGTCACCGGCCCGTACGTGGACCGCAACGGGGTGGCGCTGACCGCCGGCGGCGGCACGCAACTGCTCGCCGGCCACGGCGACATCCGCGGCCCCGGCCACCAGGCGGTCCTCGCCGACACCGACGGCGACATCCTCTTCTACCACTGGTACGCGGGCGACGGCTCGTCCCGTCTCGGCATCAACAAGATCGGCTACGATGCGGCCGGCTGGCCCTTCGTCTACTGACATACCACCCGACACCGCCGACAGGTGGGTGGCGGCCATCGCGACGGCCGCCACCACGGCGCTCAGTTCCGGACCGCACTTCTCCTGGCGGCGGGGGTGGCACGAGGGACGGCTGCCGGTGTTCCGGGTTTTCGGGAATCATCGAACGGAGCAGGAGGAGGAAGTCCAGTGATCCCTGAGACGACCCACACACGCGCCCTCAGCCCGCGGGTCGCCTCGTTAGGCGAGTACGCCATCGACGCGCACCGCGGATTCGTGCCCGCCGAAGACCCGGTGGACGCGCTGCCGGCCGCCTACAACCCCTGGGAGCAGGTCGGGCGGAACATCACAGCCCTGATCATGACAGGACGCATCCGTCCCGCGATCGAGTCGATGCCCGAGCTCACACCCGACCGGCTGGAGTCCTGCGGAGAGCAGGAACGAGCCATGCTCTTGCTCTGCTGCCTCGCGAACGCGTACGTGTGGGGCGCCGACGCACCCGCGCGCAGCCTCCCGGCCCCGGTGGCACGCCCTCTGCATGACCTCGCCCACCGGCTCGACCGGGCGCCGATCATCGCCCACGCCTCACTCGTCCTGAACAACTGGCGGCGCATCGACGCGACAGAGCCGCTGAGCATGTCCAACATCGACACGCAGCTGACATTCCTCGGCGGCGTGGACGAGAAGTGGTTCTACCTCGCAACCGTTGGCGTCGAACTGGCCGGAGCCGGCGGACTGCCCCTCCTCGTACAGGCCCAGCACGCCGCGGCCGCCGAGGACCACACCCGGCTCATCGAGGCACTACTCGGCATCCGGAAGATCCTCGCCGGCGTCGTCGACGCGTTACTCGCCATCGAACGCTGGTGCGACCCCCACGTCTTCTACCACCGCATCAGGCCGTTCCTCATGGGCTGGTCCGCACCGGGGCTGCGGTTCGAAGGCGTGGACCGCGAGCCTCTGGTGCTGGCCGGGGGCAGCGCCGCACAAAGCACCCTCATCCAGGCCTTCGACGCCGGACTCGACATCCATCACCGCGACGAGCTGACCACCGGTTTCCTGACCGGCATGCGCGCGTACATGCCCCGGCCGCACCGCCGCTTCCTCGAGGATCTGGAAGCCGGCCCTTCGATCCACGACCACGTCGCCCGCCACCGCAACACCCGCCCCGAACTGGCCGACGCCTACAACGCGGCCGTGGACGGCCTGGCCCGGCTCAGGGGCCAGCACATCGGCATGACCGGGCGCTACATCACACGCTTCGAGCACGGCGAGAAGGCCGCCAAAGGGACCGGCGGCAGTGACTTCATCGGCTTCCTGAAGAGGTCACGCGAGGAGACCACCGAACGGCTACTGCCATAGCGGCGTACGTCGCCGGCGAAGACCACCAGGTCGCTGACCCGGTCTTCGAACGCGGCTCAAGACGGATGAAGAAAGAGGACACAGGGTGTCGGGTTTTGGGTCGAGCATGGCTTCATCGGTCCGCGTCGACGGCAGACGTGGACCGGGCCCTGCGGACAGATAAGGACCTCAATGCGCGAAACGCCAGATGACCTCAAAGAGCTCCAGGCCCTCCTCGACGCCTCCCTCCCCCGCTCCACCTCGCACCTCCGCTCGATCATCAACACCGAGCGCACACTGACCGCAGAGCAGCTCACCCAGGTCCTCACGGGCATGTGCACCCTCGCTCTGTCCACCGTGACAGCGAAGGGCGAGCCGCGGATCAGCGGTGTGGACGGGCACTTCCTGCACGGGAAGTGGCACTTCGGCACGGCGCCCGGCGCCGCCAAGGCCCGCCATCTCGCTGCCCGGCCCGCCGCCAGCGCCGCGCACCTGCGCGGTGATGATCTGGGCGTGTTCACGCACGGCAAGGTCGAGATCCTCAATCCCCAAGGCGGCGCGCCGGCCGCGGACTGGCCGGACCTGCTCGCGTACTTCAAGGGCTTCTACGGCGACGACTCCTTCGACTGGGACAACGACGTGGTCTATTACCGGCTGCATCCGAACTGGATGACCGTCTACGCACCCGATATCGCGAAGCTGCTCCCCCCGCCGCACGGGTCATGATCGGCGGTTGTGTGCCGTCCAGGGATTCGGACCCTGAACCTCCGTCTGGGTCGTGCGTGCGCTCGGGGGGAGTCGAACCCCCACGCTCCTTGCGGAGCACCGGCTCCTGGGGCCGGCGCGTCTACCGAAGTTCCGCCACAAGCGCTTGTATCGGCCTAAGCCGACCGTTCTGATGTCCCCTACGTCTCCGTCAGCATGTGGCAGTTGGCGCACAGGATCCGCAGGTTCTCCACCACGTTGTTCATCCAGTCTCCGTCGATGCCTCGAACTCCTCGGGACGCTTCGCGGTGCCCTTGGACCCCCTGCCCCCTGTCTGTGGGGTTGGAGCGGCTGGGCCCCGGGCGTAGCTGGCGTGGGCGTGGCCCGGGGCGAGGGCGTGGTCCGGCCGGGGGGCGCCATTCCCGTCGGCCAGGCCGTAGCCCGCGGCCCTTTCCTTTCAGGGCCGTTGTCCGAGTGGCAGGATTCGAACCTGCGGTGCTCCTGCGCCCAAAGCAGGCGGGCTGCCAAACTGCCCCACACTCGGTCATGAGGTTATGAGTTTGTGAATGGAAGAAGCCGCCTCGGATATGGTCGAGGCGGCTTCCCGGTAAATCCTTGGGGATTATCCGGAAAGCCTCTGCGGCAGCTCAGGGAGGGTCGCGAGCGGTCGTGTGATGCTCAGGTCGCGCACTTCGCCGCCTTCCTCGTCGGAGTCTTCGGAGTTCTTCGTACGGTCTCTACGGTAAACCTGTGATCGGCACGCGTGCCACGTATTTATTTTTCCAGGACCATGCCGACGCGGGTTTCCGGCGTTTCGACGCGGAAGCGCGGCAGGGATTCCGGGAAGTTGACCCTGACGTAGTCGACCAGGAATTCGCGTACGTCGCACTTGAGGTCCCAGGAGGACGGCGAGTCGGCGGCGCTCATGAGGGCGCGCAGCTCGACCAGCCCGTTGGGCAGCACGTCGGTGACCTGGAGCGTCCAGTCCTTCTGGTCCCACAGCGGGTTGTCCTGCAGGAACTCGTACAGGGCTTCACGTAGCTTCTTCACCGGCACCGACCAGTCCACCCTCAGGAAGACCACGGCGAGCACGCGGCTGCCGTGGCGGGTCCAGTTCTCGAACGGGGTCTGGGTGAAGTAGCTGACCGGCAGCACGAGCCGCCGCTCGTCCCACAGACGCACCACGACGTACGTGAGCGTGAGCTCCTCGATCCTGCCCCATTCGTCCTCGACGACGACCACGTCGTCGAGGCGCAGTGCGTCGCTGAAGGCGAGTTGCAGCCCGGCGAGCACGTTGCCGATGGTGGGCTGGGCGGCGATGCCGACGATGGCGCCCGCGATGCCGGCCGAGGCGAGCAGGCCGGCGCCGAGGGCGCGTACCTGCGGGAAGGAGAAGAGCATCGCGCCGACCGCGAGCACGATGATGATCGCGGCGGCGATGCGGCGGACGAGCGCGATCTGGGTCATGATCCGCCGTGCCCGGCGGTTGCGCTCGCCCTCGACCTGCACCAGGCGGTCCAGGACGATGTCCGTCAGCGCGTACGTGGCCTGCACGATCAGCCAGGTGACCGCGGCGATCGAGATGAGGCCGAGCACCCGCTCGACCGTGCTCGCGAGGGCCCGCTCGGACGGCGAGTCGCCGAACATGTCGGGCCCGAACACCAGGTTGAACGCCAGCACGGCGGCCACCACGAACGCGGGCCACGTGCAGTGCTCCACCAGATGCCTGGCAAGCGCGAACTTTCGCCCGATTCTGTTCAGCACCCGGCGGACCGCCTCGACCAGGATGATCGCCCCGATCACCGAGATTACAAGAATCGGCCAGTCCGACGGAGACTGCACGCCTATGCCCCCTTTGTCTTAGAACGTCTCGTCAAAGGTCACATTGCCCTCAACCGCCACTTGGTAAGCAGAGACACGCCGTTCGAAAAAGTTGGCCAGTTCCTGGACGTCCTGCAACTCCATGAACGCGAAGGGGTTGGCCGAGCCGTACCGGCGGGGCAGGCCCAGCCGGGCCAGGCGCTGGTCGGCGACGTACTCGAGGTATTGGCGCATCTGGTCAACGCTCATGCCGGGCATGCCGGCACCGCACAGGTCCGCGGCGAAGGCCAGCTCGGCGGCCACGGCCTCCTCCAGCATAGCGGTGACCTGCTTGCTCAGCTCGTCGTCGAACAGCGACGGCTCCTCGGCCCGGACGGTGTCCACCACGCTGAAGGCGAACTCCATGTGCATGGACTCGTCGCGGAAGACCCAGTTCGTGCCGGTGGCCAGGCCGCCGAGGAGACCTCGGGAGCGGAACCAGTACACGTAGGCGAAGGCGCCGTAGAAGAACAGGCCCTCGATGCAGGCGGCGAAGCAGATGAGGTTGAGGAGGAAGGCGCGGCGCTGCTCCTCGGTCTCCAGCCTGTCCACTCCGTTGATCGAGTCGATCCACTTGAAGCAGAACTCCGCTTTGTCGCGGATCGAGGGGATGTGCTCGATGGCGGCGAACGCCTTCACCCGTTCGTCGAGGTCGGGAAGGTAGGTGTCGAGCAGGGTCAGGTAGAACTGCACGTGGACGGCCTCTTCGAACAACTGCCTGCTGAGATAGAGGCGCGCTTCGGGGGCGTTGACGTGCTGGTAGAGGTTGAGCACCAGGTTGTTGGCCACGATGGAGTCGCCGGTGGCGAAGAACGCGACGAGGCGGTTGATGAGGTGCCGCTCCTGCGGCGTCATCTTCGCCAGGTCGGCGAGGTCGGTGTGCAGGTCCACCTCCTCGACCGTCCACGTGTTCCGGATGGCGGCGCGGTAGCGCTCGTAGAAGTCCGGATAGCGCATCGGGCGGAGGGTGAGGTCCATTCCGGGGTCGAGCAGCAACGTCTCTCCTCTGTGGTGCACAGCAGTCTTTTACGGCAGGCCGGCTCACCCGCACGCGCCGTCGCCGGTGTCCGCCTGTCCTGGCCGGTCGTGAAGGCTCACGGGGTGCGCGCCGTTACGAGCGCATCGTGGGCCGCGTTCTTCGGTGAAGCGGTCACTGGCAGGCTTCGCAGACCTCGGGATTCTCCAGCGAGCACGCGACGGCCTCCGCCGGGGACGCGGACACGGGCTCGAACGCGGGCGCGGACGCGGGCTCGGACGCGGCCACCGTGGTCTGCGCGATGCGGGTGGCGGGGCGCGAGCGCAGGTAATAGGTGGTCTTCAGGCCCTTTTTCCAGGCGTAGGCGTACATCGAGGAGAGCTTGCCGATCGTGGGGCTGGCCATGAAGAGGTTGAGCGACTGCGACTGGTCGATGTACGGCTGCCGCGCCGCGGCCAGGTCGATGAGCGCCTTCTGCGGCAGCTCCCAGGCGGTCCGGTAGAGCGCCTTGAGACCGTCGGGGATGCCCGGGACGTCCTGGATCGAGCCGTCGGCACGCTTGATCGCGTCACGCATCTGCTGCGTCCACAGCCCGCGCGTCTGCAGGTCGGCCACCAGGTAGCGGTTGACCTGGAGGAACTCGCCGGACAGGGTCTCGCGCTTGAACACGTTGGACACCTGCGGCTCGATGCACTCGTAGCAGCCGGCGATGGAGGCGATCGTGGCGGTCGGCGCGATGGCGATCATGAGGGAGTTACGCAGGCCGGTGAGCGCGATCTTCTGACGCAGCGCGTCCCACGAGCCCGTGCTGGGCACGTAGTGGTCCGGGTGCAGGACTCCCCCGGCCGCCCGGGTGTCGGCGTACGACGGGTGCCGGCCGCGCTCGGCGGCCAGGTCGGCCGAGGTGTCGTACGCGGCCAGTGCGATCTCCTCGGCGATCCGCGTGGACAGCGCCAGCGCCCGCGGCGAGTCGAACGGCAAGCGCAGCGCGAAGAACACGTCGGCCAGGCCCATGACGCCGAGCCCGATCGGCCGCCAGCGCTTGTTGGCCGCCTCGGCCTCGGGCGTCGGGTAGAAGCCCAGGTCGATGGTGCGGTCCAGGAAGCGCACGGCGGTGCGGACGGTGCTGTGCAGGCGCTCCCAGTCCATGTCGTCGCCGGCGAGGTCCCCAGTGAGGTGCCCGGTGAGGTGGGCGGCCAGGTTGATCGAGCCGAGGTTGCACACGGCAGTCTCGGCGTCGCTGGTGACCTCGAGGATCTCGGTGCACAGGTTGGACAGGTGGATGACGTTCTCGGGGCGGGCGGTCTGGTTGGAGGTGCGGTTGGCGGCGTCCTTGAACGTCATCCAGCCGTTGCCGGTCTGGGCGAGAGTTCGCATCATGCGGCCATACAAGGTGCGGGCCGGGAGTTGCCGGATAAAGCGTCCGGCGGCCTCATAGGCGCGGTACGCGGCCGTGAACGCCTCGCCGTACAGATCCGTGAGGTCGGGCACCTCCTTCGGGTCGAAGAGCGACCAGACCTCATCCGCCTCCACCCGGCGCATGAACTCGTCGGGCACCCAGTTCGCCAGGTTGAGGTTGTGCGTGCGGCGCGCGTCCTCGCCGGTGTTGTCGCGCAGCTCCAGGAACTCCTCGATGTCGGCGTGCCAGGTCTCCAGGTAGACGCACGCCGCGCCCTTGCGCCGGCCGCCCTGGTTGACCGCCGAGACCGAGGAGTCGAGGGTGCGCAGCCACGGGACGATGCCGTTGGAGTGGCCGTTCGTGCCGCGGATCAGGGAGCCGCGCGAGCGCACCCGGGTCCAGGAGATGCCGATGCCGCCCGCGTACTTCGACAGCCGCGCCACCTGGCCGTACCTGTCGTAGATCGCCTCCAGCTCGTCGCGCGGCGAGTCGAGCAGGAAGCACGACGACAGCTGCGGCCGGCGCGCGCCCGCGTTGAACAGCGTGGGCGAGCTGGGCAGGTAGGACAGCGTGGACATCAGCGCGTACAGCTGGGCGGCCTCCTCGACCGTCTCCGACAGCCCGCAGGCCACGCGCAGGAAGAAGTGTTGCGGCCGCTCCAGCACGGCTCGCGTCTCGGGGTGGCGCAGCAGGTAGCGGTCGTAGACGGTGCGTAGCCCGAAGTACTCGAACCGGCCGTCGGCCTCCTCCGCGACCAGCGCGTCCAGCTCGGCGGCGTGCGCGGCGACGAACGCGGCCAGCCCGTCCTGGATCAGCCCGGCCGCGTGCGTGGCGGCGATGGACTCGGAGAACGACCGCACCCCGTGGCCGGCCGCCTCGTCGGCGATCTCCTCGGCCAGCAGCCGGGCGGCGACCCGGGAGTTGGCCGGGTCGGTGATCACCCGTGCCGCGGCCTCCTCGATGGCCAGCCGGCGGTCGATCTCAATGACCTGCGTCATGTGCTCTCTCCTCGCGAGCTCATCCCCGTGAGGGCGCGCGAGAGCACGGCGGATCCCCGTCGCCCCGCGGCCCTCCCTCGAGGCCATGGACACTGCACCGCGCTGGCAGGTCTTCGGGCTCGCGGGCGCGCTCAACAGCTCCTACTGGCCGTCGCTTCCCAGATCGCTCCAGTGCTCATGACGGCGGTCGTTCCCGCTCACCGCTGCGGGGCAGCCCCGGAATCGCACCGGGTTCCCTTTTGCTCCGCCTCCGGGGAGGCGAACCAGCGACGACCAGGATCCTACATCTAGTGGCCGTTCCCGCAACTACCCCAGCATGTTGTGGCCTTGGTGGCGTCCACCAAGCCGAGATCCCGCAGGACGGCCCGGGTGCGCTCCACCTCGGAGCCGAGCCATCGGGCGAAGTCGTCGCCGCTGAGCGGGATCGAGATCCAGCCGCTCGCCCGGCAGGCGGCCAGCCAGCCGGGCGAGCCGGTCACGTCCTCGCACATGCGGATGGCCGACTCGCGGCTCTCGTCCGGCATGTCGTCGGGTCCGAAGGCGGCCGTCCAGTCGGCGAAGTCCACGCGCACGCCGGACTCCAGCAACGTCGGCACGTCGAAGTCGGGCAGCCGGACGGCGGAGGAGACGGCCAGCGCCCGCACCCGGCCCTTGGCGATGCTCTCGCGCCAGTCCGCGAGCAGGCCCGCGGCGGCGGCGGCCTTGCCGGACAGCAGCGCCACCACGGCCTCCTGGCTGCTGGGGTAGCCGGTGTAGTCGACCTGCCTGGTGTCCGCGCCCAGCCCCTTGGCGATCAGGCCGAACAGCAGGTGGTCGGGAGCCCCCTGCGGGCCGCCCGCCAGCAGCGTCTGCCCTGGCCGGGTGAGCAGGTGGGCGCCGAAGTCGGCGAAGTCCTTGAACCGGGAGTTCGCGGGCACGACCACGACCTCCACGTCACCGGCGAGCCTGGACAGCGGGGTGGCGGAGTCGAGCAACGTCTGGCCGTTGTTCAGCTCGGCGGCGGCCAGGGCCGGCAGGCCGGTCAGGGTGACCTTCGTGCCGGTGCCGGTCTGGTACCCGGTGGCGCGGGCCGCGCTGACGAACGCCTGGCCGATCGGGTTCCAGCGGCGGCCGCCCGGGTTGATCACGAACCTGGCCCGCAAGCCCGTCGCGCCGCCCGTGACATGCTGGGTCCCGCAACCGGCCGCACACGCGGCCAGGCCCAGCCCCCATGCGAAGAACCGCCGACGGCGCATATGCCTCTCTCCTTCGCGTTTCTCCTTACCCTAAGTTATTCACCCATTACAGAGAGATGCACACTTACGTGTTCAGATCACACAGAAGACGGATGTCGAAATATGGCGATTTATTCGCTCAAAGGGGCGACTTTTTCGCTACGCCCGCCATAAGGGACGACGGCAGCGACCAGTCGCCCACCAGCTTGGGCCTATCGGGACGCCAGTCGACGGCTTGCACCAGCCCCGGCGGTTCCAGGACGAAGTCGCCGAAGAACGTGCGGATCTCGGCAGGCGTACGATCGCTGCCGCCGCTCGCCGAGGAGCCCTGATGACCCCGCTCCCGCGTGGTGGCGTGAGTGATCACCAGAAAGCTGCCCGGCGCCAACCGCTCACGCAGTGCGGCCACCGCCCGGTGCGGGAGCGCGGAGTCGGGCAGGAAGTGCAGGATCGACACCATCAGCACCCCGACCGGCTCGGCCAGGTCGAGGAACCGCCCGGCCTGGGCCAACACGTCATCGGGATCCAGCAGGTCGGCCTCGACCACGACGGCCCCGCCCGGATCCGAGCTCCGTCGAGCTCCGTCGAGCAGGGCTCTGGCGTGCGCGGCGACGACCGGATCGTGGTCGACGTAGACGACCTGGGCCTCGGGTGCGACCTCGTGCGCGCTGCCCTGGGTCGGCAGCCCGCTGCCCAGGTCGAGGAACTGGCGTACACCGGCGGCGGCCACGTACCGAACGGCACGCTGGAGGAAGGCCCGGTTGGCGCGGGCCAGCGGGACCGCCTCCGGGATCAGCTCCGCGAGCTGCTCGATGGCAAGGCGGTCGACCGCGTAGTTGGCCTTCCCGCCGAGCATGTAGTCGTACATGCGTGCGGGATTGGGCCGCTGGTGGTCGAACTGCCGCACGTATTGAATTTATGCCGTTCGAAGCGGAATAACGAGGTTTGAGGCTGAATTGGGGCCGATTACTCGACCGTTACGCTCTTTGCAAGATTGCGTGGCTTGTCCACATCGCGGTCGAGCGCGACAGCCGCGTGGTAAGCCAGCAGCTGGAGCGGGATCGTGAGCAGGATGGGGTCGAGCTCGATCTCGTTCTTGGGGATCACGATCACGTCGTCGGCCAGCTTCGCCTCGGGCTCGCGGTGCCCGACCATGAGGACCCGGCCGCCACGGGCGCGGATCTCCCCGAGCGTGGTGAGGTTCTTGTCGAGCAGCTCGTCGTCGGGGACGATCGCGACCGTCGGCATGTCCGGGCCGATCAGAGCGAGCGGGCCGTGCTTGAGCTCGCTGGCCGGGTACGCCTCGGCGTGCACGTACGAGATCTCCTTGAGCTTCTGCGCGCCTTCCCTGGCCACCGGGTAGCCGCGTACGCGGCCGACGAACATCATGCTCGCGTGCGTCGCGTACTTCTGGGCCAGCTCGGCGATCTTGTCGCTCTGCGTGAGGATCTCCTCGATCTGCCCCGGCAGCCGGCGCAGGCCCTCCACGATGCGCCGCCCGTCGGCCGGCGACAGGTCGCGCACCCGGCCCAGGTGCAGGGCGAGCAGCGCGAACGCCACCGCGGTCGAGCTGAACGCCTTGGTCGAGGCGACGGAGACCTCCGGACCCGCGTGCAGGTAGATGCCGCCGTCCACCTCTCGGGCGATGGCGCTGCCCACGGCGTTGACGATGCCGATGACCCGGCCGCCCTTGCGCTTGAGCTCCTGGACCGCGGCGAGCGTGTCGTACGTCTCCCCCGACTGGCTGATCGCGACGTAGAGCGTGTCGGGGTCGACGACCGGGTTGCGGTAGCGGAACTCGCTGGCCGGCTCGGCGTCGGACGGGATGCGCGCCAGCTCCTCGATGAGCTGCGCGCCGATCTGCCCCGAGTAGTACGCGGACCCGCAGCCGATGATCTTGACCCGGCGGAAGCCGCGCGTCTCGCGGGCGTCCATGTTGAGCCCGCCGAGGTGCGCGACGTGGAAACGTTCGTCGAGGCGGCCGCTCATGGTGCGGGTGATCGTCTCGGGCTGCTCGGAGATCTCCTTGAGCAGGTAGTGCTCGTAGCCGCCGGTGTCGTAGTGGCCGGCGTCCCAGTCGACGGTCAGCGGCTCCTTGGCGGTCTCGCGGGCGTCGCTGGCGAAGGTGTGGAAGCCGTCGGCCTTGAGCACGGCCAGCTCGCCGTCCTCCAGGTGCACGACCTGGCGGGTGTAGCGGACCAGGGCGGCCACGTCGGAGGCGGCGAACATCTCCTTCTCGCCGATACCGAGCACGATCGGGCTGCCATTGCGCGCCACGACCACCTCGCCGGGCCGCTCGGCGTCGATGACCGCGATGCCGTACGTGCCGACCACGCTCTTGAGGGTCTTCCTGACCGCCTCCTCGAGGGTGTCGTTCTCGTCGGCGGCGTGGGCGATCATGTGCGCGAGCACTTCGGTGTCGGTCTCCGAGGCGAACTCGACGCCATCGGCGATCAACTTGGCGCGCAGCTCGCCGGCGTTCTCGATGATGCCGTTGTGCACGACCGCGATGCGCTGGTCGGCGGACAGGTGCGGGTGGGCGTTCTCGTCGCTGGGCACGCCGTGCGTGGCCCATCGTGTGTGCCCGATGCCGAGGCCGCCCTTGAACCGCGCGGGCACGACCTTGGCCAGGTCGGCCACCCTGCCCTTACATTTGCGGACTTTCAACCCCTTGTTGGAGACCACGATCCCCGCCGAGTCGTAGCCTCGATACTCAAGCCGCTGCATACCCTCCAACAGGATGGGCGCGGCGTCCTTGGGGCCTACGTAGGCCACGATTCCGCACATCGAGGTCTCCTCTTTATCCGTAAACGATTCTGCGAAGCTGCCGGAGCGACAGTTCTGGCGCGGCCACGCGGCGGCCGCGTAATTCGGCGGCGATCCTGGGGAAGATCTCGTCGTTGGTGTGGCCGCGGGACTTCAGCTCGCCGTGGCGGCGGCGGACGTACTCCTCGGCGGATTCGGAGAAGTACGCCAGCACATCGGCGACCACCCGGGCGGCCTCTCCTGGGCCGAGCGCGCTCGTCCTGGTGAGGTGGGCGATGAGATCTTCGTACGGATGTCGTGCCGTGGACACAGAGGAGGACATTACGCATCTGGAACGAGACACGCCAACATCCTGCCCGATATCGGGCAGGATAAGCGGGCCCCTCTAACCCCATCCGTATCACCGGACCCGTCTGACACATCCCTTTCTGGGAACAGTTACGGTGAGTAGTCATGCCGTGACGTTCTACGGGGGAGATGTCATGCATATCTGGCTCGCCGCCATCCTTGCCGCCGGTGCGCTCACCGCGCCTGGGGAGGATCTCGCCGCCGGGCGGCAGCACGATTTCGCCGCCGCCGCGCGCGAATTCGGGGTGCCGGTGAGCGTGCTGCTGGGGGTCGCGTACCTGGGGTCCCGCTGGGACGCGCACGGCGGGCGGCCGAGCACCGCCGGCGGGTACGGGCCGATGCACCTGGTGGACACGGTCCCGGCCGCTTCCGTGATCGGCGACGCGCTGGGGGACGCGCGCGGGGACGACGCCCGGCCGATGCCGCGCCGGGACACCGTTCCCCTGGCCTCGGCGCTGCGGACCTCCCAGGCACCGCAGCGCACGACACTGCCCGAGGCGGGGCGACTGGTCGGCGTCGAGCCCGAGCGGTTGCGGAGCGACCCGGCCGCGAACATCCGCGCCGGCGCCGCCCTGCTCGCCTCCTACCAGGGGCGTCCCAGCGCCGATCCAGCCGACTGGTACGGCGCGATCGCCCGGTACTCGGGGGCCGCGGACCCGGTCGCGGCGCGGGAGTTCGCCGACGAGGTGTACGCGGTGGTCAGGGAGGGAATGGAGCGCCGTACCGACGACGGGCACCTGGTGCGGCTGGATCCCGTACCGGGCCTGCGCCCTCGGCTGACCGGCACGGACGGGCACGACCCCGCCGAGCGGGACACCACCGGCACGGAGATGAAGTCCGCGGGGGACGGCGACGACAGCCGGCAGGCGGAGAGCGACGCCCAGGCCGACGACGACACGCAGACCTTCGACGACACCCAGACCTTCGACGGCGCGCAGACCTTCGACGACATGCACGCCTTCGACGCCGGCGAGGACTCCGGGGCCGGCGAAGTCAGCACCGACGTCGAACCGCCGGTCCCGAACGGTCCTCTGTCCCAAGGCTGGACCGCCGAACAGGCGGGACCGCCGGTGCAGCGCGCGGCCAAGGCCGAGTGCCCCTCCTCGCTGGCCTGCGAATGGATGCCCGCCGCCTTCAAACGCTTCGGCAAGAAGAAGAACAAGGACTACGGCAACCACGACCGCATGTTCCGCGCCCGCTCCGTCGACTACATCGTCATCCACGACACGGAGGGCACCTACCAGGGCATCCCCTCCATGATCGGCAACCCTAAGTACGTGAGCTGGCACTACACGATCCGCTCCCGGGACGGACATGTCGCCCAGCACGTTTCGACGAAGGACATCGCCTGGCACGCGGGCAACTGGGACGTCAACACCCGTTCGATCGGCATCGAGCACGAGGGCTACCTGGCGAAGGGAGGGACCTGGTACACGGAGGCGATGTACCGGGCGTCCGCCAAGCTCGTCCGGTATCTGGCCGACAAGTACGACATCCCGCTCAACCGCGCCCACATCCTGGGCCACGACAACGTCCCCGGCACCACCCCGAAGACCGTCGCCGGCATGCACGAGGACCCCGGCCCGTACTGGGACTGGGCCCACTACTTCGACCTGCTGAACAGGCCGTTGAGGGCGGTCAAGGGCGGCGACTCCGTCATGATCCGCCCGGCTTACGACACGAACCGCCCCCGCTTCACCGGCTGCCTCACCACCAAGGCCGGCAAGAACTGCCCGCCGCACGGCGCCGCCACCGTGTGGCTGCACACGGCCCCGAGCGCGACCGCCCCGCTGGTCTCCGACATCGGCAAGCACGGAAGCAAGCCGAGCTCGTACAGCGTGTACGACCATGCCGCGCGTGCCTCGACGGGCCAGCGTTTCGCCGTCGCGGAGCGGCGGGGCGACTGGACGGCCATCTGGTACCTGGGCCAGAAGGCGTGGTTCCACAACCCGGCCTCGAACCCCACCGCCGTCCCCGCCAACGGCCCGCTGGCCACTCCGCTGAAGCCCGGCACCAAAGTGTACGGCCGCGCCTATCCCGAGAAATCCGCCTACTCGCGGGCGGGGTATCAGCCCTTGACCCCGCTCCAGTACAAGATCGCCCCGGGGCAGACGTACACGGTGGGTGACACGATCACCGGCTCCTACTACGCCGCGGGCGCGTTCCACCCGTCCAAGCACGTCACGACCACCGGCAAGACCCGCTATTACCAGATCCAGCTGGGCCACCGGGTGATGTTCGTCATGACCAAGGACGTCCGCCTGATCCCCTGAATTTCGGCCCCGGACCTTCGAGTGCGCACAGGCACTCCACGGAGACGATATGGTTTTCCCGTGGCCTGGCGCACGTCGTCCGGGGTTCACGCGGAAGTGGCTCAGTGGTAGAGCATCACCTTGCCAAGGTGAGGGTCGCGGGTTCGAATCCCGTCTTCCGCTCGGAGCGAGACTCCTGGTGGAGTGGCCGAGAGGCGAGGCAGCGGCCTGCAAAGCCGTCTACACGGGTTCAAATCCCGTCTCCACCTCGGTGACGGCGGACCCTCCAGGATCCGCTAAAGTTAAGTGCAACGCCACGCGGAAGTGGCTCAGTGGTAGAGCATCACCTTGCCAAGGTGAGGGTCGCGGGTTCGAATCCCGTCTTCCGCTCTGAGTGCTAACTCAATACGGACGATTAGCTCAGCGGGAGAGCGCTTCCCTGACACGGAAGAGGTCACTGGTTCAATCCCAGTATCGTCCACCAGACTCCATCGCAGATCAGGTCCGACCTGGTCATACAGGAGACAAAGCCCCAGCTCACGGCACATACCGGGAGCCTGGGGCTTCTTGTTGTTCCGGGTTGATCACGGCTGTTGTCTGCGCGTGCTGATGTTGTGCTGACCCCTGATCGGTCGATCCGGCCGGAAGCCGCTCGACCGCCTCCCTCTTGCCGTTCAAGCTCGCGCGTGCAAGCGGCGGGAAGACCCTGCCCTACGAAGGACCGTAGCAGCGGGCGCCGTAGACGCCCACGGGCGAGCAAGCTGCCGCCTCCCCGATCCAGGTCGCCACCGTGACCGTCAGGGCGGTTTCTTAGCCGCTTCTCAGCCGCCCGGCGCATAAAATTTCAAATGATACCGTTTCAGACGAGAGAACTGTTGGTAATTTGGTCTCATGAGCGCCGACGTTCCTCAGAGAACCACCTCCTCACGTGCGACCGATCGCCCCGGGGATGTCTCGCCCTTCGCTCTCGGCCTCCTACTGCGCCGCGCGCACTGGCGTGCCGCCGCGGTGACGGCGGAGGCGCTTCGGCCGCTCGGCATCGAGTTGCGGCATTTCGCCGTGCTGATCGTGCTGGTCGACCGCGGGCCCACGGTGCAGCGGGACTTGGCGGCGGCGACGGGGACGGACAAGGCCGGAATCATGCGGGTCGTGGACGATCTGGAGCGTAAGGGGCTGGCCGTACGCAAGAGCGTTCCGGGGGACCGGCGGGTGCGAGCGGTGGAGATCACGCCTCAGGGCGTCGAGCTCTTCGACGCGGCCCATGTGGCGGCGGAGCCGGTGGCCGAGCGCCTGGTTGCCGAGCTAGGGCCTGGCGAGCCCGAGCAACTCGCGGATCTGCTGACCCGGTTCGCCTATCCCGCGGGCGGTGAGGCGTAAGCGCCCACGCGCGCCGGTCGCCTGCCGCGGGTGGGCGCGCTCCGTCTCCTGCGGCATAGCGTCCAGACCGCAGGCGGTGCGCCACGGCGGGAACTACTGCGGCCGTCGCAGACTGCGGCCGTCGCAGGCTGCGGCCGTCGCAGGCTGCGCGGGCCTCCTCCAGTGACTTAACGTTCGACGAACGTGACCGTCTCGTCGAGCGGCGCCCGGGCCGCACGGGCGTCACTCACCGTGACGTCCTCGAATCCGATCGACATGCCACAGAAGAGGATGAGCTCCTCCGGGGGCGAAAGGATCTCCGCCACGGTCTTGCGATAGACCGACCACGCCATCTGCGTGCAACTGTGCAGCCCTTCGGCGCGGAGCAGCAGCATGACGGTCTGCAGATACATGCCGACGTCGGCCCATTGCGGCAGGCCCATGTCGCGGTCGATGTAGCAGAACAGGGCGGCGGGCGCGCCATAACAGTCCCAGTTCGCGGCAGCGGCCCTCTGGCGCGCCTCCACGTCCTCGCGCGCAATACCGAGTGAGCCGTAGTGCTGCTCGCCGAAGGCGGATCGGCGCTCGCGGTACGGGGACTTCAGTGTGGGCGGGTACATCTCGTACTCGCGCTCGTCCCAGGGGTCGCGTGCGGCCACGCGCACGCGAGCGCGCTTCTTGAGCTCGGCCAGCGGCCCACCGGTCAGCACGTAGACGTGCCAGGGCTGGAGGTTCGATCCGGACGGCGCCCAAGCCGCGGCGGACAGCACGCGTTCCAGCACCTCTCTCGGGACATGCTGGTTGGTGAATCCGCGCACCGCGCGTCGGCTCATGACCGCCTCATAAACGTCCACGATCGCCTACCTCCCCGCTGCTCAACGTGCCTAACTCCGCCACAATCCAGGGCTGTATCATTCGCAATAGTATCGTTCAATACTATCCGCAGGGAGCTCCTGACCCCCCGCACGTCGTGAGGAAGGCGGCTCGTACGGGAATGCCGTTCCGTGAGGTCAGGGCAGCAGGGCGTACCGCAGCTGGGCCGATAGCCAGGTAGTGAAGGTGTCCTGCGGCCAGCCGCGCTGGGACACCAGGGCGGCGTAGTGCGCAGGGTCGTTGTAGAACCACACGACATCGACGGCGTGGTCGGCATCGAGAGGGAGCGGCCCCAGCGTCTCCATGCGGTCGATCACCATGCGGGCTCCGGCGCGCCGGTTGCTGACCATGACGTCCCACAGGTCGGCCACGTCGGGGTCCGCGGCGGCGCGACGGACAGTTTCGAAGACCTGAGCGGCGCGCGCGCCGATGAGAGTGACGGCCGCGGCGTAGGCGTCCAGGACGGCCTCCTGCGCGGTGGCCTGCAGCACCGGCTGGAACCAGGGGCGCTGAGCCACCGGGACGGGCTCGTCGTCGCCGGCCAGCGCCTGGTCGACCACCTGTTTGAGCAGGGCGGCCTTGGAGCCGAAGGCGGCGAAGACGGTGGGGCGGGCCACGCCGGCGGCCCGTGCGACGACCCGACATCAGCCCCTACCAGGGACCGGGTCCAGGAAAGCCAGAACACGTTCCGGCGGCCCGGCGCACGCCCTCGTCGTTGAGTGCCACGCCACCGCACCCCGATGACCACATGAAACAGCCGAATCACCGGCTCCAGCCGAGCGCCAGTTCGTGTGACAGTGGAAAGGCCGCCACGGGCGGCGGCTACACGCTGTTTCGCGCAATTCGCCACCGTCGCATCCGACCTCCTCCACCTCGAGCAGGCCGCGGCCGCGCACCTCAAGGCCGCGCGGGGCGACGCCTGATCTCACGGCCAGGTGTTGGCCTCGGCCTCGAAGGCCGCTCTGTCGCCCGCCACGGGCAACACGCACAGCAGGTGACCGCCGGGGGCGCGCAGGACGCGGCACTCCAGCCACCGCGAAACCTGGGTCGCGCCGAGTGCCAGCAGGCGCGCCGTCTCGGCCTCCACGTCGTCGGTCTCGATGTCGAGGTGGAAGCGGGGCGCGTCGTCGACCGCCTGGACGGCCGTGACGAGGCCGGGGATGGCCTGGTGCAGCGAGATGAACTGCCCCTCGCCCTGGACGGGGCGGGCGGTGGCCCCGAGCGCCGCCGCCCAGAAGGCCGCCGCCCGGCTTGCCTCGGGCGCGGGTGTGTCGATGAGGAGGGCATGGACCCGGCTACGGTGCACGGAGGATCACCCTAGCGAAGCGCCCGCACGGCCCGAAGGCGGCCCGTGCCGCCCGCCATTGCATGGCCTTTGCGACCTGCGTGCCAGAGCGCGGCGAAATGTCGCCCAGCGCGAAGTTTTGGTGTCGCTGCGTGCATACACCGTTTCGGTACGGGTAGCGCCGTGGCATTGACTCCTCGGAGGAGGAAACCGTGGACATCAACATAGGCCAGGGCCTTACGGAAGCCTGGCGGCAAATAGCGACGTTCGTTCCCAGGCTGGTCGCGTTCCTGGTGATTCTCGTCATCGGGTGGATCGTGGCCAAGGCGCTGGAGAAGGTCGTCGACAAGATCCTGGAACGGGTCGGATTCGACCGGGCGGTGGAGCGCAGCGGTGTGCGCCGCTGGCTGGAGCGCAGCAAGTACGACGCCAGCAGCCTGCTGGCGAGGATCGTCTTCTACGCGATCATCCTGATCACCCTGCAGATAGCGTTCAGCGTCTTCGGGCCGAACCCGATCTCGGCGCTGCTGACCGGCGTGGTGGCGTGGCTGCCCAGGGCACTCGTCGCCATCGTGATCATCGTGGTCGCCGGGGCCATCGCCAAGGGTGTCAGCGACATCCTGAGCGGGATGCTCGGCGGGCTGTCGTACGGCCGCTGGCTGGCGACCGCCGCAGCGGTGTTCATCTGGGCGCTGGGCATCATCGCGGCGCTCAACCAGATCGGCGTGGCCACCACGGTCACGACTCCGGTGCTGATCACCGTGCTCGCCACCGTCGGGGCGATCGCGGCCATCGGCGTCGGCGGCGGCCTCGTCCGGCCGATGCAGCAGCGCTGGGAGCGCTGGCTGGGCCGGATCGAGCAGGAGGCGCCGCAGGCCAGGGCGCACGCGGAGGCGTACCAGCGCGGGCGCCAGGACGCCGCGGCGATGACCGAGGAGACGGCGCCCATCCGCACCACTCCTGGGGCTCCGTCCCGGCCGGACATGCCGCCGACGTCGGGCACGCCGCGCTCGGACATGCCGCCGACCTCGGGTCCGCCCCGCTCCGACATGCCTCCCGGCTGACCTGCCGCCAGGCCATGTCATCCGGCGGCTTCACCCGTCCGGACATGCCGCCCCGGCGGACCCACCCGCCGGCCCGCCCACTCGGCTTACCTCCGGGCCGAGCAGGGC
>NZ_VCKY01000186.1 GCF_005889735.1 Nonomuraea turkmeniaca
CCCCGGAGCCCCGCGTCGTCCTGTGCAGGATCCTGTGGCGGTTCGCGGTCAGGCTGCTGGCGGCCGGCCACCACCACCCGTGGCCGTGGCCGCTCGAGGCGGACCAGCTGACGCTGACCCTGTGCGGCATGGCCGGTCGGCCTTGCGATCAGGGCGACCTCGACCGGGCCCGCAAGCTCGACGCGGAGCTGGGCCAGCCGGCCGAGCTCGCTGAGCAGGCGCCGACGTACCGCGACCTGCTGAGCTCTCGCGACCGTCTGGCCGACCAGCTCACCGCCGCCCTGGCGCGCGTCGCCCGTCTGGAGACCAAGTTGTCCTATCGGGAGCGCGAGCTGGTCAGGGCCAGGTCGAAGCTCCGCAGGACGCAGCGCAAGGCGACCGCCTACCGCAGAACGCTCGGCTACCGGCTCTCGCGCCGCCTGGCCCGCCCGCGCCGGGTCGCCCGCAAGGTCTTCCGCTTGTTGTCCGGCTGACGAAGAGGCTGACGAAGAGGCCGGCGAAGCGACTGACGAAGAGGCTGACGAAGAGGCCGGCGAAGCGACTGACGAAGAGGTTGACGAAGAGACGAAGAGGAGGACATGTGCCGGATCTTTCGGTGATCGTCCCGTTCTGCAACGTCGAGAAGTACATCGGCCCCTGCCTGGACTCCATCGCCGCCCAGACCATGAAGGATCTGGAGGTGATCTGCGTCGACGACGGCAGCGACGACGGCGGCCCGGCCGTCGTCAGGGACAGGCAGGCCGGTGACCCCCGCATCCACCTCATCAGACAGGACAACCAGGGCGTCGGGCGCGCCCGCAACGTCGGCCTGCGCCAGGCGACCGGCCGCTACCTGGCGTTCGTGGACGGCGACGACACGGTGCCCCCGGACGCGTTCGGTCGCCTGGTGTCCTCGCTCGAAGCCTCGGGCTCCGACCTGGCCTGCGGGAACGTCATGCGCCTCTACAGGAACCTCCTGGTCCGGTCGTGGGCACACCGGGAGGCGTTCGCCAAGCCTGTCAAGGGCACCCACATCACCCGTCACCCGCTGCTGATCCGCGACCGCATGCTCTGGAACAAGGTCTACCGCCGCTCCTTCTGGGACGAGCTCGGCCTGAGTTTCCCCGAGCGCATGTACGAGGACCAGCCCGTCGCCATGGCCGCCCACGTCGGCGCGCGCTCGGTGGACGTGCTGTCCAGGGTCGTTTACCACTGGCGGCAGCGTGACGAGCCGGGTTCCTCGATCACCCAGCGCAGCCTGGAGCCGGGCAACCTGCGCGACCGCTTCCTGTCGGTGCTGGAGACCGCCGACCTGCTCGCCCGGAGGGCCCCGCGACTCAAGCCCGACTTCGACCGCGACACGATGGACATCGACATGAGCGTCGCGGTGGAGGCCGTTGCCGCCATGGGCACGTCGGCGGATCCAGCGCTGGTCGACCTGATCGTCCGCTATCTCGACGGCGTGTCACGTGAAGGGTGGCGGAGCGTGCCGTTCGCGCACCGGCTCCAGGCCCACCTGCTGCACGAGCGCCGCCTGGCCGAGCTGGCCGACGTGCACGCCCAGGTCCGCGACGGCCGGTTGCGGCCCCGCCTGCGCCCGGCCGGGTTCATGCGCAGGCGTTGGTACGGCCGCCACCCGTGGTTGCCGGGACGGCTGTCGGACGTGTCGGCCGAGCTGGACCTGTCGGCCAGGCTGGTGGAGCTCGAGTGGCGGGACGGCCGGCTGGTCGGCGCCGGCTGGGCGGGCGTCGGCAGCTTCGACGTCGGCGCGATGGGCCGGGTCCGCGTACGGGTCCGGCTGGAGGAACGCCTGACCGGTGAGATCGTGCAGCTGTCCGAGCAGGGCTCCGCGCCGGTATGGAAGAGCGTGGCGGACGAGGACGGCGACACGCTGCCCCAGCACGTGTTCCCGTTCACGTTCGCCTTCGACCCGGCCGCGTTGACATCTGCCCAGCTCGCCAGGCGTGGCCTCTGGGACCTGCGGATCGACCTCAAGGGACACGGGCTGCGGCTCGACGGCAGGGTGGGCGGGCCGCGCTGGCTGCCGCCCGAGATACCGGCGCCGCGCCGCAGGTCGGGCGTGTGGCTCGTGCCGGTACGCAGCGTCAAGGGCTCCTGGGGCCTGCGGCTGCGTAAGGCGGAGGCCATCATCGGGGAGTGCCGGGTGGACGGCGGCGATCTGGTGTTCTCGGGGGAGATGTCCGACGCCGGCGACGGGGAGCCGGTCCTGCGGTTGAGACGCAGGAGCGACGGCGAGGAGATGTACTTCCCGGTGACGCTGGCCGGACGGGACTTCCACGCCCGGGTGCCGCTGGCCGACGTCGACGAACGCGTCGGCGACGAGTCGTGCTGGGAGGTCGTCATCGACCAGGGAAAGGCGCTGCTCCCGCTGGTGAGGACCCGCCAGCGTCCCGTCGCGACCGTCGAGGAGCGGCGTTTCCTGGTCGACCGGGGCGAGGACGGCTGCCTGCTGCTCGCCGAACGTTAGGCCAGGATCTTCGCCAGCGTCTCCACGACCCGGTCCTGCTGGGCGTCGGTGAGGTCGGGGAAGAGCGGCAGCGACAACTCCTCGGCGTAGTAGGCCTCGGCACGCGGGCAGAGGCCACGCCGGTAGCCGAGGTCCTCGAACACCGGATGCCAGTACGCCGGGACGTAGTTGACCTGCACGCCGATGCCGGCCGCCCGCATCCGGTCGTAGACCTCGCGCCGCCGCCCGTCGCGGACGCGTACCGGATAGAGGTGCCAGCTCGGGGAGACGTAGGCCCGCTGGGCGGGCAGCGTCAGCCCTGGTACGTCGCGCAGCAGCAGGTTGTAGCGGGCGACCAGCTCGCACCGCCGCTCGCGGAAGCGGGCCAGCCGCCGCAGCTGGCTGATGCCGAGCGCGCACAACACGTCGGGCAGCCGGTAGTTGAGCCCGAACTCGTGCACCTCCTGGTGCCAGCCGCCCACGTCCGGCTCCCGTTGCTCGGCCGGGTCCCTGACCAGGCCGTGGTTCCTGAAGCGGGCCGCCCGCGCGTGCTGCTCGGGGCCGGCCGCCGCGACCGCGCCGCCTTCTGCGGTCGTCACGGTCTTGGTGGGGAAGAACGAGAACGTCGTCAGGTCCGCCAGCGACCCCACGGGCCGCTCCTTGTACGCCGCTCCGATCGAGTGCGCCGCGTCCCCCACCAGCGTCGCGCCCACCTGGTCGGCGACCGCCCGCAGCTCGTCGTAGTCGGCGGGATGGCCCGCGTAGTCCACCGCCGTCACCGCCCGCGTCCGGCGGCCGGCCAGCGAGGCCACGGCGTCCGGATCGAGGTTGCCGGTGTCGGGCTGCACGTCGGCGAAGAGCACTCGCGCCCCGAGCAGCGCCGCCGTGGCGGCCGTGGCCACGAACGTCAACGGCGACGTGATGACCTCGTCACCCGCCCGCACCTCCGCCGCCACGTAGGCGACGTGCAGCGCGGCCGTGCCCGACGTGACCGACACGCACGGCACGCCGCCCGTCCAGCGGGCCAGCTCCGCCTCGAACGCGGCCACCGCGGGACCGGTGGTCAGCCAGTCGCCGCGCAGCACCCCGGCCACCGCCTCGACGTCGGACTCCGTGATCGACTGCCGCCCGTAGGGGAGCATCAACCGGCCACCATCGTGCGCAGATCGTCCACCGACAACCACTCGTCGTTGGTGTCCGAGCGGTAGGAGAAGCCCTCCGGCAACATCTCGCCGGCCTGCGGGGGCTCATAGCCCCAGGTCGCGATCGTGGGCTGGACGACGAAGCGGTCGGCGAGCCGCAGCGTCCTGCGGCCGTCGTCCGGGCCGATCATCTCCTCGTGCAGCTTCTCGCCGGGACGGATGCCGACCTCGTAGATCGGGCTGTCCGGCGCCAGCGCCTCGGCCAGGTCGGTGATGCGCATGCTGGGGATGCGCGGCACGTAGAGCTCGCCGCCCCGCATCAGGTCGAACGAGTCCACCACGAACCTGACGGCCTGGTCGAGCGTGATCCAGAACCTGGTCATGCGCTTGTCGGTGATCGGCAGGCTGCTGCCCTGCTCGGCCAGGCGCAGGAACAGCGGCACCACCGAGCCCCTGCTGCCCACGACGTTGCCGTAGCGGACCACGGCGAAGCGGGTCTCGTGCGCGGCGGCGTAGTGGTTGGCCGACACGAACAACTTGTCCGCGACCAGCTTTGTGGCGCCGTACAGGTTGATCGGGCTGGACGCCTTGTCGGTGGAGAGCGCGACCACCTTGCGCACGCCGCAGTCGATGGCGGCCTCGACCACGTTCTGTGAACCGGCGACATTGGTGCGGACGTACTCGAACGGGTTGTACTCCGCCGTGTCCACCTGCTTGAGCGCCGCCGCGTGGACGACGTGGTCGACGCCGTGCATGGCGCGGGTCAGCCGGTCGCGGTCCCTGACGTCGCCGATGAACCAGCGCAGCCGCTCGTCGTCGCCGAAGAGCTGCCTGGTTTCGTACTGCTTGAGCTCGTCGCGGGAGAAGACGACCAGGCGGCGCACCCCGAGCGAATCGAGCGCGTGGCGGATGAAGGCCTTGCCGAAGGACCCCGTCCCACCGGTGATCAGAATCGACGATCCGCTGAGAATGCTCACGTGTCCCCCGAAATCGCGCTTACGCGCTGTTGCCGTCATGCTCGGCGGTAGCATAGCGCGATCGGTCAATGACGCACTGTCACACGGGGGAATGGGGCTGCTGTGCGTATTGTCGGGATCATTCAGGCTCGTATGGGCTCTACACGGTTGCCGGGCAAGGTGCTGCGGCAGTTGGGAGGCGGCGGCCGTTCGGTGCTGGGGTGGGTGGTTCGCGCCGCACGTGAATCGCACGTGGTGGACGACCTCGTGGTCGCCACCACGACCGAGGACGTCGACGACGTGATCGTCGCCGAGTGCTGCCGCCTCGGCGTGGACTGGCACCGGGGACCGGTGGACGATGTGCTCACGCGGTTCACGCAGGCGCTGGAGGAGCGGGAGGGGGAGGCCGTGATGCGGTTCACGGCGGACTGCCCGCTGCTCGACCCCCAGGTGATCAGGGAGGCCGCACTCGTCTACCAGGCCGTGCCCGGGCTCGGCTACCTGAGCACGAGCCTGGCGCGTACGCTGCCGCGCGGGCTCGACGTGGAGATCGTCAGCCGGGAGGCGCTGGAGCGGGCCGACCGGGAGGCCACCGAATACCACCGCGTGCACGTGACTTCCTACGTCTACGAGCAGCCCGGGGACACGCGGCTGCTCGGGCTCGCCTACCAGCCCGTCGCCGACGATCTGCGGGTCACGCTCGACACCGAGGACGACTGGCGGCTCATCTCGCGGGTGGTGGGTGAGCTGGGCGACGCATGCGTACCGATCGGGACGCTGGTGAGCTGGCTGCGCGACCATCCGGAGGTGTGCGGACTCAACGCCCACGTCAAGCAGAAGGCGCTCCAGGACGCGTGACCGGTCGGGTCGGCTTTCGCTGCGACGCCGGGGTCGGGCGCGGTGTCGGGCACCTCGTGCGCTGCGTGGCACTGGCCGAGGAGCTGCGCGCGCGAGGGGTGGACGTCGTCTTTCTCGGTGCGGTGGACGGATCCGAGTGGGCACGGGCGCAGTTGCGTGACCGCGGGCTGCCGCTGCTGGAAGCCCCGCGGGCGCCGGCACGGCTGGCCGTGCTGGCCCGCGAGCTCCGGCTGGGCGCGGTGGTGCTCGACTCCTACGACCTGCCGGAGGGTACGGGGACGGCGCTCAGGAACGCCGGCCTGGCGGTGCTCGCGATCGTCGACGGCGACCCGCTGGGTCAGGCGGCCGACCTCTACCTGGACCAGAACCTCGGCGCCGAACGCCGCCCCTTCCCCGCCGGCCGGCGGCTGGCCGGGGCGCGCTACGTGCTGCTGCGGGACAGCGTGCTCCGGTGCACGCGGGCGCCGCGCGAGCTCCGGCGCGCCGGCGCGGTGCCCAGGGTGTTGTGCTTCTTCGGCGGCACCGACAGCGCGGGCGTGGCCTCCGCGTGGGCGGAGGCGCTTCTGGCTACCGGGGTGCCGTTCGAGGGCACGGTGGTCAGCCCGGAGCCGTTCGCGGCGGGTGACGCGATCACCGTGATCCCGCCGACGGACCGGCTGCCCGAGCTCATGGCCACGGCCGACCTCGTGGTCACCGCGGCGGGCTCGGCGATATGGGAGCTGCTCCACCTCGGCGTGCCCGCGGCGCTGACCTGGGTGGCCGGCAACCAGCTCATCGGATACGAGGAGCTGGTGGGCAGGGGGGTCGCGGCCGGGCTCGGCAACACGCCTGACGCGCGGGCCGTCGGCACACTGGCCCGCCTGCTCGCCGACCCCGCCGCCCGCGAGGAGCACGGACGGCGGGGCCGCGGCCTGGTGGACGGCAGGGGCCGGGAACGTGTCGGCGACGCCCTGCTGCAACTGCTCTAGATCAGGTCCCAGCTCAGCGGCGTGCCCATCGGGACGTCCCGGACGAAGCGCCGCCCCATCACGTCCCGCGCCGCGTCCGGAGGCAGCCCTCCGGCCGGCCGGATCGACCGTACGTTCTCCGCGCTGACCGGCTCACCGGCCCGCACATCGCGCACCACGTACAACGACCGCCGGAACCGCAGCCCCTCACGTTCGGAGGCCCGCGGCCCGATCACCGCGCTCCCCAGCGCCTCCCACGCCCGCTCGCTCTCCGTCACCAGCGCCGCCAGCTCACCGGGCTCCAGCGAGAAGGCCGCGTCCACCCCGCCGTCGGCGCGCGAGGCGGTCACGTGCTTCTCGATCAGGCAGGCCCCCAGTGCCACCGCGGCCAGCGGGACCCCGATGCCTGGGGTGTGGTCCGAGACGCCCACCACCTCCCCCGTGAGCGCCGCCAGCAGCGGCAGCGCCCGGAGGTTGCTCTCGGCAGGCGCGGCCGGGTAGGAGGCCGTGCACGCCAGCACCGCGAGCTGCGTGCACCCTGCTTCCCTGGCGGCGGCCACGGCGGCGTGGATCTCGCCGGTCGACGCCATCCCCGTGGAGATGATCAACGGCTTGCCGGTGCCGGCCGCCAGCCGGATCAGCGGCAGATCCACGATCTCCGAGGAGGCGATCTTGTAGGCCGGCACGTCGAGCTTCTCCAGCAGCTCGACGGCCGTCGGGTCGAAGGGCGAGGAGAAAGCGATGAGCCCGTGCGAGCGCGCCCGCTCGAAGAGCGGCTCGTGCCACTCCCACGGTGTGTGGGCACGCTCGAAGAGCCGGTAGAGCGTCTCTCCGCCCCACAACGCGTGTCCGTCCCCGACGCGGAACGCCGGCCCGCCGGCGTCGACGGTGAGCGTGTCCGGCCGGTACGTCTGCAACTTCAGGGCGTGCGCCCCGGCCGCCGCCACCGCGTCCACGATGGCCAGCGCCCGCTCCAGGCTCCCGTTGTGGTTGCCCGACAGCTCGGCCACGACGAACGGCGGATGCCCGGGCCCGATCGGCCGCCCCGCGATGGAGATCATGACTCTTCCTTCCTCAGCTCGATGGCCACGACGTCCCGCGCGACCCCGTCCACGTCCCGCCGGTACGTCCCGACCTCGACGAACCCGAACCGTTTGTGCAGCAGCCTGACCGGCTCGTTGTCGGCCAGCACGGATCCGCGCAGCGTCGTCAGCCCGAGCGGCCCGAAGGCGTGGTCGATGGCCGCCCGCTCCAGGCCGATCCACGCCCGCAGCAGCGCCCCCGACCGTTCGAGGCCGTCGAAGTCCAGGTAGAAGCCCCAGCAGGCGCTCGCAGTCGACAGCCCCGCGTACGTCACCACGCCGGCGGCGGTCCCCTCGTGGTCGTAGACCAGCACGTGTTTCGCCGGATCGGCGCGGACCGCGGCCCACCAGCGGGCATGCTCGTCCGCCCCGATCTCGTGCGTGGTGAAGCTGGCGGCCCGCACCCGCGGGTGGTTGCGCCAGCGCCGCGTGACCGGCAGATCGTCGTCCCGGACGCCTCTCAGCATCCCGCCCCCTACTAAGCGTGATACTTCTCTTGCACAACGTAGCGGATTGTGGGTCGGGGTAAAGAGCTCATCAGGCTCAGGTCTTGGGCGTGGACTCCAAGGCATGCTGCCCTCGATCCCATCTCGAGGGCCCAAGGAGCAAATCGGTATGATCCCCCTCCTGAGCGTCGTCGTCCCGTTCTACAACGTGGAGCCGTACCTCACCGAGTGCCTGAAGTCGCTGGCCGTCCAGACGCTGGACGACATCGAGGTCATCCTGGTCGACGACGGATCCTGTGACGGCAGCAGGCGCATCGTCGACGACTTCGTCGCCAGTGACCGCCGTTTCGCCGTGATCGAGCAGCGTAACCAGGGGCCGGGGCCGGCCCGCAACATGGGGATCAAGCAGGCCCGGGGCACGTACCTGGCCTTCGCCGACGCCGACGACGTCGTGCCGCCCGAGGCGTACGAGCGGCTCGTCGCCAAGCTGGCCGAGACCGGCTCCGACCTCGCGTGCGGGGCGGTGGGGCGGCTGGTCGACGGCGTGCTGGAGGAGTCCATCCTGCACGAGAAGGTGTTCAGGCGGCCGGTGCTCTGCACCCACATCACCGACAAACAGGTGCTCGTCAGGGACCGCACGATCTGGAACAAGGTCTACCGGCGCGACTTCTGGGAGCGCGCCGGGCTGGAGTTCGCCGCGGGCATGTACGAGGACGTGCCGGTCGCCATGCAGGCGCACGTGCTGGCCACCAGCGTGGACATGCTGGGCGACGTCGTCTACCACTGGCGCAGACGCGAGGAGGGGGAGACCTCGATCACGCAGCGCCGAGCCGAGCTGCCCAACCTGCATCAGCGGCTGACCGCCATCCGCGCGGTGCGCGCCTTCCTCGACGAGCGGGCGCCCGAGTTGCTCGACGGCTTCGACGCGCTGGTGCTGGAGAAGGACATCGTCTTCCTGTTCCAGGCGCTGGAGACCGCCGAGGAGCCGGGTCCGGTGCTCGACCTGGCCCGCTCCTGGGTGGCCGAGCTGGGCCAGAACGTCCTGGAGAGCGCGCCGTCGCTGCGCCGCCTGGAGTTGCACCTGATCGGCCGCGGCCTGGTGGCCGAGTTCCGAAAGGTGCGCGCGTTCCGGCGCGCCCGCGAGGACGCCGCCCGCGTGGTGCCACGCGGCTGGCGCAACACCGGCTGGTACGGCGACTACCCGTTCTTCCGCAGCCGCCGCCTCAAGATCCCCGACGCCGTGTTCGACGCCCGCGAGGAGCTGAAACTGCACGCCAGGATCGAGAGCTGCGTGTGGACCGGCGCCGGGTTCCAGGTGCGCGGGCAGGTCACGATCCACCGCGTCGACCGCCGGATCGGCCGGATCGACGTGTGGCTCAGCGACGGCCGCCGCAAGATCCCGTTGGAGGTGCGGCGTGCCGGACGCCACGGGATCGTCGTGACCATCGACCCGCAGCGGCTGGCCGGCGGCGGCCCGAGCTGGCGGCTGCTGGCACGGGCGGAGATCCGCGGGCTGGTGCTGAAGAACTGGTTCAGGGACCCGGAGGCGCGCGCGACGTGGCGGTTCACGCCATCGGGGGTGCCGGGTTGGTCAAGAAGCGGCATGGACATTCCCCAGTAGTTCCAGACAGTAATCGCAGGAGCGCGTGTCGTGTTCATGCTGGTCTCCATGAGGACCTATTCGCTCGATGACGTCTACGAGACACGCAAGCGGAGAGACTCCTGGTGGACCGTGTATTTCGTGGACCCGGTCGCCTGCCGGGCAGCCCTTCCCGTCGCGAACCACACCCGGCTGACGCCGAACGGGCTCACCGTGCTGTCGCTGGTACTCGGCATGGTGTCCGCCGCCTGTTTCGCGGCGAACCAGCTCGTAGCGGGCGCTGTGGTCTTCTATCTCAGCTTCATGATCGACTGCGTGGACGGCAAAATAGCCAGGCTCAAGGGCACGGGGACGCCCTTCGGCCTCTGGCTCGACTACGTGGGGGACCGCGTCAGGGTGGTCCTGTGCGCCGGGGGGCTGGCGTACGGGCAGTACACGCTGACCGGTGATGTGCGTTACGTGGTCCTCGGCGCGGCGGTGGCCGTGCTGGACCTGTTCAGGTACGTCAACGCGCCGCAGATGAAGCGCGTACGCGAGGCCGTCAGGGAAGAGCGGCAGCTGCCGGAGCTCGACGAGGACCCCGAGGCGCTGGAGCAAGTGCCGCTGGACCAGCTGACGCTGGACCCGGACCCGCTGGACCCGGTGGCGCTGGACCCGGACCCGCTGGAGCGAATGCCGCTGGAGCGGACGCCGCGTCCCCGCAGTTTTCCCCGTCGGCTCAACAGGTTCCTGGCCCGGCGCCGAGTCCGCTCGCACCTGATCAGCGGCATCGAGTTCCACGCGGCGGTGTTCGTGGTCGCGCCCCTCGCGGGGGCGTGGGCGCTGATCCCGCTCGCCGCGGCGGCCGGGGTCCTGCTGCTCGCCAACGAGGTCGTTCTTGTCTACCGGATGTGGCTCTTCACGCGCAGGCACGGCGTGGCCTCCTCTCAGGAGAGCCGAGAGCACGTTCTCGTCTAAGTTTTCGGGGGTTAGTACGAAATGTCCGACCGGCCAGTCTTCGTCATCGGATGTCCGCGCTCCGGCACCACGATGCTCCAGCTCATGCTGCACTCGCACCCGCGCATGGCGGTGCCGCCGGAGACCCGCTTCCTCGTTCCCGCCTACTACCGCCGGCGCAAGTGGGGCGACCTTCGGGTGACCGAGCGCCGCCGCGCCCTGGCGCAGTGGATCGCGACCGATCGCAGCACGAAGTTCCGCGAGCTCAAGATCGACAAGGACGAGTTCATCAGGCAGTCGGTGGCCGGTCCGGGCTCGCTCGGGTCGGTGATCGGCACGGCCTTCCGCATGTACGCCGACAGGTTCGACAAGAGCCGCTGGGGTGACAAGCGGCCCAGCTACGTCAAGCAGGTGGACATGCTGCTGAGGCTGTTCCCCGACGCCCAGTTCATCCACCTGATCAGGGACGGCCGCGACTGCGTTGCCTCGCTGAAGGAGATGCCCTGGTACACGCTGGACTCCCACCACGCCATCTCCACCTGGGCCGAGGCCATCGACGCGGGCGGCCGGCTGCGGCGCACGCTGTCCGACGACACGTACTACGAACTGCGGTACGAGGACCTCACGGACGACCCCGCGACCGAGCTGAAGAAGCTCTGCCACTTCCTGGAGGAGGACTTCTCGCCGGCGATGATCTCCCCGCGCGAGGCGGCCAGCGTGGCGGTGCCGCAGCACAAGGTCTGGCACAGCAACACGCACGGCGAGGTCATCCGCAGCCGGGTGGGCAGCTGGGCCAACCGGCTGGAAGACTGGGAGATCGCGCTGTGCGAGCACATGCTCGGCGACCGCCTGGAGTCCATGGGCTACGAGCTGACCGGCGCGCCCAAGCCGGCCAAGGAGCACGTCACGGCCTGCCAGAAGACGATGCAGAAGCGCAAGGCCAGCCGCATGCGCAAGCACATGCGTGACCGCTTCAACCGGCTCCGCGAGCCGAGCCCGGTGGCCGCCATGCTGACCTCGCGTCAGCGCTCGCTCGCGGGGGTCCCGCAGCAACGCTCGGAGCTGGCCGTCTAGCGCCTGATATGGGCGAACAGCCGCTCCCAGCGGTCCAGCACGTGGTCGAGGCGGAAGGCCTCGGCCCGTGCGCGGGCGGCGGCCCCGAGGCGCCGCCGCTCGTCCACCGAGCTCACCAGCCGGGCCAACTCGGCCGCGAACGTGTCCACGTCCCCAGGCGGCACCAGCACCGGACCCGCGGAACGCACGCCGCCCGACACGTCGAACGCCACCGACGGCACCCCGTGCGCGCCCGCCTCCAGCAACACGATCGGCAGGCCCTCGTGCTCGCTGGTCAGGCCGAGGATCGCGGCGTTGAGATACTCGGCGGGCAGCTGAGCGGCCGGCAGCAGTCCCCTGAAGACCACGCGGTCATCAACGCCCTCCCTGGCCGCGTGCGCGCGGAGCCGCTCCCGCTCGGCTCCGTCGCCGATCAGATGCAGCTGCCACGGCCACGGCGCTCCCGAGCGGGCGAACGCGCTGATCAGCCGGTCGAACCGCTTGACGCCCTCCAGCCGGCCCACGCCCAGCACCCGGGGCGAGTCGAGCGTGGACATGCGCTCCGGCCAGCCGGCCAGCGGGTTCGGCAACGTCCACGTGTTGGGCAGCAGCGCGTGCTCCGAGAAACGCCATGCGTCGTCCTCGCTCAGGAAGACCGCCTGATCGAGCTTGGGGTAGTGCTTCCTGATCGAGCCGAGATGCCAGCAACCACGGGCGTGGTCGTACGAGCCGTGGTACTGGCCGATCGGCCGGAACCCGGCCGGCAGCAGCCCCGACAGCTTGATCACCACCGAGGGCGAGGTCATGATCGCGTACCCCGGCCCGATCGCGACGAGCAGCTTGCGCAGTCTCCGGTCGGCCTCGATCACGTGGCGGTGGTAGAGCGGCCGGTCCACGTACGTGAACGGTGATCGGGACCGCTGCAGGCCGAGCACGTGCACCTCGTGGCCGCGCTCGGCGAGTCCCTGGGCGAGCGTGTGCGTGACCTGCTGGATGCCGCCGAGGGTGTCGGCGTCCATGCAGGCGAAGACCACGCTCACCGGACCGCTCCGAAGAAGTCGTCCACGATCCGGGCGGCCGCGTCCCCGCGCTCGTCGGCGCACCACAGGTGGCGGAAGGCCGTGTACCGCTCGGCGAAGGCCGCGTGCACCTCGGGCAGCCGCCTGATCACGCGCACCAGGTCCTCGGTCATCGTGACGCACGGCCCCGGCGCGATGGCGGGCAGGTCGTGGTAGACGCCGCGCTCCGACAGCCGGTACTCGTCCCAGTCATCGATGAAGAACACCATGGGTTTGCCGGTGATCGCGTAGTCGCACATCACGGACGAGTAGTCCGTCAGCAGCACGTCCGAGGCCAGCATCAGGTCGTTGATCTCGGGATAGGACCCGGCGGACCGGACGAAATGCTTGAGGTGCTCGGGCGGGCCGTACCGCTCGACAGGATGCGTACGCAGCACCAGGACCCAGTCGTCGGCCAGTTCCTCGGCCAGCATCTCGAGGTCGACCCGGATGGACTTGCCACTCCCTTTAGCCCAATCGCGGTACGTAGGCGCATAAAGCAGGATTCGTCGCCCGCGCGGGATCTCCAGCTGCGCCCGCACATCCCCGACCGCCTCGCCCCTGACCAGCGCGTCACACCGGGGCGTCCCGTACCGGTAGACCTTGCCCGCGTACCCGTTCGACGGCACGAAGATCCGCGAGAACTCCGCGCTGGGGGACACCAGCGCGTCCCACCGCGCCACCGCCGCCCGCCACTGAGCCCGCGGCTTGTCGAAGTCGGCTCGCAGGTCGGGTGCGTCGAAGCCGATCGACTTGATCCCCTGCCCGTGCCACGTCTGCAGGTAGCGGGTGCCGCGCGGCTTCGGGTAGTCCAGCGGGAACCCGTGGCTGTCCACCCAGATCCCGGCCCGCGCCATCGTCCAGACGTAACGCCAGCTGCCTCGCCGCACCAGCCGCACGCCGCGGGGGAAGTGCCGGCGGTTCTTCGCCACCGACCAGACCACCTCGATCGGCAGCTTCCGCCGCCGCAGCTCCTCGTAGACGGCGCGTGGGCTGCCGCTGCAACTCCTGCCGACGTCGGACTCGAACAACGCGAGGTCCCGCCGCCGCGGCAGCACCTTGATCAGCAGCTTGTACGCACGCAGCTTGACGCCCGCTGCGGTGAGCCGCTTCGTCAGCGCCTTCCTGACCCGCCGCCACACCGACCGCGGGCTTGGGTCGGGCCGGACGCACAGGTACGCGGCATAACCCTCGACCAGCACCCGGCACCCCGGCAGCTCGATCGGCGGGGTGTGCGGGTCGGCGATGATCCGGTCGGTCGTGGTATGCCCGTCGGAGGTCCTGGTGAAGCCGATCCGCGGATCGCACTTGCCGGAGGGCGTGAAGACGACCTCGCTGACGTACCCGCCCTCGCCTGACGGCTCCGGCTCGATGGGGACTTTGCACCTGCCGAGCTGCAGGAACGCCGTCCAGTCCACCGGCAGCACGCCGAACGGGTCGTACGTCCGCACGGTCATCCGCACCCGCTCGCCCTCGCAGGCGATCTCCGACGCCTCGTGCCGCAGCCGGGCGGCCGAGAAGGGCAACTCGGCCATCCGCAGCTCGGTGATGTCCAGCCCGGGCGAGACCGTGGTGCCCCAGTACGTGCGCCCGTCGAGCTGCACGGCCGCCCGCGGCGCGGCCCGCGCCCCGGTCAGCGAGCCTGCCGCGATCCGCAGGTCCTCGATCCGGTCGTCGAGGATGAGCCGGCAGCAGACCCGCTCGAGCGGCTCGGCCGCGGCCACCACCTCGGCCGGGATCTCCTCCAGATACGGCCGCACGATCGAGGCGAACTCCTTGACCCACACCACGTCCCGCGCCGGCAGCGGGTGGAGATAGACCCGCAGGTCCTGCCGCAGGAACCGGCGCTGCCGGTACGGCACCAGGTCCTCGGCCCCGTGTGCGCGCAGGATGTCGTCGCTCAGCCGGGCCGCGATGATCCGCTGCCGCACGTTCTCCATGTCGTCGATGCTCAGCGAGATCGAGCCGTTCGTCTCCGCACGGTGCCAGTGGTAGACCACCCACGGCACGATCGCGAACCTGCGTGACACCGCGTACAACTCGGCGGCGAAGACGTGGTCCTCGTAGTGGATGTCCTCGGGGAACCGCAGCAGCCTGTCCCGCAGCCGGCCCACGTCGTAGAGCTTGTTCGTGCTGAAACTGTCCAGGAACAGCTCGGGCTCCTCGCGGATGCCCTCGACCACCCGCCGGTGGGCGAACAACGACGGATAGTACGGGCGCAGCTGCCCGCTCGACTCGAACAACCGTGAGATCTGCCCCGACACGAAGTCCGCCCCGGTCCGCTCGATCTCGGTGAGCAGGCTCTTGCACGCGTGCCTGGGCAACTCGTCGTCGCTGTCGAGGAACATGACGTACGGCGCGGCCGCGGCGTCGATCCCGTCGTTGCGCGGCGCCCCACAGCCCCCGCTGTTGACCTCCCTGCGCAGGTAACGCACCCGCGGATCCCGCGCGGCGAGCCGGGCCGCCACCTCCGGCGTGCCATCCGTGCTGGCGTCGTCGGCGATGATCACTTCGAGGTCGCGTAGTGACTGGCCGAGCACAGAGCGCACGGCCCTGGGCAGGCGGGCCGCGTCGTTATACGTGATCACGACAACGCTGCAGTCCGGCATCCCCAAGTCCCCCCGCTGGTCCAACTGCCTGCGGGGATGGCACTTCCCCCAGGCAGGGGGAAGTGTCCGGACTTGATGGAGTGTTTGCCGAAAATCAGCGCATAAGCCGACGAATCACCCAGATGATGACCAACAGCCCCACGATCGCGGCCGCGACGGGCGCCAGCCGCTTCAGCACCGGCTGCCCGGCGATCTCCAGCAGGTCGAGCGCCTCCTCGTCGGGCGTACGCGACGTCCGCAGCGTGCCCGCGGGGCGTACGTCCTCGTCGGGGGTGGGCACGGCGCTCAGGTGCCGCTCCTCCTCCTGCGCCGCCTGTGGCGGGGCGGGCTCCACGGTGGGCTCGGACAGCAGCGCGGCCAGGTTCTCGGCGAACTTGTCGATGAGCTTCGCGCCCACCTCGGCCATCACGCCCCGCCCGAACTGGGCGGGCCGCCCGGTCACGTTGAACGTCGTCTCCACGGTCACCGCGGTGGCGTCCTCGTGCGGCGCCAGGCGGGCCCTGACCGTGGCCGAAGCCGTGCCCGAACCCCGGGCCTCCTTGCCCGACGCCTGGATGGCCAGCGAGTAGGAGTCCTTGTCCACGTCCTCGAACCTGGCCGACCCCCGATACGTCACCATGATCGGCCCGACCTTGACCTTCAGCCTGCCGGTGAACTCGTCGCCCTCGTAAATGTCGAGTGCCGCCCCGGGCAGGCACGGCGCGACCCGCTCTACGTCGAGCAGCACGGCCCAGGCCTGCTCGATCGGGACTGGAACAGTGAACTCGTGCTCGAACCGCATCGCCATCGATCCGCTCCTTCTGCCGATGTTGCGACACTACGACGGGCGGGGGCGCCCCTGGAAGAGGCACCCCCCAGGCGTCAGGGCGTGCCTGCCGCCGTGCGTACCGCGCGGTGGGTCAGGACCCTGGCCAGGTGCCGGCGGAAGTCCGGTTGGGCGTGCAGATCCGACGGCGGCGAAGTGTCCGCCGCCGCCTCCTCGCACGCCTGCCGGATCTGGTCGCCCAGCTCCATGCCCTGCAGGGCGGACTCGGTCGCGCGGGCGCGCACGGGCGTCGGGCCCATGTTCGTCAGCCCGATCCTGGCCTCGGCGATCGCGCCGTTGGAGCGCTTGACGGCCGCCGCCACGCCGACGATGGCCCACGCTTGTGCGGTGCGGTGGAACTTCTCGTAGTGGAAGCCCCAGCCTTCGCCCAACTTCGGGATCTTCACCCCGGCCAGGATCTCGCCGGGCCCCAGCGACGACTCCAGGTAGTCGACGAAGAAGTCGGCGGCCGGGATCTCCCGCTCGCCCCGCGCCGACCTGGCCACGAACACACCGTCCAGGGCCAGCACCACGGCCGGCATGTCGCCTGCCGGATCCGCGTGCGCCAGCGAGCCGCCGAACGTGCCCCGGTGCCTGATCGCCGGGTCCGCCACGTGGGCGGCGGCCAGCGCCACCAGCGGGCAGCCGGCGTTGACCACGTCGGAGCGCATGACCTCGTCGTGCGTGGCCATGGCGCCGATGAACACGTGGTCGCCGCGGTCGTGCACGCCCTTCAGCTCGTCCAGCCGGCCGACGTCGACCAGTGTCGACGGGTACGCCAGCCGCAGCCGCAGCAGCGGCAGCAGCGACTGCCCGCCGGCCAGGACCTTGGCGTCCTCGTCCGACGCGAGCGCCTGCGACGCCTCGGCGAGCGAGCCGGGGCGCACGTACTCGAACTGTGCGGGGATCATCGCCGCGCTCCTTCCTGCGCCCGTCCTTCGAGGGCCCGCCAGACACGTTCCGGCGTGCACGGCATCTCCACGTCGTGGATGCCGTGCGGGCGCAGGGCGTCCACGATCGCGTTCACCACGGCCGGGGTCGAGGCGATCGTTCCGGCCTCGCCGACGCCCTTGACCCCCAGGGGGTTGCTGGTCGCGGGCGACTCCGTCCGGTCGAGCGTGAACGTCGGCAGGTCCGCCGCCGACGGCAGCAGGTAGTCGGCCATCGTCGTGGTCAGCAGGTTGCCGTCGGCGTCGTACACGGCCTCCTCGAACAGCGCCTGCGCGATGCCCTGCGCGATGCCGCCGTGCACCTGGCCCTCGACGATGAGCGGGTTCACCACCTTGCCGATGTCGTCGACCGCCACGTACGAGCGGATCTTCACCATGCCCGTCTCGGTGTCCACCTCCACCGCGCACAGGTGGGTGCCGTGCGGGAAGGAGTAGTTCTCCGGGTCGAACGTGGCGTCGGAGTCCAGCCGCGCCTCCACACCCTCGGGCAGGTCGTGCGCCGTGAACGCGGCGAAGGCCAGCTCCTGGATGGTCCGCTGCGAGTCCGTGCCGCGCACCTTGAACGCCCCGGCCGCGAACTCCAGATCGTCCGGCGAGCACTCCAGCATGTGCGCGGCCAGCTTGCGTGCCTTGTCCTTGACCTTCTCGGCCGCCTTCAGCACCGCGATGCCGCCGATGACCAGCGAGCGCGAGCCGTAGGTGTCCATGCCCTTGTGCGCGATCGCCGTGTCGCCGTGCAACACCGTGACGTCGTCGAACGGCACGCCGAGCGCGTCGGCCGCGATCTGGCTCCACGACGTCACGTGTCCCTGCCCGTGCGGGGAGGTGCCGGTGATGACCTCGACCTTGCCCGTGGGCAGCATGCGCACCGAGGCGTGCTCCCAGCCGCCGGCGCCGTAGTTGGCCTCGCCGAGCATCCTGGACGGCGCCAGGCCGCACATCTCGGTGTACGTGCTGACGCCGATCCCCAGCTGCACGGGGTCGCCGCGGTCCCGCCGGTCGCCCTGTTCGGCACGCAGCTTGTCGTAGCCGAACAGCGCGGTCGCCTTGTCCGTCGCCGCCTCGTAGTTGCCGGAGTCGTAGGTCAGCCCCGAGATCGTGGTGTACGGGAACTCGTCGTGCTTGATCCAGTTGCGCCTGCGTACCTCCAGCGGGTCCATGCGCAGTTCGGCGGCCAGCTCGTCCATCACCCGCTCGATGCCGAACGTCGCCTCGGGGCGGCCGGCGCCGCGGTAGGCGTCGGTGGGCATCTTGGTGGTGAACACGCCGGTGCAGGCGAACTCGTAGGCGTCCATCTTGTAGATCGCGTTGAACATCGACGCGCCCAGCAGCGGGATGCCCGGCGTGACCAGCATCAGGTACGCGCCCATGTCGGCCAGCAGGGCCACCTGCAACCCCCGGATGCGCCCGTCGGCGTCGGCGGCCAGCCGGATGTGCTGGATCTGGTCGCGGCCGTGGTGCACGGTCAGGTTGCCCTCGGAGCGGGACTCGGTCCACTTGACCGGCTTGCCGAGCTTGCGCGCCAGCAGCAGGCAGAGCACCTCCTCGGCGGTGACCTGCAGCTTCGAGCCGAACCCGCCGCCCACGTCTGGTGCGATCACCCGGATCTTGTGCTCCGGGATACCGGTGACCACCGCCAGCATGACCCGCAGGACGTGCGGGATCTGCGTGGACGACCACAGCGTGAACGACTCGCCGTCCGTGTCGGCCATGACCGCTCGTGGCTCCATCGCCGTCGGGATCAGCCGCTGCTGCCGGAACGTCCGGTCGATGACGATGGGCGCGTCCCGGAACGCGGCCTCCAGGTCACCCGAGGTGATCTTGGTGCTGAACGCCTTGTTACCCGCCTCGTGCACCTTCGGGCTCTCCGCGGTCAGCGCCTCGTTCATGTCGAGCACCGCGGGCAACTGCTCGTACTCGACGTCGATGGCCTCCAGCGCGTCGGCCGCGCGGTAGCGGTCGGTGGCGATCACGCAGGCCACGGCCTCGCCCACGTACCGCACCTCCGACACCGCCATGGGCGGGTGATCGGGGATGACCACGTCCTCGCTCACCGGCCAGGCGCACGGCAGGCTGCCCTGCTCGGCGGCGAAGTCCTGGCCGCTGAACGCCGCCACCACTCCGGGCAGCTCACGTGCCCCCGACACGTCGACCCGGGTGATCCTGGCGTGTGCCATCGGGCTGCGCAGGAACATCACGTGCAGGACGCCCGGACGCGTGATGTTGTCCGTCCACTGCGTGCGCCCCGTCAGCAGCCTTGCATCCTCCTTGCGCTTACGCGGCCGGCCCACCTCGAGTGCGCCCGCCGGCTCGTTGATCTGATCGCTCTCCGCTATCTGCTCGGCCACCAGGCCGGCGTCCATCTCACTCACGGCATGGTCACCGCCCGTCCCATCTCCTGCGCGCCCCTGCGCACGGCACGGACGATGTTGCAGTAGCCGGTGCAGCGGCAGAGGTTGCCCTCCAGGCCGTGCCTGATCCTCTCCTCCGACGGGTCGGGATCGTCTCTGAGCAGGTCTATCGCGGCCATGACCATGCCGGGCGTGCAGTAGCCGCACTGCAGCGCGTGCTCTTCGTGGAAGGCCTGCTGCATGGGGTGCATCGACCCGTTGACGCCCAGGCCCTCGATCGTGACGACGTCGCAGCCGTCGGCCTGGACGGCGAGGACCGAGCAGCTCTTCACGCTCTTGCCGTCCAGCATGACCGTGCATGCGCCGCAGTTGCTGGTGTCGCAGCCGACAGGGGTGCCGGTCTTGCCCAGGCGTTCTCGTAGTAGATGGACGAGAAGGAGCCGCGGCTCGACGTCCTCCTCGTACTTGACTCCGTCGACGGTGACGGTGATTCGGGGCATACGTCCTCCCTCAGGAGCAGGGGAAAGGCGGACACACCCGAACCTACGCCGGTGTTACTGCCGGTCAAGGGTTACTTACCGCGGACCGCCCGTGCGATGATCGCGACAAGCCCTGCGAGCGCCAATCCCAGCACCAAGACGCCGCTCAGGACCAGCCAGTCCGTGATCGCGCGCGTCACCACCAAAATACCCAAAACGACGAAGAGCACGCCGCTGAGCAGGGCCATCCAGTCCGTTCTGTGGAGCTGGCGGGGTCGCTCGACCTCACGCGGCACGTCGCACCTCCATGTCGCCGAGCCCGCCCCTCAGGTTGAGCACGATCGTCGAGACCTTGCCCTTGGGCTCGGTCTCCGGTTCCAGCACCTTGTCCAGCCGGATGTCCACGCCGCCTCTGACCGACTGGTCGACCGTGATGTCGCCGATCTTGTTGGAGGCGTGCACCTCCAGCTTGACCGTCGGCGGCACGATCACCTCCAGCTCGCCGACCGACACCGCGGCGTTGACGGTCGCCCTCGTGCCCGGGGGCAACTCCAGCTCCGACAGGTCCAGCCGGCCGTCGCCGACGCCGACGTCGTAGGTGGCGTTCAGCTCGGCGAGCGTGGTCGGGGCCCACTCGGACGGGCCGATGTTCCGCGGCAGGACGCCCAGCATCAGGCCCACGCTCACGATGAGCGCCACCGCCGTCCCGGCGGCCACCAGCCCGGCCCCGCGGCCCCACCAGGCCGCGACCAGCAGGCCGGCGCCGATCGTGATCAGCATCGCGCCACCGACGATGGTCGGGCTCACTCCGGCGGCCGACCTGGCTTGGACCGCCACGACGATCCCTCCAATGATGATTGCCAGCAGGATGGTGATGGCGCCGATGAACGACTTCGGCCTTCGCTCCCTTCTCGGGACCGGGCGGCCGTACAGGGTGGGGTCGTACGGCGAGTAGCCGCCTGCCCGCCTGGCCGGATCCAGCGGCCGGTACGGGCCCTTGGGCGCGAACGGCTCGCCGTAGGCGGTGTAGTCGACGGCGGTCAGTGGCTGGGGGCGGTACGCACGCGGTTCGTGCGGCGGGACCGCGTGTTGCGCCGTCACCGCGTCGTCCTCGCGCTGGTAGGCACCTTCGCCCGCGTCGTCCTCGGACCGAGGCACGGGCTCGCCGGCGGACGTTGTCGCCTCCGGGGCCGGCGTCTCAGGAACAGCCGTCTCAGGAACAGCCGCCTCAGGAACAGCCGCCTCAGGAACAGGAGTCATCGGAGCCCTGGCCTGGTGCGGCTCTGCGGCGGGCCTGGGCGGCGGCGCGGTGGGTGCGGGCCGGGCAGGGGGCGCCGGGCGTACC
>NZ_VCKY01000187.1 GCF_005889735.1 Nonomuraea turkmeniaca
ACCCGCCCCTCGTCCATGACAGCCACCCGATCGGCATCACGAGCCGTCTGCAGCCGATGCGCGATGGCGATCACTGTCCGCCCGTCCAGAACGGCGGCCAGCGCCCGCTCCGTATGCCGCGCCGTCCGCGGATCCAACAGCGCCGTCGCCTCATCCAGCACCAAGGTGTGCGGGTCGGCCAGCACCACCCGAGCCAGAGCCAGTTGCTGAGCCTGCGCCCCGTCCACCCGGTGACCCGCGGCCCCCACTTCCGTGTCGAGCCCGTCCGGCAACCCGTCGACCCACTCGGCGGCGCCCACAGCGGCGAGCGCCGCCCGCAGCTCGTCATCGTCGGCAGAGGGGGCCGCGATCTGCAGGTTGTCCCGGACGGTCCCGAGAAAGACGTGGTGCTCCTGGGTGACGAGCACGATGCGCCGCCGCAGCTCCGAGGGGTCCAGATGGCTGATCGGGACCCGCCCCACCGTCACCGAACCGGTGCGCGGCTCGTCGATGCCCGCCAGCAGCCGCCCCAGCGTCGTCTTCCCGGCACCCGACGCCCCGACGATCGCGAGCCGCTCCCCGGGCCGCACCACCAGGTCGACCCCGTGCAGGACATCGCCCCCGCCCTCGTACGCGTACCGCACCCCCGCCACCTCGATCACATCGCCATCAGGCACCCGGCCGTCCCGGGGACCGGGTGACGACACCAGTCCGAGTCCCTCGACGCGGGCGAAGGACGCGCCGCTGCTATGCAACTGCTCGATCCGCAGCAGGATGACGTCCAGCGGCTGGGAGAGCTGCCGCAGATACAGCGCCGCGGCGATCACCGCGCCCAGGGTCATCAGCCCGCGCTGGTGCAGTACCGCCCCGGCCAGCAGCACGCCCACCACCGGGACGGTGTACGAGACGTCCACGATCGGAAAGAGCACGCTACGCAGGAACAACGTCCGCAGCCGGGTGCGCCGGCACGTCTGGACGGCGTCGTGGCAGACCGCGATCCGCCGCTCCTGCAGCCCCAGCGCCTCCACCGTCCGCGCCCCCGCCGCGGTGGCCGCGAGCTGCTCCGCGAGGGCGGAGTTGGCCTCCCCCTCAGCCAGGTACGCGGACAGCGCCCGCCGCAGATACCACCGCACGGCGAACCAGATCCCCAGCAGTCCCACCACCCCGATCCCGCCGAGCAACGGGTCGAGCACGAAGACCGCTCCCACGATGAACAGCGCCTGCACCCCGGCGATCAGCACGTCGGGCCCGGCGTCGCGCACGATCGTCCCGACCGCCGCCACGTCAGCGGTCCCGCGGGCGGTCAGGTCGCCGGTGCCCGCCCGCTCGATCACGGAGGCGGGTACGGCGAGCGCCCGGTCGGCGACCTCCTCCCGTACGCGTGCGAGCGTCCGTTCCCCGAACCGATGCCCGACATAGCTGGCATATCGCGCTAGGAGGAGCTGGGCCAGCGCGAAGACGAGGATGCCGAGCGCCAGCCGATCCACCGTCCCGACCCCGCCACCCGTCTTGACCGCGTCGACGATGCGGCCCAGGAACCACGGCCCGACCAGGCCCGCCCCGGCGGCCAGCGCGTTGAGGGCGATCATGGCGGCGAAGGCCCGGCCGTCCCGCCGGATCAGCCGCAGCGCGGCGCGGCGCACCCGGGACGGCTCTGCCACCGGCAGGCCCCTCATGAGGCCTCCGTCTCACGCGACACCAGGAGCCGGTAGCCGGGCTCGCCGGCCAGGAGGTCCTGATGGCCGCCGGTCGCCACGACCACGCCGTCCACCAGGTAGTGGACGGTGTCCGCCTGGTCAAGAACGAGCGGCGAGGTGCTGGTGACGACCGTGGTACGCCCCGATCGCGCGGCACGCAGCCGGCCCGCGACGGCCGCCTCCGTGTGCGCGTCCACCGCCGACGTGGGCTCGACGGCCAGCAACGTCTCGGGATCGGCCAGCAGCGCCCGCGCCAGCCGCACCCGCTGCCGCTGGCCACCCGACAGGTTGCGGCCCTGCGGATCGATGGCCGAGCCGAGCCCGTCCGGCAGCCCGCGCACGATGTCCTGCGCCACGGCGGCGTACAGGGCCTGCTCGATGGCCTCGTCATCGGGAGAGCCTTTGCCCGAGACGACGTCCCGCAGCGTGCCGGCGAACAGGTCCGCCTCGTTGTCGGCGACCAGGATCCGCTCGCGCACCTGGGTCAGATCGATCTCGTCGAGGCTGATCCCGCCCCACGTCGCGGCCGGCTCGGCGAACCGGCCCAACCGATCGACCACCGCAGCCGAATCCGCGGGCCGGGTGCTGACCAGCGCGGTGAGCTTCCCTGGCGCGATCTCGACCCCGGACTCCGGATCACGCAGGGTCGCCGCCGCCGGCGGCGGGTCGGCGTCCCCACGCGGAACGGGTTTCAAGGAAAGGAACTGGACGACCCGGCGCGCCGCGACGATGCCGCGGGTGGCGTCGTACCCGCCCTCGATGAAGAACGAGACCGGCACCACCAGCACGGCGGTGTACCCATAGACCGCCACCAGCTCGCCGACCGTGATGTCCCCCTGGGCGGCCATCCGCGCCGCCAGCCACGTCACGGCTCCGATGAACAGGGTCGGCAGGCCGACGCCGAGCGCCTGGATCCAGCTCGTCACGGCGCCGACTCGATAACCCTCCGCCCGCAGCTCCTGGGAGCCACGCCGGTAGCGCTCGGCGTACACGTCCTTGCCGCCGAGGCCGTTGAGCACGCGCAGTCCGCCGGCGATGTCCACGAACCGGGCGGCGAGCGCGCCCTGCCCTGCCCGGTACGTCGTCTCGGCCTTGCGCAGCCGCCCGAACAGCGGCCCGGCCAGCAGCACGAGCAGCGGTACGCCGGCCAGCACCACCACGGCGAGCAGCGGCGAGACGGTCAGCAACAGCACGGCCACGACGATGTACGCCAGAACAGCGCCCACGCCCGGCCCCGTGATGGTCAGCGTCTGAGCGATCACGACGACGTCGGTGAATCCGATCGTGACGACCTCACCCGCCGTGGCCTTGCGCGACAGCGCCGCGCCCAGCCGGGTCGCCTGTGAGACCACGGCCTCGACGGTGCGGAAGGCACCATGCATCCGCACCCGGGTCATCGTGCGATGCCGCATGATGGCCAGCCAGGCGTTCACCACCCCGACGGCTAACAGCGCGGCCGCCCACCCCGCCAGCGTGGGCAGGTGCCCGGGCGTCAACCCGTCGTCGATGGCACGCGACAGCAGGTACGGCGGCAACGTCAGCCCCACCATCCACGTGCTCCCCAGCACCGCGCCCGCGGCGCACCGGCCACGCTGGGTGCGGACCAACCACCAGAGGTACCGGCCAGCGCTACGAAAGTCCGGTTTGCCGGTTTCCATGATCCGCAGTCTAGCGATCGGACCACGGGCATTCACGGCCGGGAGGTGCGCTCACCTGGGAGTTGACAGCCGTTCGCTACCATGAGACAGGGGCTGGTGTTTCGCACGTGCCATGGGCGCGATCTGTCACACGCACGGGGGGCAAGGATGGCGATAGACGAAGCCTCCGCTGCCGTGTCGGAAGAGGAGCGGCTGCGCATACTCGCGGCCGCGTGCACCGGTCTCAGCGACATCGAGGTCCTGCAGTACGCGCTGGACCAGGCGGTCGCCGACCTGCACGCGCTGAGCGGCATGGTGCATTGGCGCGGCCCCACCGGCAGCCACGAGCTGCGCCTGGTGGTCGCCTCCGGGCTGCCCCCGACGGACCTGGCGACGCACGGTGATCTCCGGTACGCGATCTGTCGCGCGCTGGACGACGGGGTGCTGACCTACCTGCCGGTCCCGCTCGCGGCGCACACCGTGATGATGACGGCGGTTCCGCTGGGCGGCACCTCCGACGCGTCACTCGGCATCCTGTCCGTGCTGACCGACGGGCCCGCCGCACCACCCGGCGACCGGCGGGCCTTCCTCCAGGCGCTGGCCTCCTGGCTGTCCGAACGACTCGGCTCCCCGGAGCCCAGCATGGGTACGGCCCGTTTGTGGCAGGCCGGCTCGTACCTGCAGCAGGCTTTGAAGGCGGCCAAGGCCGGGTCCTGGGAGTGGGACATCCGCACCGGCGACGTGTGCTGGGACGAATCCGCGCTGACGGTGCTGGGCATCGACCCCGCCACCGGCCCGCACAACATCGACACCTGGGTGAACATCGTCCACCCGCAGGACCTGCCCAGGGTGATGGCCGCGAAAGAGGAGGCCGTCCGCACCAGGAGCCTGTACGAGATCGAGTACCGCGTCCGCCGCCCCGACGGCACCACCGGCTGGATGCACGCGCGCGGCCGCCTGATCCTGGACGAGCACGGCGAGCCGGTACGCATGCTCGGCACCGTCTGGGACACGACCGAGAGCCGGGTCGCCAGGGAGTCGGCCGGCCGCGCGCTGCAGTACATGAGCGACGCCTTCCTGGCGGTGGACCGTGAGTGGCGGATCGTCTTCGCCAACCTCGACGGCGAGCGCCTCCTGGGATCCACCGAGCTCGCCGGACGGGTGTTGTGGGACCTGCCCGCGGGCGACCTCGCCGAGTTGCGGGCACGGGCACTCCAGGCGGCCGCCGACCGCGCGCCCGCCGGCTTCGACGTGCAGTGGCCGACCGACCAGCGGTGGTACCACGTACGGCTGATGCCGGTGCCGGACGGCCTGACGTTCTACTTCGCCGACGTCACCGAGAAACGTCTCCGCGACGCCGAGCGCGCCGCCGCCGAACGGGCCACCGCGGAGCGGGCCGCCTGGACCCAGGAGCTGACCCGTGCCCTCGGCGAGGCGGTGAGCGCCATGGACGTGGTGCACGTCATCACCGAGCGGGTCCTGCCGCCCTTCGACGCCACCGGACTGCTGATCGTCACGCTCGAAGACGACCGCCTGTACGTCGTCGGGGCCGCCGGACATCCACCCGCGGTACTCGACTGGATCGAGCAGCGTCCGGCCGGCGAACGTTCCGTCGTCACCGACGTGCTCCAGACCGGAGTCCCGGCCTTCATCGAAGGCCGGGAGCAGTGGCCGGGCGCCGACATCCTGATGGCCGACCCGGGCATGAACGCCTGGGTGCTGCTCCCGCTCGTCGTCCCCGGGCAGCCAGGGGGCTGCTGCGTGATCTCCTTCGGCCTCCCGCACCGGTTCACCGGCGAGGAACGCACGCTGCTCACCGCCCTGAGCGGGCTGATCGCCCAGGCGCTGGCCCGGGCCTGCCTGTACGACGCCGAGCACGCGCGTGCCGAGGAGCTGCAACACCTGCTGCTCCCCGAGTTGCCGTCGCTCCCCTGCATCACCGCGGCGGTCCGCTATCTCCCGGCCGTCCGCCCGGAATTCGGCGGATGCTGGTACGACACCATCCCGCTGTCCGCGGAGCGAGTGGCCCTCGTCATCGGCGACGTCAAAGGACACGGCGTGCCCCAGGCCGCCACCATCGGACGCCTGCGCACGGCCATGCGCACCCTCGCGAGCCTCGAGCTGCCGCCCGAGGAGCTCCTCGCCCACCTCAACGACCTGGCCAAAGAGTTCGGCGACCAGATCCACGTCACCTGCCTGTACGCCGTGTACGACCCTGCCAGCGGCGACTGTGCCATCGTCAACGCGGGGCATCCCCCGCCCGCCCTGGTCCACCCCGACGGCACCGTCCAGGTCCTGGACAAGTCGCCCGATGCGCGGCTCGGCAGCGCGGACCCGCCCTTCACCACGATCGAGTTGTGCCTGCCGGATCACACCCTTTTGGTGCTGTACACCGACGACCTGATCGAGTCCGGCGCCCGGAGCATGGACGACGGCATGGCCCGGTTCACCGGGCTCCTGACCGGCGCCCGTCCCCGATCCCGCACCGACCTGGACCGCCTGTGCGACACCGTCACCAGCGCCCTGCGGCCCGTCCAGCAACCGGCCAGTGACGGCGCGGCCCTGCTCCTCGCGCATACGCACCGGCTGGCACCCGAGAACGTCGCCACCTGGGCGTTGCCCCACGACCCGATCGCGGCCGGCGAAGCCCGCGAGCACGTACAGGAACAGCTGGCCGGCTGGCACCTGGAGGACCTGGTGCCGACCACCGAACTGGTGGCCAGCGAGCTGGTCGCCAACGTCATCCGCCACGCCAAGGGCCCGATCCGGCTCCGCCTGCTGCGCGGCACGACCCTCCTGTGCGAGGTCTCCGACGGCAGCCAGACCATACCCAGGATCCGCCACGCCGCGGACACCGACGAAGGCGGCCGCGGGCTCCAACTCGTCGCCGCCGTCTCCCAGCGCTGGGGCACCCGCTTCACCGCCGACGGCAAATGCATCTGGGCCGAACAGCTCCTGCCCTCCTAGATCCGTCGCAAGGCCTCCACACCCGCCTCTTCCAGTCGTACGGCCTCCGCCACGAGCTCGGCCAGCTCCGGGAACGACGTGCGGGCCGTGGCCATCCGGGACCACTGCCTGCCTGCCGCCCGGTAGACGGCCGCGGCGTCGGCGTGCCCGATCTCGGTCAGGAAGTCGGCGTACAGCGGGCGGGTGGCGCCGGGCGTCGTGTACTCGGACTCCAGGCAGTCCCGCAGCCGGTCGAGCGCCGGCCCGGGGTCGGGGAAACGGCGGGTCCAGCCCTGCTTGCCGGTGGTGTCGGCGAGCTGGGCGGCCAGCTTGCGCATGCCCGACAGCCCGAAGTTGGCGTCGAAGTTGTTGCCCAGGACGGGACCGGTCAGCTTGGCGACGGTGTCCCTGATCGCGCCGGCCACGTCGGGTTCCCCGGTCGCGGGCCCGGTCACCTCGATGAGGTGGTGTTTGGACTTCTTGATCGCCGACCACGCCGTCATGAAGCCGGCCAGTGGCAGCTCGGCCGGCTCGTCGTCGTACACGTGCACGATGTCGCCGGCCAGGCCGGTCACCGCGACGTCGACCGGGTCGGGGAACGGCAGGTCCGGCCGCCAGGGCAGCTGGAAGCGGCCGACCCGGCAGATCGGTTGCCGGCCCGCGTCGAGTGCGGCCCGCAGGTGACGCTCGGCGACCTTGGGGGAGCCGGTCTGGCGGGTCTCGTACGGGATGCCGGCCCGGCCCAGCGCTCGCGGGATCATCGGCTCGGGGTGTGCCTGGGCCACGATCGTCAGCATCGGGGCGTGGCCGGCGTACTCGAAGACGAAGTACATGAACCCGATGCCGCCGCCGAGCCCCAGCAGCATGGCCTCGGAGTAGCCGCCGCCCAGCACGCGCCGCAGCAGCGCCGACTCGTGGTGGTGGCGCCCGGCACGCGCGGTGACGTGGCGGTGGGCGGTGGTGTAGGACTCGCCGGTCCTGGCCATGCGGTCGCGTACCCGGCGCTTGAGATGCTGGTGATCGGTCATGATCGCTCCTGAGGCGGCCCCGCGCGAAGGACCCACGCTCCGGCTGCGCGACCCGCCGTCCGAAGAGAAACCCGACTCGATCGAAGGTCTCGCCCCGAGGACATCGATCCCCTCTGCCTTCGCAGGTGCCGCGTGGCGTGGGCACGCGGTCAGAAGGTCCGGCGCAGGACGGCGCCGCCCCCCACGTTACTGCACGGGCGGGCAGTCCGGCAGCGGGGTGTATTGGGAGAACTCCAGACGAAGCGAATCGTCGGCCGGCAGGGAGATCGCCCGGACCCGGTCCATCGTCGCCCAGCACGCAGGAAGCAGGAAGTACTTCTCATCGGTATGGATCAGCAGGCTCAGGCCGGAGTACCGGTAGCGGAACATCGAGTTCTCCCCCGGGAGCGGGGTCTCCACGATGCCGGGGCCCTCCAGGTGCAGCCGCCGCGGGGCGTAGACGACGGCGTCGTGCAGCAGGCTTGGATACTGCTGCAGCATCTGGACGAAATCGGATGCGCGTATCCGCGCGAGCTCGGCGAGCGACCACATCAGCAGGAGGGCCAGCAGGGCCACGAAGACCGTCCGCTGGACGATCCGGGTGGTGGGGGAGGCCCTGGGATAAGGGTGCACCGTGGTATGCAGCGAGACGGCGTAACCCAGGGCGAACAGCCCCAGGCCCAGGCAGATCGAGGCGACCGGTGCTCTGCCCCCCAGCTTCAGCCAACTCGCCATCAGCGACACCCCCGTCGCCACGCCGGCGATTCCCAGCACGGCCAGCACCGCGGCCGCCCCCATGGTGATCCTCCGGCGACCGGCGAGGAAATGCACCAGCAGCGTGTGGGCCGGGAGCGCGGCGAGCACCACCAGCAACATGATCACCAACGGCTCGGCCAGGATGACGCTGTACAGCATGTAGTCCTGCCACGACAGGCCCAAGAGGGTCGGTTCCAGGCCGAGCATGCGGTAGGTGTTGTTGGCGAGCAGCGCGCCGAAATAGACCATGAGTGCCGCGATGAAGGCGGTCGGCGACACGATGTGGGAGAGCACGCTCCACACACGGGTGAGTTTCTGATCGGCAAGCGCCGGCTCGTCGGCGCTTGCGGGCGTGTCCATCCGGCGGCTCTACGACTCGATGGGCGATGCGGGGCCGTCATCGGTGTCGGGCTCGTCGTCCGGAGCGGGGGCGGGCGACTCCCGTTCGACCTCCGGGGTCCCCTCGGGCGATCGGGTCTCTGTCCCGTCCGGGGTGGCCGACGTATGCGGCTCGACGGACGGGGACTCGGATCCGCCGCACTCCGGCAGGGCCTGACGATCCGGCGCGACCGCGCACCTGTCCTGGACGTAGCGGTCCGTGTCCCCCGTGACCTCGCCGAGGCGGTCGAGCGCCCGGTCGGCCCTGGCGTCATCACCGAGGGCCGAGGCGCTGACCAACTCGGCGTGGTAGAGCAGCTCGAGCAGCTGCGGGCGCACCACGGCGGGAAGATGTTCCTGTACGTCCTCTGCCGCCTCGAGGCTCTTGAGCGCCTCTTCGTGCTGCCCCAGGTTCGCCTGGGCCGTCCCCAAGCACACCAGCGCGACCGCCCGCTTGCTGGGGATGCTCATCCCGCCGCGCAGGGCCGCGGCCTGCGCCGCCTCCTTTCCCATGACACTCGCCACCTCCGCGTCCCGGCCTTCCGCCAACCCCCTCTGGCATTTCCAGCACACGTCGTACGTGGGGTGGGGCACGTCGCCGCCGCCTTCCGGCGGGACGACGCTCTTCTTCGGCCTGACCTTCACCGGCGGCGGGTTGTAGGTCTGCTGCTGGGACCCGCCCAGGTCGCCCGCGCACCCGAAGGTCAGCGCCATGCCGGCCACGGCCAGCCACCATCCCGGCAGAGTCCTCTTCACGATCACAGGTCATTACCGCGTCTCTTCGTGCGGAACATGAGCTGGCGAATTCTTGGATCAAGCGTGTGTAACTTTCACTCCCGCCTTCGGCGGCCCCGCACAGCTCACGCAGCTGATCATGACGGGTGGCACGCGCGGCTCTTGACATCCCCTGTGGACCTCTCGACACTCGGACCCGCTTCGATATGTGACATACCGCCAGGGCGGCGCAGGGATGTTAGCGCTAACCACGGCCTGGCCTTCTCACAGTTCAGGAGGTTCGCAGTGAGACGATTGCGGGCGGCGACCGTCGCCCTAGTCATGATCCTCGGCGCCTTATTCGTGGCCCCGCCGCCCGCGTCCGGCCTCGCCAAGACGGTCTACATCCCGTCCCGCTGGCAGAGCACCGGCGAGGTGCCGTGGGTGCAGGAGCGTACGAAGGAGTCGGCCAACTTCATCCTCCTGTGGGGCGACCGGTCGGGCACCGATCCGCGCAACGCGCCCACGCAGTATCGCTTCGACCCCGACAACATCCTCAGCCAGTTGGAGAGCCTCTACAGCTTCTACGTGAACACGATGCGGTTCACGCCGGAGACCGGCCTCCTGGCCCAGCACAAGATCATCGTGATCATCACGAGGACCTGGTCGAACGCACCCTTGGACGCCTGGGCTACGGGCGGCTCGACCGACGGCAGGGTCGGGGTCATCAACATCGCCCCCGGGGCCGCCCAGCCCGGATCCTGGGGCCTGGCCCACGAACTGGCCCACGTGTTCCAGAACTACACCTTCCTCGGCCGGTCCGGGTACGGGTTCACGCACCCGAGCGCCGGGACGTTCTGGGAGGCGAGCGCCGAGTTCATGGCCATGCAGGTCTACCCGAGGACGGCCGCGGGCGACCTCACCAGGTTCATCCGCACGGAGAACCTCGCCTACAGCAGCAGCCGCCACCACTACGGCGCCTGGATGCTCGCGCAGTACATCAAGGACCGCGACGGCCTGGCCATGTTCAACCGCATGTGGAACGAGGCCAGGAACACCGAGCACCCGCTGGAGACCTACCGCCGCATCGCCGGCATCGACCAGGCTGAGCTCAACCGCCGCCTCGGCGAGTACGCCCAGCGCAACGTCACCTGGGACTACTCCAACCGGGCCGACTTCATGCCGTTCATCAACAGCCTCTATCCGTTCATCACCGCCTACAACGGCGTCAACGTGGAGGCGGTCAACGCCTCGGCCGGGCACTTCCGCATCTCGGACGCCCTCGCGCCGTCCGACTACGGCTACAACAAGATCCGTCTCGTGCCGAGCAGCGACGGCGCCCTCATCCGGATGCGCTTCCGCGGTCACGTCAACTCCGGCGCGCAGTCGGGCTGGTCGTACGGGTTCGTCGCGGTCAGGAACGGCACCCCGCGCTACGGCCCCGTCCACAACTCCTCCAACGGCGAGGTGACCTTCCAGACTCAGCCGGGCGAGAGGGACGTCTACCTCGTGGTCGTCGGCGCGCCGGGGACCGTGCACAAGTACGCCTTCCTCGACGGTTACCCGAAGAACTACCGCTACCCGTACCAGTTCCGCCTGCAGGGCGCCACGCCGTGGGGCTTCGAGCCGGGCCACGTGAAGCCGCCCGCGCCGGGCAACGGCCACTGGCACTCCAACGGCGGCGGCTGGGTGGACAACCGGGCCAACGTGGCCGCCACCGCCTACGTCGGCCCGCGTGCCGCCGTGTACGGCAACAGCACGGTCAGCGGCAACGCCCGTGTTGAGGACCTCGCCTGGGTGAACAGCGGCGCCACGGTCGGCGGCAACGCCGTGGTCAAGAACAGCGCCCTGGTCCAGGGCGGGGCCAACCTCAGCGGCAGCGTGGTCATCGGCGGCGACGCCGAGCCGGCCACGGCCTGCGGCTCAGGGACGTACCTGATGTTCAACCCCGATCGCCGCTGCGACGGCGGCGCCGGCGAGACGGACGTCAACCCGCCCCACCCGATCTTCAGCGACAACGACCTGGCCTTCGGCGGCGGCGGCGACCCCACGCCGGTCAACCTGGCCGCGAGCGCGACGCCCTCGGCCTCGTACACCTCGCCGTGGGAGAGCGTCGCGGCGATCAACGACGGCACCGTGCCCAGCCCGCGCTGGGGCACCTGGCCCGAGACCGGGACCCAATGGGCCGAGCTGACCTGGTCCTCGACGCAGACGATCAAGTCGGCGGAGGTCTACTTCTTCGACGACGGGGGCGGGGTGCGCGTGCCCGCGTCGTGGAAGCTCCAGTACTGGAACGGCAGCGCGTACGTGGACGTGGCCAACCCGAGCGGCTACCCGATCGCGGCCGGGACCTACAACCCGGTCATGTTCAGCGCGGTCAGCACCACCCGGCTCCGGGTCGTGCTGCAGAGCGGCCAGGCTTCGGTCGGGCTGCTGGAGGTACGCGCGCTCGGTTAGGCGAGCCGGAGGCCCGCCGGGTTCATGATCGCGGTGGCGAGGCTCTGGACGAAACGCATGATCAGAGCCTCGAGAAGCATCAGGGCGGCCTTGGCGAGCAGCGAGGCCAGGAACTCGGACAACTCTCCACCTCACGGGGGGTTCGAAACTTCCTCTAAAGGCATATTTCGGGAGAAAGGTGTACATACGGGTATGATCAACATATCTATTCGGTGAACTGTCGATGACCGATGCGCGCCCGGGCCGTGGAGACCGATCACGGCGCGGGCGCGTCACGTGCGCGGCGTCACCGTTTGCCGGCGGTGGAAGTCGACGTGGCCTTGCGGCCGCCGGTCGTCGTCGTGGACTTGCGCCCGCGGGGCGCTGCGCTCTTGTCGCCGCCCGTGGTGGTGGCGGCCCGGCTCCGTGTGGCGGTCGTCCCGCGTGTCGAGGTCGTCCCGCCTGTCGAGGCTGCCCCGCGTGCCGTGGTCGTGCCCCGCGTAGAGGTCGTGCCCCGTGTGGTCGTGCCCTTTGCGGTGGCGCCCTTTGCGGTGGCACCCTTTGCGGTCGTGCCCTTTGCAGTCGTGCCCTTTGCGGTCGTGCCCCGTGTGGTCGTTGTGGCTTCTGTGGCCGACGTCGGCTGGGTGGCCGGTGTGGAGGCTTGGCGCGGGCGGGCCGGCGGCGGAAGGCCTCGCCGCCGCTGGGCGATGACCGTGCCGGCGCCGATGGCGGCCGCGACCGGCCATTCGACGACCCCGAAGGCCGCCAGCGCGCCGAGCGCTCCGTAGTAGGCGATCTTCTCGGGTGCAGGCAGGAACGTACGGGCGACGTCCACGTAGTGGCCGAGCTCCTTCCTGCTGATGTGCGGCATCTCGATGTGCGGCATCGACACGTGTGGCATCGACATGTGCGGCATCTCGATGTGCGGCATCCGGACTTCGGGCGGGCGGACCTCGACGCTGAGCATCGGCAGGTCCAGCGTGAGCCGCCTAGGTGCCTTACCGTCGGCGCGTGCTCGCGTCTGGGTCGCGGTCATGATCCCTCCTGCACGATGATGGAGACCTTCCTGTCCTCCTATCCGGTGCGCATCCCCTTAGTCCGCATTTGTCGGATTTGGTGGTTTCTATACGCCCGGACCAGGAGCACGCCGATCGCACTCTGCGACCTGACGACACGGGCCGCGACGGGCGCCGCCCGTGGGGTCAGCCGCGGGAGATCAGGGACCAGCCGTTGCGGACCGGGGAGAAGGCCACGTTGTGGATCGGCTGGCCGCCCGCGGCGAACTTCTTCATCTGCTGGAAGCACTCGTTGTCGATGTTGCGGGTGTAGAACGCGTTCCCGGCGACGACCGCCCATCCGCCCGTGTAGGGGAAGGCGACCCGGGTCACGCGGCGCCCGCTCCGCGACATGGTGAGCATCCTCCGGTAGCACTCCTCGTCGATGTTGCGGGCGAAGAAGCCCTTCGTGCCGACCACGACCCAGCGGTTCCCGCCCGCGGGCGGGAAGGCGACGTGCACGACCTGCTGGCCGGCCTTGTAGTACGCGACGATCTTCTGGTAGCACTCCTCGGGGATGTTGCGGGCGTAGAACGCCTTGTCCCCGGTGATCACCCAACTGTTGCCGCCCCCGGGCGGGAACGCGACGCAGTGGATCCTGGTCCCGGCGGCGATCAGCTGCTTGAGCTTGGCGAAGCACTCGTCCGGGATGTTAGGGGCGAAATAGCCGCCGTTCTGCGTCACGATGACCCAGCCGTTGGACGGTGTGAACGAGAACGAGGTGATGCCGGAGGGCGCCATCTTGCCCATCCGCGCGTGGGCCTCGTCCGGGATGCGGCGGTTGAAGTAGCGGCCGGCCGCCGCCTCCGCCGTACCCGTCAATCCCAGGGTGGCCAGTCCCGCGGCGCCCGTCAGGGCGAAGAACCCCCTCCGATCGAGCCGCCCCGGCGAAGTAGCCAACAGTGCACGCATAGTGTCTCCCGGTAATAGATCAGATGTGGGAGCTAGTTTGGCCGAATATGCGCCTGAATGCCAAGATTTTGGCGGTTTTGTACGCTACAGGCCGGTTGTTAGGCCGATCCCGACCAGGACGAGGCTGATGAAGGACGCCACGGCACGGAGTGTGTTCCAGGCCGTCCACCTGGGTGAATAGTCCTTCCACGACATCGTGCCGGCGTTGAGCGCGTTGTTCATCGGCACGTTGATCGCCACCGTGACGAGGAACGAGCCGACGAAGTTCACCGCGGCGGCGGCGAAGAACCATGCCGCGGCCGGAGCGCCTCCCAGTAACCCGGCCGCCAGCGCCGCGAGTGGCGCGCCGAGGAACGGGAGGTAGAGCCACGGATTGAGGATCTTCTGATTGATGCTTCGCATCGCCTCCTCGGCCTGGGCGGGGGCGATGGCGTTCAGGCCGGGCATCACGGACATGGAGAAGGTGTAGAAGAGGCCGGCGATGGCGGCGTGCAGGGCGAGTGTGACCAGAGCGAGTATCAACATGTTCATATGGTGATGCGCCGTGGGTGAGACGGTCCATGCATGGTCCACTCACCCGCATACGCCGGCGTCTACGAGTCCCCGTTCCCGGACACGAGGCGCGCGGGGAAACCGCCGGTCGCGATCGGGCCCCAGCGGTCGATGTGGATGCGGATCAGCGACTTGTCCTGACGCCGCATGGCCGCGCGGTATTCATCCCAGTCCGGGTGCTCGCCGGCGATGCACCGGTAGTACTCGACGAGCGCGTCCACGGCCTCGGGCATGTCGAGCACCTCAGCGTGCCCGTCCACCTGGACGTACGGGCCGTTCCAGTCATCGGACAACACGCAGATCGACACCCGGTCGTCCCGTCGGGCGTTGCGTGCCTTGGCACGGTCGGGATATGTGGAGACCACGATCCGGCCGCCCTCGTCGACCCCGCAGCTGACCGGCGACAACTGCGGCCGCCCGTCCGTACGGGTGGTGGACAGCAGGCCGTGGTGCCTGAGGCGGAGGAACTCGAGCAGTTCGGGCAGGTCGACGCGGCGCGCGGTCGCGATGTTCGGAGCCATCTGGTGTGCCTCTCGGTCATAGCAGGTCAGCTCACGACCCTATCGAGAGCGGCTACAGCAGACGCTCGCGGCGAGCCGCCGCGGCCTGCCGCACCTCGGTGAGGAACGCCTCGGTGTGGCGATGTCGCGCCGGATCACCATCCGCCTCCCTGCCGCTGAAGGTGTCCGCGTATTGCGTGTACAGCACCCAGCAACCGCGGATTCCCGACAGGAGGTTCTCGAGGAGGTCGAGAGCCGGGCGGGTGGGATTGATCGGAGTCATGGGCAGCAAGACCGACTCCATGCTGATGCCGAGTTCGGGATGGTTGTCGTGAGCCCTGGCGATGAGGTCTTCGGCCCGGGTTATCCGGTGTTTCGCCTCGGTGACGCCACGAAGGTGGCCTTCGGCGACGTGCAGGGCGTTGCGGATCATCGGCATGACCGCCTGCCAGGGGGAGGAGCCCGCGGTCATCGCGCCGACGATTTCGGCGAGGCTGTCCTGGGCGAGGGCTTTGACGCGGTCGACCTCGGTGAGGATCTGCGCCGGGTGGAGGCGGATCTGGTCGGCGGTGGCGATGGTCGCCGCATGGAGCCAGTGAGCGGCGGCGATGGCGGCCGCTGTCGGCTCGATCCGCGTGAACAGTTCTTCGGCGCCGAAGGGATGCCGGTGGAGGATGGTGTCCGCCTGGGCGACCTGGAGCGGTGAGGCGTCCTCGCGGCTGAGGATGACGGCCTGCTGGGCCCGTGCCCGCAGATCGCCGAGTTCGGCCTGCTCGATGGCGGCCAGTTCGGAGATGACCTCGGTCGTGATGCGTGCCGTTAAAGGGGGTGCCTTGAGCGCGTACAGGTTGCGTGCGACCCGGTGGGCCATCTCCTCGACCCGGGTGGACGATCGGGCGCCGTTGAGCGGCCGACGATGCCTGGTCAGGGCCGGCACGACAGTGCTGAAGGCGTCGCGTTCCCGCTGGCGGTGCCATCCGATGCTGTTGGGCCCCTGCTGCTCGGCGGCGCTGGCCGGGTGGGTGTAGCAGCGCCAGCAGGCCTGTGACAGCTCGGTCAGGCAGGTGGCCAGGCGGAGTGCGTTCGGTCCTGAGGGGAGCTCCGCCACGGTGGTGGCGATCTCGCCGACCCCGGTGCTCCAGTAGGCGATGAGCGCGTTGCGGACTGGGTCAACGGCGTACCGGGTCACGCGGGGCTCCTTATGTAGAGATAGGGGAGCGTGGCGCCATGCTCAGGATGCTTGATACACCGCAGTTCCGGAGGCCTTTTGCGGGTGTTGCAAGTCGTTGATCAGCGCTTTTGCCGGGAATGCGGAAAACTTTTTTGGCGAGGCGGCGAGTGCGTCGGCTGCGCGGCGGGTCACGTTCACGGAGTCGGCGACTGGGCGACACCGGACGCCATCCGAGCCGCCCGACGGCTGGCGGTTAGCCTGGAAGGGTGAGCATCTCCGCAGGTAGCTACACATTGGGACCCGACTCCGGCCGGCTCCTCGTCAAGACGACCCGCACCGGGCTGGGCGCGAAGGTCGGCCATGACCTCACGCTCGAGGTCACCCGATGGCGCGGCGACGTCACGCTGGACCCCGCCGCCCCGGGCGACTCGTCGGTGACCGTCGAGGTCGACGCCGCGTCGATCGAAGTCCGCGAAGGAACGGGTGGCGTCAAGCCGCTGACGAGCTCCGATCGTGGCGAGATCCAGAAGATCATCCGGGAGAAGATCCTGCACACCGATCGTCACTCGACGATCACGTTCCGGTCGGCAAGGGTTGATGCGACGGCGGAGTCGTTCAGCGTCGAGGGCGACCTCGCCATCGCCGGCGTCACGCGGCCTGCCACGGTGCGGGGCTCGCTGGCGGAGGGCCGCGTACGGTGCTCGGCGGTCATCGAGCAGTCCCGTTGGGGGATCAAGCCGTACTCGGCGTTGTTGGGCGCGCTGAAGCTCAACGACGAGGTAGAAGTGCTGTTCGACGGCGTCCTGAGCTTCCGCCAGGAGCCCTAAGGTGACGGTACGCTCGACGTACCCCCTGTGAGCTGCGCAAATGCCTGGCTGATCCCCCGGAAGCAGGCCCCATGAGCGAGCACGTCCACGTCCGCGTCAACAACGGCCTGGCCGTCACCGAGGACGGGGAGCTGGTCGAGGAGTACGGCTGCCGGTGCGGCGCCACCTGGACCCGCGTCCACCGGGCCGACGAGGGCCGTCCGGAACTCTGAGCCGTCCGTTTCGGCCCTGTGCGCCCAGGACGCCACCTGTGCCGGGACGTTCCGCGACTGTGCCATGCAGCGGATCGAGATCATTGATTCCTGGCTGATCGGTGTCCACGTCTCCGGCGTCGTACGCGTGGCTGAGCCGGACGATCCTCGACGAGCCGACAGCTAGGCGCCGTCGCCGTTCGGTGATGTGTGGTGGCCGGTCGAGGGAGAGCCGATCGAAGGCCCCGACGCGGACACCGTCCGGGTCCACACCAGCCCTCAGGAGACGGCAGCGCCGCCGGGCATCATCTCCCGCAGATCAGGTGAGGGCGCGCGCCAGGGCGTTGCCCTCGCCCGGCGCGACCGGCGTGGTCAGGAACACCGGTCCCTGGGACATGAAACGCGGCCGCGTCCCCCGGTGCTCGTCCGCCGCGTGCACGGTCAGCGGGTGCACCAGGTACATGTCACCCGGCAGCCCGGTCGCGTACGCCACCGGCCGGTCCTTGGAGGCCGCGTCCAGCAGCGGCCCCGCCTCGAACGGGTCCAGCACCTGCTCACCCAGCGCCCGTGCGGCGTCACGATGGGAGCCCACCCGGATGCGGGTCGGCGCGTCGTCGTCACCCACCTCCGACAGCAACACGAGCAACAACATCGTCTCCGGCCGCCCCGACACGGCCCACGAGCCGTCGGGCCTGGCCACGGAGGCGTCGATGTGCCAGCCCCGATCGTCGACCGACGCCTTACCGGGGAAGCGGATCGGCATGTTGCCGATGGCGCCGCGCGGCACCCATCCACCGGGACCGGCCACCTCGTCCAGCGCCTGATGCAGCCGGGGGCTGCGCATGAGCTCCCCGAACGGGCCGTGGCCGGCCAGGTCGGCGGTCCACACCACGGGCTCGCGCCAGCCCGAGGGGTCGTCAGGTGACAGGCCGATCTGCTGCCACACCAGCGTTCTGGCGGCGTCCCCGACCTCGCGGGGCACGGCCGCCTCCAACTTGACGAACCCTTCGGCCACGAAACGGTCAATGTCCACGACAGTCATACGAGCCACCATAACGACGCAGTCCATCGGATTTTTCCTTGGGCAACATTCCGGAAGGAGAACGTCCGGAAGAAGCCCTAGCATGCGCACCATGACCGACGACACCGTCATCAACGAGCCGTCCCTGACCGCCGGTGAAGTCGAGACGCTGCTGTTCGCCCTCGACCGCTCCCGTGCCACGTTCGCCTGGAAGACCGGCGGCCTGGACGCCGCCGCCCTGAACCGGCCGCACCCGCCGAGCACGATGACCCTGGGCGGGTTGATCAAGCACCTGACCAGGGTCGAGGAGGAGACGGCGGCCTGGCGCCTGTTCGGGGAGCGGCCCACGCCGCCCTGGGACACCGCCGAACACGACTGGGAATGGGAGGCCGCCGCCGACGACACGCCCGACGAGCTCTACACCCGTTGGCGCCAAGCCGTCGCCCGCACGCGGGCCGCCGTGGCGAAGGTCCTGGCCGATGGCGGCCTCGACCGGCCCGCAGGGTTCACCGTCACCGAGGACGGCCAATCGCCCAACGTGCGCCGCATCCTGGTCGACGTCCACGACGAATACGCCCGGCACGTCGGCCACGCGGACCTGTTCCGCGAGGCGATCGACGGCCTGGTGGGCGAGGACCCGCCCCAGCCGGACTAGCCGGTTCCGGCGATCCGCCGCATCTCCGCGGCCGAGGTCATACGTGCCTCCTGCGAACGGCGGCGGCGAGCCGGTCGTACTCCCGCCGGAGCTCCCTCGTGTCACCTTTTCTGGATGTGATCCGTCAGTGGTACGAGGCAGTTGACCGAAAGGGAAGGCGACCGTGACGCCCGATGACTTTCTGGCCGTGGAGTTCGAGGGTCACCGCCCTCATCTGAAGGCGGTCGCGTACCGCATGCTCGGCTCGCTGACGGAGGCCGAGGACGCCGTTCAGGAGGCGTGGCTGCGGCTCGCCCGCTCGGACGCTGACGACATCGACAACCTCGGCGGCTGGCTGACCACCGTGGTCGGCCGGGTGTGCCTGGACATGCTCCGCGCCCGGAAGGGGCGGCGTGAAGAGTCGCTGGAAGCCCGTCTCCCGGATCCGGTGGTCAGCCGGGAAGGCGCCGCCGACGTCGCCGACCCGGAGCAGCAGGCGTTGCTGGCCGACTCGGTGGGGCTGGCGCTGCTGGTGGTGCTGGAGTCGCTGACCCCGGCGGAACGGCTGGCGTTCGTGCTGCATGACATGTTCGGGCTGCCGTTCGAGGAGATCGCGCCCATCGTGGACCGGACGCCTGCGACGGCCAAGAAGCTCGCCAGCCGGGCGCGCCTGCGGGTCCGTGGCGCGGCCCCGAGCACCGACCCTGATCTGGCCGGTCAGCGCCGGGTGGTGGACGCGTTCCTGGTCGCCGCACGCGACGGCGACTTCGACGCGCTGCTGGCCATCCTCGATCCCGACGCGGTGTTGCGCGTCGACGGCGGCGCTCTCACCGGCGGCCTGAAGATCGTCCGTGGTGCCGCGGCCGTGGCCGGGCAGGCCGCCACCTACCGGCGCATGGCCACCGCGACCACCAGCCACCCCGCACTGATCAATGGCATCGCCGGCCTGGTCAACGCCATCGACGGCCAGCCGATCTCCGTCATGAGCTTCACCGTCGCCGACGGCAAGATCGTCGCGATCGACATCCTGTCCGACCCCGACCGCGTGGCCGCCCTGGACCTGGCCGACCTCACCGGCTGACACACACCGGTGCCCGAGCGCCCGGCTGCCCACGTCAGGACAGCCGGCAGATCACCTCGGGCACCACCCCGTTCGCAGGCTTCTCGGCCACCGCGTTGCGGCCCTGGTACTTCCACTGGCAGACCGTCGTCGGGGTGATGGTCGCGGCGAAGTTCGGGCCACCGCCGAAGCACGACAGGGCGTTCCAGTTGCCGGAGGCCATGCTGTAGCCGTTCGCCTGGCAGTATGCCTGGACGTCGGTGAAGGCGATCGTGCCTTGGGCGGGCGCTGGGGGGTCGTCGCTCGGGGGCGGCGTGGTCTTGGTCGGCTTGGTCACGGGCTTGCGGGTCGGGCTCGTCGTGGGCTCGACCGCGGCCACCGTACGCGTCGGCTTGCGGGTCTTGCTCGGCGTGCTTCGCGGGGTGTCGCTCGTGCTGGGCACCGCCTTGGCCAACTGCCTGACGGCCCCCGAAGCGGGTGCGCTGGTGGGAGGCTCGCTGGGCACGCTGGAGGAAGGGGAGAGCACGGGGAGCGACACCGTCGGGGGCGCCCCTGCCGACTGGTTGCCGGCTGCGCTGGGTGCGAAGGTGAAGTAGCCGGTCACCGTGGTGACGAGCAGGGCCGCGGCCGCCGTACCCATGATCAGGCCGTGCCGCCGACCGCCCGACTTCTGCGCGGGTGCGCCCGCGACCGCGGGGCCAGGAGCGGTCGGGACACCGGGCACGCCTTCCGAGCCGGAGGCCGGCACGGTGTGCCAGGCGGGGACGGGAAGAGCACGCAGCCGTTCGACCACCTGGCCGGCGGTGGGCCGCTGGGTCGGGTCCTTGGCCAGGCACTCCTCCAGCAGCGCCCGCAGCGCCCCGTCCAGACCGCGGAGGTCCGGCTCGCCCTGCAGGATGATGTGCAGGATGCCAGGGATCGACTCGCCGGCGAAGGCCCGCTGCCCGGTGGCCGCGTACACCATGGTCGCGGCCCAGGCGAACAGGTCGGCCGCGGGCCCGACGTCGCCGCCGGCAATCTGCTCGGGCGCCATGTACGCGGGACTGCCGATGGGCTGGCTGCTGACGACCGACTGGCTGAGGTCCAGCGCCCGGGCGATGCCGAAGTCGATGACGACCGGCCCCTCCGGCCCGAGCAGCACGTTGCCGGGCTTGAGGTCGCGGTGCACCACCCCTGCCTCGTGGATGGCCGCCAGCGCGGTCGCGGTGTTGACCGCCAGCCGCTGCAGAGCGGCCGCCCCGCGCGGCCCGTTGTCCTGCACGGCGGTCTGCAGCGACGGCCCGTCGACGAACTCGCTGACGATGTACGGCCGGCCGCCGACGAACCCGAAGTCGAGCACCTGGGCCGTGCAGAAGGGCGCCACCCGCTTGGCGGTCTCCACCTCGCCCAGGAAACGTTGTTGCGCCCGCTTGTCGGTCATCAGGTGCGGGTGGAGCAGCTTGACCGCCACGAGCCCGCCGTCGCCGTCCCGTCCCACGTAGACGGTGCCCTGCCCGCCGGAGCCGAGCACCCCGACGAGCCGGTAC
>NZ_VCKY01000188.1 GCF_005889735.1 Nonomuraea turkmeniaca
TCGGGAGGCCGAGGTGCTGCGACTCGTCGCGGAGGGGCTGACCAACCGGGAGATCGCCGAGCGGCTGTTCATCGCGCAGAAGACGGTGAGCGTGCACGTGTCGAACATCCTGGCCAAGCTGGAGGTCTCGACCCGCACCCAGGCCGCCGCCGCGGCGCGCCGGCGCGGGCTGCTGGGCTAGCGCGGCGCGCCCGAGCCCACGACATCTTGGTCGCCACGGGCGGTCGTTTTGGATCGCCTTTGCGCCACGGCTCGTAGCGTCCAGTGATCGAGAGCCTCTCAACGGAGGGGCGGTGGCCGTCTGTCGCCGCACTCGTCCTGCCCACGAAAGGAGCAGCCCCATGCCCACGCTCGGCAAGACCCTGCCCGCCATGGCCGCCCTCGGCGTGTCCGCCCTGTTCCTCGCCGCCCCGCAGACCGCGTACGCCGCCGACTCGATCTCCTGCGTGGCCGTCGGCCAGACCCACTTCACTCCCGGCGTGCAGATGTTCCCGCAGTCGGAGATCGTGACGTACCAGGGCGTGAAGAGCACCTGCATCGACCACAGCGACATGGGCATCACGTCGGCCCGCATCACCGCGAGCTTCGGCGACGTGGACCTGAGCTGCGTGGCGAGCGACTTCGGCACCGGCACCGGCACGGCGGCCATCGAGTGGGACATGAACGGCTCCAAGCAGACCAGCAAGGCCGACATCGCCATTGCCGAGACCGTGCTCAACACGGCCAGGGTGACCGGCGTGGTGACGGAGGGCCCGTTCGCGGGCCGGCGGTTCACCGGCAAATTCGACACGAGCCTGCTCAAGGGCACGGGCAAGTGCTCGGCGGGGGCGCTGTTCGGCGGGGTGAAGAGCGCGGACTTCAAGGGCAGCTTCAGCATCGGCTGAGCGGGTGGAGCCAGGCGGGCCGGCCCCGGGGGCGTACGGGGCCGGCCCGCCGACGTCTGTGCACAAGTGCACAGACACGACGCGCGGCGAGGCGGACAATCACGGAGATGTACGCGAACTCATCGGGGGAGGAAGCGAACATGCGCGTGCACTACCGCGCGGAGGACGCGCCGGTGTCCTCACGCGTCGACTACTGGCAGGAGATCGTCAACCGGTCCGTCGCCCCGATGGACCTGCGGTACGCCTGCGCACCGTCGTTCAGCAGCGAGATCGTGCAGGGCAGGCTCGGCCGGGTGAACGTGACGGAGTTACGCGAGCGCAGCCCGGGCGAGGCCCGTGGCGGGCCGTGCGAGCAGCTCGCCGGCTCGTACAAGGTGTTCATGACGACCCACGGGCACACCGTGACCTACCGGGGCGCCAGCGAGATCCAGCTGCCGCCGGGGGCGTTCGTGCTGACGGAGTTCTCGCGGCCGTACCGGTGCGTGTTCGAGCCCAGGCGGGCCATCTGCGTGTCGTTCCCCAAGGAGCTGCTGCCGCTGCCCGAGTACGAGGTGGCGGAGTTGGTCGACGTGCCGATCTCCGGGGACGAGGGGGTGCCGGCGCTGGTCACGTCGCTCATCGGACGGCTGCCCGGCTGCCTCGACGACGTGGCCGAGGCCGCCGACGGGGTACGCCTCAGCATGGCGATGCTCGACCTGCTCGGCGTGGCGCTGGCCGCTCGCATGGAGCGTGCGATCCCGCCGGCCGGCCGCACGCGGGCGCTGCTGACCCGCATCCAGGCCTTCGTGGAGGAACGGCTCGGCGACCCCGGCCTCTCCCCGGCGACCGTCGCCGACGCCCACCACATCTCGCTCCGCTACCTGTACAAACTCTTCGAAGCGGAAGGGTGCGGCGTGGCCGACTGGATCAGGCGGCGCAGGCTGGAGCATTGCCGCCGTGACCTGCTCGACCCCGTCCTGGCGGACCGGCCGGTACGCGCCACGGGAGCGCGCTGGGGCTTTCCCGACGCGGCACAGTTCACCAAGTCGTTCCGCGCCGCGTACGGGCTGCCGCCGGCCGAGTTCCGCAGGGCGTCGGGGCGCTAGCTGGTGATCATGAGGTCGCGCAGCAGGAAGTAGCTCGCGTGGTCGGCCTGCAGGAACCCGTGGAACTTCTCGGCCCGCGCCTTGGCCGACTTGTCCGCGGTGACGATCGTGACGATCAGGTACTTCTTGGAGGCGCCCGATCGGATCTTTCCGTACACGTAACTGGCGTGCGCCTTGTCCTTACGCCACGTCACCGCGTCCGAGGTGAGCTTGGCCAGCCGCGTGGCGGTGTTCTTCGCGGCCTTCTCGTTCGGGAACGACATCATGAGCTGCACCGCCTTGAGGTGACCGCCGTACGCCGAGTACGCGATCTCGATGGCGCGCTCGCAGTCGTACTTGGCCAGCACACCCTCGCCGTCCACCGGGTCGCAGCTGTCGTACGTCCAGCCGCCGACCTTGTCGGCGTTGTACTTGACGCCGCCCAGGCCGAATTTCCAGTCGTCGAACTCGTTGTGCGTGATCGGCGAGCCCGGCTGGGGCCGCTTCGACGTGGGCTGCGGCTCGCTGGGGGTCGTGCTGGGATCGGAGGAGGGCGGATCCGACGGCGTGGTCGACGGCGGGTCCGACTGCTGGGGCGGCGTCGTGGGGGTGGTCGGCGTGGCGCTCCGCAGGGCCACGGTCGACGTCGAGTCGGAGGAGTTGAGGTAGACGATGGCGCCGACGGTGCCGCCGCCCAGGAGAAGCACGCCCAGGGCGACCGCGAGCCCGATGATCAGGCCGTTGTTGCGCCGGGGCGGCGGGCCGAACTGCTGGCCCTGGCCGTACGGGCCCGGCTGCGGGTACTGGTTCTGGGGATACTGGTTCTGCGGGCCGTACGGGTTCTGCGGACCCTGCTGATTCGGGGGGCCGTACGGGTTCTGCGGGGCCTGCTGATTCGGGGGGCCGTATGGGCCCTGCGGACCCTGCTGATTCGGAGGGCCATACGGGTTCTGCGGGCCCTGCTGGCCGTAGGGGTCCTGTTGTCCATACGGGCCCTGCTGGCCATAGCCCGGTTGCGGGACCGTCTGCCCTGGCTGGGGGCCATGACCTGGTTGTGCGTGAGGTGGGCCGTACCCCGGTTGCGGGGGTGTCTGGCCGTACCCTGGTTGGCCGGGTCCCTGTGGTGTTCCCTGTGCCTGCGGGCCCCACGGTTCTTGTGGCTGCTGGGGCTGCGGAGGCTGTGGAGGGTATGCCATCCCCCCATTCTGGTGCAACCCACCACCTTATGCCCCAACTACCCCACCAAAACGTGCCTGGCCGGGCGTAGACGGCTGTACTACCATGCGATACGTGGCGGTGCTCTCCCGCCCAACCCCCTGAGCGTGCCCCCACGCGGCACGCCGACCGCGGGGGCAAAGGGGACGTCATGCGCCTCGGGAGCGGTGGTCTGACCGGCAGGCGATCCTTTCGCGGCCGCCACGGGCCGCGGGCGTGGGCCGGGTCCTGGCGATGGCCGCAGGAAGAGCCGTCATGACCAGCAAGAAGCAGCTCAAGGCACGCATCCGCGCGCGGATGGCCAAGACCGGCGAGAGCTACACGACAGCCCGCAACCACGTGCTGGGCCAGGAGGAGACGCACACCGACGCGGGCTGGCGGTTCGCCGGCGGGCGGCATCCGTCCAGCGCGGCGATCACCGCCGTCCTCGTCAACCAGGGCGTCTCCCTGAGCGAGCCCCTGGTGTTCCTGACCGGCGGAGGCATCGGCGCGGGCTACATCTTGTGGGAGTTCAAGCACGACCAGTCCCGCCACGTGACCCTTGGCTTCCGCAACCAGTGGCAATACCACGACCGGTGGATGGCCAAGACGCTCGGCCGGCTCGGGGTGCCGTACGAGGAGCACCACACGGCCGGAGTCCGGGCCGCCGGTGACCGGCTCGCCGCTGAGCTGGACGCCGGGCGGCCGTGCGTGATCCTGCCCGACCGCTACCACCTCGGCTACTGGCAGTTGCCCGCCGCGCTCGACGGGCACGGCGGCGGCCCCGTGGTGGCCTACCGGCGTGACGAGAGCGGCGTGTACCTCGACGACCGTGGCCAGGCGCCGATCCGCATCCCGCGGGAGCGGCTGGACGCCGCGCGGGCGCGGGTGCCGTCGTACAAGAACGTCATGCACGTGCTCGGCGACGCCAAGCCGGACGAGGCGGCGCTGGCGGACGCGGCCCGCGAGGGGCTGCGGGACTGCGCCGCCCACCTGTCGGCGGCCTCCGACTCGTTCTCCCTTCCTGCGTGGCGGAAGTGGGCGCGGCTGCTGACCGACACCCGCAACGCCAAGGCCTGGCCGAAGGTCTTCGCCGACGGCCGTGGACTGGCCGATGCGCTGCTGTCGGTGTGGGAGGGGGCGGAGCCGGTCGGCATGGACGGCGGGAACCTGCGCGCGTTGTTCGCCGACGCGCTGGACGAGGCCGCCGCGCTGCTGGCCGAGCCGGAGCTGGCCGGCCTGGCCGGCCGGTACAGGGAGATCTCCGCCCTGTGGCACGGGCTGGCCGAGGCGGCGCTCCCGGCTGAGGTGCCGGAGTTCGCCCGGGTCCGCGAGCTGACCGCGGCGATCAAGGAGGGCGTCATGGCGGACGGCAGCGCGGCCGGCGAGGAGGCGGCCGAGAACGGCCGGTTGTTGTGGCAGGCGCGGGCCGCCGCGAACGAATCCCTCACCGCCACCGACACCGCCGCGCTCTTCGCCGATCTCAGCGCCTACCTGGGCACCATTTACGAGGCGGAAAGGGCCGCGATCGCCCACCTGGGGGTAGTCACCCGCTGAGCGGCTTCCGTTCCAGAGAAGTTGGGTGCCTTGTCGATTGCGGCTTGGTCCCGCTGATCCGGTGATTGACTTCAAGTCGGCTTGAAGTCGCATGCTGGCTGCCATGTCCAAGACAGAACTCATCCAGGTGCTGGACGCCGCCGACGCCATGCCGGACGTCACCGCGCTGCGTGCCCGCTCGTACGAGCTGCTCGATCTCCGTGACGGGGCCGGCGTGGTGGACGTGGGCTGCGGCGCCGGGCGGGCCGTCGGCGAGCTGGCGGAACGCGGTGCGCGGGCCATCGGCGTGGACCTCAGCGACGAGATGATCGCGGTGGCCCGCGGCCGGTGGCCCCAAGCCGACTTCCGCGTCGGGGACGCCTGCGTCCTGCCGCTCGAGGACGGCACGGTGGCCGGGTACCGGGCCGACAAGGTGCTCCACGAGCTGCCCGACCCCGCCAAGGCGCTGGCCGAGGCCAGGCGGGTGCTCGTGCCGGGCGGGCGGGTCGTGCTGGTCGGCCAGGACTGGGACACACTGGTCATCGACTCCGACGATCCGGCGCTCACCCGCACCATCGTGCATGCCCGCGCCGACCTGATCCCCGGCCCCCGGGCCGCCCGCCGCTACCGCAACCTGCTGCTCGACGCCGCGTTCGAGGACGTGGCCGTGGAGGTGCACACGGCCGTCTTCACCGACGCCACGATGGCGCCGCTGCTCGTGCGGATCGCCGCGGCCGCCCGCACGGCCGGGGCCCTCACCGCCGAGCAGGAGATCGCCTGGGTGGCCGAGCAGACCGGCCGCGCCCGGTCGGACCGGATGTTCCTGGCCATACCGATCTTCGTGGCCTCGGCCAGGCGGCCCTGAGGTCTGATCAGACCTGCGGTGGCCGGCCCTTGGGCGGGAACACCTGGAGGGCCGCCTCCAGCGCGATGGTCTCCTCCGGGGTGAGCCGTTCGAGGAAGTGCACGAGCGTGGCGGCCTGGTTGCCGCTGCCGGCCAGGGCGCTGCGCATCAGGTCCGCGGTGTACGCCTCCTTCGAGGCGACCGGCTCGTACACGTAGGCCCGGCCGACCGGCCGGCGTTTGAGCAGGCCCTTGGTGTGCAGCTTGTCCATCACGGTCATCACGGTGGTGTAGGCGATGTCGCGCTCCAGCCGCAACTCCTCCAGCACCTCCCGCACGGAGGCAGGCCGGCGTCGTGCCCACATGCGATCCATGATCGTGGACTCGAGCTCGCCCAACCCGCGCACCATGCCCTCGATGCTACCGGCCGTCGTAGACGAGCGCCCTGACCGCGACGGGGGCGAGGCGGCCTCGTAGCCGGCCACTAACGTGCTTCGTAGTAGCCGGCGTCGCCCGCAAGCCCTGACCCGCGTCCCTTCTACGAGCACAACTCGGCGAAGCGGGCGGCGTCGATGTTGCCCCCGGAGACGATCAGGCCGATCCGGGGTGGCACGCGGTCCAGGCGGCCGGCCAGCAGCGCGGCCAGCGGGGTGGCGCCGCTCGGCTCGATGACGATCTTCATGCGTTCGAACGCCAGCCGCATCGCCGCCCGGATCTCGTCGTCGGAGACCAGGACGATCTCGTCCACCAGATGCTTGTTGATCGAGAACGTCAGCTCGCCCGGGATCTCCGCGGCCTGCCCGTCGGCGATCGTCCGCGGGACGGGGATCGACACCCGCCGGCCCGCGCTCAGCGACCGCTTGGTGTCGTCGCCTGCCTCGGGCTCCACGCCGATCACCCGGATGCTCGGGTGCAGGCCCTTGGCCGCCGTGGCGCTGCCGGCGATCAGTCCGCCGCCGCCGATGGGCACCAGCACCGCGTCCAGTTCGCCGACCTCCTCGATCAGCTCCAGCGTGGCGGTGCCCTGCCCGGCGATGACGTGCAGATGTTCGTACGGGGGGATCAGCGCCAGCCCCCGCTCGGCGGCCAGTGCCTCGCCGATGGCCACCCGGTCGCCGGTGTAGCGGTCATAGGTGACGATCTCGGCGCCGTAGCCGGCGGTGGCCTCCCTCTTGGAGCGGGGTGTGTCCTCGGGCATGACGATCACGGCGGTGCTGCCCAGCTCGCGGGCGGCCAGGGCGACCGCCTGGGCGTGGTTGCCGGAGGAGTACGCGGCGATGCCCCTGGCCAACTGCTCGGGCGAGAGCCTGGAGACGGCGTTGTAGGCGCCGCGGAACTTGAACGCGCCGATGCGCTGGAAGTTCTCACACTTGACGAAGACCTCCGCTCCGACCAGGGCGTCCAGCGTTCGTGAGCGCAGCACGGGTGTGCGGTGAGCGACGCCCTTGAGCCGGGCGGCGGCGTCGTGGACGTCGTCCAGGGTGACCGGGAGTGCGATGGACATGCGTGCTCCTCCTGCGCGGTGCCGGGAATGATGGGCGCGCCGCGTCCCGTCCATCCTCCACGATCTATTGACGCGCTCCTCCCCATGAATGGGGAGGATTCTCATGGCCGCTACGCGGCCACCCGTTGCGGGGCGGTGCGGGTAGTCCCGCCATGAGCTGCTTGACGCTTCATCGGCCCCAGTACGGCAGGGCCTCCACGTCCAGTGACCGCCTGTCCGGCGGCTGAGTTGTACCGATGCATCTGGGTGCGGGCCCCTGGTGCGGGGCCGGGGGTGCGTGCATGGTCTGGGTGCGGAACACGATGTGCCAGCCGGTGGTTTCCTTGACCAGCCGGGCACCCGTGATCTTCCCCTCTCCTCCGCCCTTGGTGACCCCCGGCAGGTCTTGTGTCCACCGGAACCGAACCCGGCCGAGTTTGGGGATGGCGACCGCGCCCCACCGCCGGTTGATCCGGGTGATGTTCAGGTCCCGCCCCTGGGGCACGTCCACGGCCATCCGGGAGGAGAATCGGCTCTTGAACGTGGGGCGCCCGGCCGGGTGGCCGGGGTTGAAGAAGTTCTTCCACGCCTGCCGGTAGGTCTTCAGCACGGCTTGCGCCGCTTGGGCGGGCAGGTCTTTGAGCCAGTCGATCTCTTTACGGGCGAGTCGGATGGCCTCGTCGCACTGGGCCAGGGACGCGAACCGTCCCTGCCGGAAGGTGAAGAACTCGTGCAGCAGGTTCCACACCGTGCGCGCGTGGTGCGCCTGACCGTCCAAGACGGCGATCTGCCGCTGGTCCAACTCCAGGCGCGCAACAGAGCACGCTTGCGTTTCTCCAGCCCCACCTGACCCACGTAACTCATTCTATCGTTTGGTGTATGTCACCGCGATGGGAACCGAATCCCGAGGTCAGAAAGGGACGGCACTGCGTTCACGATCTATCCGCGCATTTGGTGTTTGTCACGAAATATCGGCGGGACGTCTTCACCGACCCCATGCTGGAGCGCTGCGAACAGATCATGAAAGAGGTGTGCGAGAAGTTCGACTGCGAGCTGGCCGAGTTCAACGGCGAGCACGACCACGTTCATCTCCTCGTTCGCTATCCGCCCAAGATCGCCCTGTCCTCCCTCGTCAACTCCCTCAAAGGCGTCTCGGCCCGCTACCTCCGCCAGGAATACAGCGCCCACGTCCGCCAATACCTGTGGGACGGCCACTTCTGGTCCCGCTCCTACTACGCCGGCTCGACCGGCGGCGCGAATCTGGCCACCGTCCGCACGTACATCCAGTCCCAGGACCAGCCCCAGAAATGAGACAAGACCAGGTCTGGTCACGACCCGGTTCCCAAACACGGGTTAGGGCACGCTCAGGCCCTTGAGGGCCTTCCCGCCCGGGCCTCCACCTCCCACCTGAAGGCGGGAGCACTGGCCCGCACCTCGGTAGATGCGGTACTTCTTGCCGCAGTTGTCGAACTTGCCGGCCCAACAGGTGAAGGTGTAGATCTTCTTGATCCCGTGGCCCTTCCAGCCGCTGGTGACCTGGCCGTCCCAGGAGCCGTTCTTGTAGTACTCGAACCGCACCCAGCCCTTCTTCCCGCCGACCTTGTCGACGCCGTACCACTTCACGTGGACGCCGCCGCCGTGCTTGGCGGTCTTGCCGAAGGTGTAGGCCTTGTGGTTGCTGGAGAAGAACGTGCCCCAGCTGATGGTTGTGGTGCTGGTGTTCTGGGTGGCGGCCTGAGCGGCCGGGGTTAGCGCGAGCGCGGTGGGCCCACATCCAGAACGGGCCGTCGGTCGATGCCGCCGTCCGTTCCACGTCATGTCCCGGCATGGAACGGCCTTTGTGTGGGGGCGCCGCCATCCGGGACGGCGCCCGGATCAGGGGAGAGATCATGGGGGCAGCACACACGCCGGGGGCCGTCGACCTGGCCGCGCTCAAGGAACGCCAGCGTCTGGGGTGGGAGTCCGGTGACTACGCACGCGTCGGCGTCACCTTGCAGATCATGGCGGAACGCCTGGTGGAGGCGGCCGGCGTACGTGCCGGGCAGAGCATCCTCGACGTGGCCTGCGGCCAGGGCAACGTGGCCATCGCCGGCGCGCGGCGCTTCGCCGCGGCGACCGGCGTCGACTACGTGCCCGGCCTGCTCGACCAGGGCCGCGAGCGGGCCGCCGCCGAGCACCTGGAGGTGACGTTCGTGGAAGGGGACGCGGAACGGCTGCCGTGCTCCGAGGCGGCCTACGACGTCACGCTCAGCACGGTCGGCGTGATGTTCGCGCCCGACCAGGAGCGGGCCGCGGCCGAGCTGGCGCGGGTGACGCGGCCGGGCGGCACGATCGGACTGGCCAGCTGGACGCCCGACGGGCTGGTCGGCGCGCTGTTCCGGACGATCGGCCGGTACGCGCCGCCCCCGCCGCAGGTCAGGTCCCCGATGTTGTGGGGCACGCCGGAGCGGCTGCGGGAGCTGTTCGGCGGCGAGGTCGAGTGGGTCGCGCTCAAGACGCGGACGTTCGAGTTCTGCTACCGCTCGCCCGAGCACTTCGCGGAATGGTTCCTGGCGAACTACGGGCCGATCCACCGCCTGGCGGGCACCTTGGACGAGGCCACACGGGCGAGTTTCGCCGCGGACCTTGCCGAGGTGCCCGAGAAGTTCAACGCGGCCGACGACGGGACCGTGCTGGCGGCCGGCGAGTACCTGGAGGCCATCGGGATCCGCCGCTGACGCTCACTTTCCCGGGGACTCGACCAGCGGGGTGTCGACCAGATGCTCGATGATGAACCAGGCCTGCATCTCGCCGGTGCGGACGACGTCGGAGATCAGCAGGTCGTTGGTGCCGTCGTCGCCCATCTCCTGGGCGCGGCCGGCCGCGTCGTGGGCGGCGATCAGGATGGTCTCGTGCGCCTCGATCAGGCGGGAGAGCATGGCCGGCACCTCCTCGGCGCCGTCGGGCGGGCGCGGGATCACGGTGATCTCGGCGACGTGGCGCGGGTCCCCGACCGCGACGCCGCCGAGCGTCTGGACCCGCTCGGCGATCTTGTCCACCAGCTCCAGCTGCTCCTCGGCGTGCTTGTCGAGCAGCAGGTGGAGCTGGTAGAACGTCGGGCCGCGCATCAGCCAGTGGTGCTTCTTGTAGAGGCCGTAGAGGATCTGGGTGTCGGCCAGGATCTGGTTGAGCCGCTGGCAGGAGTACATGCGCGCGTCATAGGAGAGCCCGAGCGGGAACATCCGCACGGTGCCGAACTCCTGGATCTCCACGCCGTTCATGTGCAGCCACGGCTGGCTGTCGGTTTTGACGCGGGATGTCTTGGTGGAACGTTTGAATGGCACGCCGGGAAACCTCCCCGGCGCTCCGCCAAGGGCCACCACAGACCACCACAAAAGCAGGTCAAACCACCCTTCCGCTGAGGCGCAGCGCACGGGTCGTACGCTCAGAGGGTGGTAGCGGTCCTTCTCATGATCGCGGGCGCGGTGGCCACGGCCAGGTGGGCGAGGCTCATCACGGCGATGCCCGTGGCGAAGGCCGCGTAGCCGCCGAGCCACTCGCCCAGCGCCCCGCCGGCCAGCCCGCCGAGCGGTGCCGCGCCCCACATGAGGAAGCGCATGCTGGCGTTGACCCGCCCGAGCAGATGGCCGGGGGTGACGCGCTGGCGGTAGCTGAGCAGGGCCACGCCGAAGATCGAGGAGGCGGCGCCGAACATCGCCCCGGCCACGGGAAGCAACAGCAGCGGCCAGCCCGGCCCGGTCGCCAGCGCAGGCAGGTAGAGCACAGTGGCGAGGACGGCCGAGCCGTACAGGCTGCGGCCGGGACCGAACCGGACCGTGACGCGGGCCACGAGCATCGCGCCCGCCAGCGAGCCGACGGCGACCGCCGACATGAGCAGTCCGTACGGGGCCGAGCCCAAGCCGAGCTCCTTGACCAGGTAGAGAGGCATTCCGACCGCGCAGACGCCGTTGGCGGCCATCACCAGCGCGCCGCCGACCGCGATCCTGCGCAGCACCGGCTCGCCGGTGACGAATCTCATGCCCTCCACGACCTCATGGCGTACGGCCCGGTCGCTGCGCCGCGGCTGCTCCTCGGCCCGTACGCCCGACAGCAGCAGTGCGGAGGCCAGGTAGCTGACGGCGTCGGCAGGAAACTCATGTGGGCGACGTCGAAGAAGACGGTGCCGACGCCCAGCACGAGCGCGACGGCGTACAGGTGCGGCAGGGTGAGCACGCCGAGCCACGCGGCCACGGGGATGGACAGCAGGGCGACGCCGCGTGCGACGTCGGACCAGATGAGGATCGGGCGGCGCCGTGCCCGGTCCACCCATACGCCCGCGGGCAGTCCGATCAGCAGAAACGCCACCATCTGCGCCGCGGACAGGACCCCGAGCTCGAAGGCTCCTGCGTTCAGCGCGAGCAGCGCGGTGAGGGGGAGTGCGACGGTCGTGACCTGCGTGCCCAGCTGGGTGATGCCGTTGGCCCACGCAAATCGCCAGAAATCTCCCTCTGGCCACATATTCCGCAATCATCACGGTGATGGCCGGAGGCAAGCAAACCGTTTGACGTTCGGCGCCGCCCGGAGCCAGGGCTGGCCGAAAAGCTCCTATGTGCAAGAGTCCAGCCAGATTTGCGCTGCAGGAACGGCATGCCGTTGGTAAAATGTCACGCATCCGGTGGAGAAGATCAACACAGTGGGTGCGCTCGACACCACCGCAGTTCAGGGGGCCGGCGGTGGGTGGCCCGGGATCGTTGACGGTGGCTCCGCTGATGCAGGTCGACGACCGAGCACTGAATGAGTGCGTTAGGGAGGAATCGATGCCGAGCAGTCCCAGACGTACCACGTTGGCCGCCGTCGCCGCATCGGCGGGCCTGTCCGTCGCCACCGTGTCCAAGGTGCTCAACGGTCGCAGCGACGTCGCGCCGGCCACCCGGTCCCTGGTGCAGTCCCTGCTGCTCGAACACGGCTACGTTCCCCGCGCGTCACGCCGGGCTCAGGAGGCGCGCCCGGCCACGGTGGAGGTGTGGGTGGACGGGGAGTTGTGCGCGTACTCCACGGAGATCATCAAAGGTGCGATCGAGGCCGGCGCCGAGTCGGGCGTGGGGGTCGTCGTCACCCACATGAAGGCCGACGACGATGCCTCCTGGGTGGGCGACCTGGTCGCGGCCGGCCGCCTGGCCATGATCATCCTTGCCAACGAACCGACCTCGGCCCAGGTCGCCGCGCTGTCCCTGGCCCAGCTCCCGGTGGTCGTCGTCGACCCGCCCAACCCGCCGGCCGGCCCCGTGAGCAGCGTCGGCTCCACCAACTTCGCCGGCGGCCTGTCCGCCACCCAGCACCTGCTGGCCCTCGGCCACCGCCGCATCGCCTATCTCGGCGGCCCCGCGAACGCGGCCTCCAACCAGGCGCGCATGCAGGGCTACCGCGCGGCCATGGAGGCCGCCGGCGTGCCCGTACCACCCGAATACGTCCGCACCGCGGGCTTCTGCTACCCCGACGGGATGAAGGAAGCGACCGCGCTGCTCGAGCTGCCCTCCCCGCCGACGGCCGTCTTCGCCGTCAGCGACGAGTGTGCCGCGGCCGCCATGCAGGTCGCCAGGGCCCGCGGTTTACGCATCCCGGAAGACCTCAGCGTCGTCGGCTTCGACGACACCGAGATCGCCACCATGACGTCGCCCCAACTGACCACCGTGCGCCAGCCGCTGCGCGAGATGGGCAAGGTCGCCCTGCGTACCGCGCTGCGGCTGGCCTCCGGCGAGAAGATCGAGTCCCACCACGTCGAGCTCGCCACGGAGCTGGTCGTCCGCGAGTCGAGCCTGGCCGCCTGACCCTCGCTGACCGACACGCGTGTGTCGCCGCGGGACCGCATTGCATGGTCATGCATTCATGTGTATATACTTCTGCTCGTGTCCAAGGTACTCACCTCCCTGCCTGTCGGTGAACGTGTCGGGATCGCCTTCTCCGGCGGCCTCGACACCTCGGTAGCGGTCGCGTGGATGCGCGAGAAGGGTGCAGTGCCGTGCACCTACACCGCCGAGATCGGCCAGTACGACGAGCCCGACATCGCCTCGGTGCCCGGCCGCGCCACGGCCTACGGCGCGGAGGTCGCCCGGCTGGTCGACTGCCGGGCGGCGCTCGTGGAAGAAGGGCTCGCCGCGCTGGCCTGCGGGGCGTTCCACATCCGGTCCGGCGTCCGCACCTACTTCAACACCACCCCGCTCGGCCGGGCCGTCACGGGCACCCTGCTGGTGCGCGCGATGCTCGAGGACGGCGTGCAGATCTGGGGTGACGGCTCCACCTTCAAGGGCAACGACATCGAGCGGTTCTACCGCTACGGCCTGCTCGCCAACCCCTCCCTGCGCATCTACAAGCCGTGGCTGGACGCCGACTTCGTCAGCGAGCTCGGCGGGCGCAGGGAGATGTCGGAGTGGCTGCTCGCCCGCGACCTGCCCTACCGGGACAGCACGGAGAAGGCCTACTCCACGGACGCGAACATCTGGGGCGCGACCCACGAGGCCAAGTCGCTCGAGCACCTCGACACGGGCATCGAGATCGTCGAGCCGATCATGGGCGTGCGGTTCTGGGACCCCGAGGTCGAGATCGCCGCCGAGGACGTCACGATCGGCTTCGAGCAGGGGCGACCGGTGACCATCAACGGCAAGGAGTTCGCCTCCGCCGTCGACCTGGTGCTGGAGGCCAACGCCATCGGCGGCCGGCACGGCCTGGGCATGTCCGACCAGATCGAGAACCGGATCATCGAGGCCAAGAGCCGGGGCATCTACGAGGCGCCGGGCATGGCGCTGCTGCACGCGGCGTACGAGCGGCTGGTCAACGCGATCCACAACGAGGACACCCTCGCCGCCTACCACGTCGAGGGCCGGCGCCTGGGCCGGCTCCTGTACGAAGGCCGCTGGCTGGACCCGCAGGCGCTCATGCTGCGCGAGTCGCTGCAGCGCTGGGTCGGTGCGGCGGTCACCGGCGAGGTGACCCTGCGGCTGCGGCGCGGCGAGGACTACTCCATCCTGGACACGTCCGGACCTTCCTTCAGCTACCACCCGGACAAGCTGTCCATGGAGCGGACCGAGGACTCCGCCTTCGGGCCGGTCGACCGCATCGGCCAGCTGACCATGCGCAACCTCGACATCGCCGACTCCCGCGCCAAGCTGGAGCAGTACGCCCGGCTCGGCATCGTCGGCGGCTCGCACCCGACGTTGATCGGCGCCACGCAGGCTACCCCGACGGGCCTGATCGGCGCCATGCCGGAGGGCGGGGCCGAGGCGATCGCCTCCAGCGGCGAGGTCCCCGGCGACGAGCTGCTCGACAACGCCGCCATGGAGGCCGGCACCGACTGACCACAGGAGCGTGGTCCGGCGGACGGTCTCGGCCTGGGCGGCCACCGGTTCCGGCAGTGCTCGCATGATCGTGCTGAGCGCGCTGCCGACCGGGTCAGTGGGGTCGCTCGCGTCGTGGTGACCGTCGATCACGGCCATGACCAGACCGAGTGCCTCGGCCCCACAATCCGGAAGCAGAACGTCCGGAAGGGAACCTAACATGCGGTGCATGACCGAGGACACTGCCCTTCAGGCCGCGCAGGCGCCGATCCCGGCCGAGCGCCTGACCATCGTCCCCGCCAACGAGGCGTCGTGGGACGACCTCGCGGCGATCTTCGGTCGCGACGCGGGGCGGTGCCAGTGCCAGAGGTTCAAGGTCGTCGGCTGGATCTGGCGTGACTCCACGCAGGAGGGGCGGACCGCGATGCTCCAGGCGCAGACCGCCTGCGGCGACCCGGACGCCGTGGCCACCAGCGGCATGGTGGCGTACGTCGACGACCAGCCGGCCGGCTGGGTCGCGGTGGAGCCGCGGACGGCGTACCCCAAGCTGCGGACCTCGCGCGTCCCGTGGGCCGGCCGTTCCGAGGACAAGGACGACGACGGGATCTGGGCGGTGACCTGCTTCGTGGTCCGCAAGGGGTACCGGGGCCGCGGCCTCACCTATCCGCTCGCCCTGGCCACGATCGACTTCGCCCGCGAGCGTGGCGCCCGTGCGCTCGAGGCGTACCCGATGATCACCCAGCCGGGCAAGGAGATCATCTGGGGCGAGACACACGTGGGGACACGTCAGGTCTTCGAGGAGGCCGGGTTCAGGGAGGTCAGCCATCCCACCGTCCGGCGCGTGGTCATGCGGATCGACTTCGGACAACAGGATGATCCGGGTCCGGGTGCGGTCTGAGCAGGTGTGCTTCCCGGGCGCCGGGGGAGCGGGAAAGGCATGGCCAGGAATCTGGTGGAGATCATCCGGCGGATGGGGATGACCGACCCCCGCCTGCTGGCCGCGGTCGCCGCCACGCCGCGCGAGCACTTCGTGCCGCCGCGCTCGGCAGCGCGTGCCGAGCGGGACGAGCCGATCCCGATCGGCCACGGGCAGCCGACCTCCCAGCCGTCACTGGTCGCCCAGATGATCGACGCGCTGATGCCGGCGGACAAGGACACCGTCCTGGAGATCGGCACCGGGTACGGGTACCAGACCGCCCTGCTGGCGCACCTGGCCGGCCATGTGTACTCGGTGGAGCGGTACGCGGACCTGGCCGAGCACGCGCGGGCCAACCTCGCCGCACTGGACGTGCCCAACGTTGACGTCGTGGTCGGCGACGGCACCGCCGGCCTGCCGGAGCACGCTCCCTTCGACGCGATCATCGTCTCGGCCGCGGCCCCATCCGTGCCCGGCCCGTTGGCCGAGCAGCTCGCGGAGGGCGGCCGCCTGGTCATGCCCATCGCGGCGACCGTGGCCGACATCGTCACGCTGTACACCAAGCAGCACGGCCGCCTGGAGCGGCAGCGAGCGGTGACGCCCGCGCAGTTCGTCCCCCTCGTCGGAGAGCATGTATGAGGCGGCTTCGGGGTAGCTGGTCGCGGTCATCTATACGTGACGAGGGAGACCACCATGCCGGTGCGTATCGTCAACCCCCAGGCGGGACACGGCCGGGTCGATCTCGACGACCCCTTCCCGTACGGATACCTGCTCCTCAGCGGGCACGTCAGCCCGCGCCCGCCTGTCCTGCCCATGGGCCGGGCCAAGCGGAACCTGTTCCTCCGGCTGCACGGTTGCGCTGAGCAACTACGTTCCCGCGAGGACGTCCGGCACGTGTCGTTGTTCGACGCGCTCGTGATGCCGCCGCTGGGCGTCCTGCCGTACGTCCGGGACCACCGCGACTCCGTCCACCTGGCCCGTTTCGACGTGGTCGCGCTCGTCGAGACGGCCTCGCCGCAGGCCGCGCGTGAGGTCCGCGACAGCGCCCCGTACGCCGCTCTGCGTCAGGAGCTGGACAAGGACGCCGACGACACCCACGAACTGCTCGGCCGCAACGCCAAGCGTATCGCCCAGGTCGGCCGCGACCGGCGGGGCGTCTACATCTTCAACCACTTCGTCGGCGACGATCCCGAGGTCGTCCTGGAGCTGTGGGAGCACCTCGCCGCCTGGTACGTCCACCACACGCAGGCGTCGAACTCGCTGATGCTCGTCCCGGACGCCGGCGAGAAGGCCGACTACGTGGCGGTCAACCACGGCCACTGGGACACGGGTGTGCTGCGGCTGTTGTGGCGTCAGGTCAGCAGCCCGGGATTCCGCGGCTTCGTGCAGGCCAACCTGGCCGCGAACCGTACCGGCTCGATGCCGGTGTTCTACCGGCTGATCGCCTGAACCTGCCTGGATCCGGTGTCTGCATTTGTCCGGGAGTGGACGGACCATTGCCGCAGGCTGCCACACACCGAGCCTTGCCCGGTCTATTACCGCACTCGGGGCCGACGCGCGGGGATGGAACGGATAGGGCCTCATATATTTGGCTCTGCGGTGGCCGCCCCTCCTCCTTAGGGCTCATGGCCCACCAGCAAAACGCCCGTTCCGGCCGCTGCAGTCCGCGCAAATACGGTAACGGGGAATTAAATGGTCGGATTTGGACTGGGCCGCGCTGCAACAGGAGCGCTGGCCGTCACTGGCATGACGTACACGTCACTGTGGCACGTGGCGCTCGTACTTGGAGTGATCTTGGCGGGCGGTCTCGTCGTTCGCCTCACCGGTCGTATGCGCCGGACGCCGGAGAGCCGCCGTCATGCACCTTGACGAGGCCGGCCGCCGCCGCTACCTGGGGTTCGCCCTGGTTCTCGGCGCGGTCCTGACCGCGTACGCACATCACCACGTCGCCCGCGTCGTGGACCACCCGTCGCATCTGGTCGCCATCGACGCCTTCGCGTTCTGCTGGCTGGCGTTCGCGGCGATCACGGCGCACACGCATGTCGACGTCCGCCCCTCCGCCCAGCAGGCCAAGCTGCTGGGCGGGCGGCGGGTCACCGTGGTGGTGCCGCTGTTCAACGAGGACCCGAAGACGTTCCGCGCGCTCCTCGACAGTGTCGCCGGACAGTCCCGGCTCCCGCAGCGCCTCCATGTCATCGACAACGGCTCCACCAACAACGACTGCCGGCTCGTCTTCGACGACTGGGCGCTGACCCGCCCCCTGGACCTCGAAGTTCGCTACGACGTCACCGGCCGGATCGGCAAACGCCGAGCGCAGGCGGTCGCGTTCGACGCCGACCCGGACGCGGACATCTTCTGCACGATGGACTCCGACACCGTCTTGGACCGGAACGCCGTCCGCGAAGGCATCGCGCCGTTCGCCCGCGCCGACATCACCGGCGTGGCCGCCTTGCTCCTGGGTCTCAACCAGCGGAAGAACATGCTGACGCGGCTGGTGGACCTGTCATTCGTGATGTCGTTCCTCAATGGCCGCGCCTCCTGGTCCCGTGTCGGCTCCGTGGTGGTGAACTGTGGGGCGCTGTCGTTCTATCGCGCGGACGTCATACGGAAATATCGGGAGGCGTACCTCACGCAGACCGTCTGCGGACGCCCCGTCGTGACGGGGGACGACCGGATGCTCACCGGCTACGCCGTGCTGGAGGGGCGGACGGTGATCCAGGAGCGGTCGGTCGGCTACACCCTGCTGCCGGAGAACCTGTCCCATCTGACCAGGCAACGCGTCCGGTGGTGGCGGTCATGGTTCTGGGGCGGCGGCTGGCTCATCCAGATGTGTCCGCTGACCAAGCCCGCGTGGTGGTTGGTTTTGTGGCAGTTCGCCAGTTTCGTGCTGGGCACCCTTGCCCTGCCCTTGCTGATGATCCGCCATCCGGCCGAAGCCGGTCAGCTCGCGGTGCCGTTCCTGGGTTTCGCGGTCCTGGCCGCCTACATCCGCACGGTCCGGTACCTCATCGTCCGGCGCCCCGACATGACCTATCGGCAGCAGCTGCTGAGGTTCGCGATGGCGCCGCTTTCGTCGCTGGTGAACCTCTATCTGTGCACTGTGCTGCAGTACGTGGGGCTTCTCACGTTCCTGAAGACCGGCTGGTCGACGCGTCAGGCGGTGGAGGTGTCCATCGGCGCCGCACCCGACCTCGGGACGGCGACGGAGCCGGGCGCCGACGAGCTCACCACGGTGGGCGCTACCTCGATAGATGGGCCGGGGCGACGACGTACCGGGTCGTCGCCCACGCGACGTACAGCAGGGGCGAGCACAACACCAGGAGGCCGGCCACCGGCTTCACCAGGATGACAGCCGCGGCCAGCACCAGGACGGCGATGCTGAGGGCGGCCAGGTACCAGCGCCGCGCCACCAGGTACAGGCTGGGGCGCACGAGGTCCCGCAGTCGTCCGGGCTGGCGCCCCGGCTCGGACAGGAGCACCAGTGAGGCCAGGAGCACGGCCGCCACCAGGGCCGCCGCCGTGGCGAAGAACGGGGTGAGCGCCGGGCCCCATGGGGTGCGGGACACGACGACGGCGTCCAGGGCCAGGATGCTCACGGTCGCGGCGCCGGCCGCCCAGAGCGCCAGCGCGCGAGGGGCGTGGCGGCGGTAGGCCTGCCAGAAGGTGCGGAAGACGGTGGTCGAGCCATCGCCCAGGGCGGCGAAGCAGGCGAAGGCGCCGGTCAGGGCGGGCGCGCACAGTGCGGACAACGCGGCGAAGAACGGCCAGGACGCCAGCGGGTCCCGCACGATCGCCAGCGCCGCCAGGAGCGGTGCGCAGGCGACGGCGAGCAGGACGTTCGTCATGAGACCGACGTAGACGGTGGAGAAGACCTTCTCGTACGTCGCCTGTTCGGCCGGGCGGAGCAGGCGGCGGACCGGCGACCCGGCACCGTGCCCGCTCATCCCTTCAGCCCGCTCGTCGCGATGCCGCGGATGAAGTACCGCTGTCCCAGCAGGAAGATGACCAGGATCGGCAGCACCGACACCACCGCGCCGGTCATCATCATCGCGTAGTCGGCGTCGTACTGCCCGACGAACGAGCGCAGGCCGAGCTGGACGGTCCACAACTCGTTGTCCGACAGGTAGATGAACGGCCCCATGTAGTCGTTCCACGTGTTGACGAAGGTGAGCAGGGCCAGGCTGGCGAGCGCCGGTTTGGACAGCGGCAGGATGATCCGCCAGTAGATGCCGTACTCGCTCAGCCCGTCGATCCTGGCCGCCTCGCACAGGTCGTCCGGGATGGACATGTAGTACTGGCGCATGAGGAACACGCCGAACGCGCCGAACGCCTGCAGCAGGATGATCGCCCAGTAGGTGTTCGTCAGCTCCGCCTGCTGCATCATGATGTACTGCGGCACCATGTACGCCTGCCACGGCACCGCGATGGTGGCGATGTAGGCGAGGAAGAGCGCGTCCCGGCCGGGGAAGCGCACCTTGGAGAACCCGTAGGCCGCGAAGCTCCCGGTGAGCACCTGCAACAGCGTGATCGTCATGGACAGGAACGCCGAGTTGCCCAGGTAGGTCAGCAGCGGGATGCGTTCCCAGATGTCCACGAAGTTCGACCAGCGCAGCTCCTCGGGGATCCACTGGATGGGGATCGCGAAGACCTCGTTGTCGCGCTTCAGCGAGGACGACAACATCCAGGCGAACGGCACGAGCACGAGCAGCATGACGACGGTGAGCGAGAGGTAGGCCAGGGCCTTGCGGACGGGGCTGCGGCCGGAGTGGTCCCCGTCCTCGGACGTCGCGGGCGGGCGCGGCCGGGCGGCGGCCGGGGGAGCGTCGTGCAGCGTGGTCATCGGGCACTCCTCCCCGCGTCGATACGGAACGTCATCGGGCGCTCCTCCGCTCGTTGATACGGAACTGGACGACGGTGACGGTCAGGACGATGACGAACAACACCAGGGCGACCGCCGACGAGTAGCCGAACTTGCCTTCGGTGATGCCTTCCCGGTAGACGAGCTGGGCCAGCACCAGCGTGCTGCGGCCGGGGCCGCCGTCGGTCATGACCACGATGAGGTCGAGGACCTTGAAGCTCTGGATCGTCAGCATGACGAGGACGAAGAACGTCGTGGGCCGCAGGCACGGCAGCGTGATGTTCCAGAAGCGCTGCCAGGTGCTCGCGCCGTCCACCCGCGCGGCCTCGTAGTACTCCTTGGGGATCGTCTGCAGCCCGGCCAGGTAGAGCACCATGTAGTACCCCATGTCCCGCCAGACGCTGGTGACGATCACGGCCGGCATCGCCCAGTCGGTGCTGGCCACCCACCGGGGCGGGTCGGCCACGCCGAGCGCTTCGAGGATCTGGTTGATCGGCCCCGCCGTCGGGTTGAACAACGTGTTCCACACGATCGCCACGGCGACCAGCGAGGTGATGTACGGGAAGAACGCCGCGGTGCGGAAGAACGCCACCCCGCGCAGCTTCCGGTTGAGCGCGATGGCCAGACCGAGGGCCGCCACCAGCGTCAACGGGATGTGGCCCGCCGCGTAGTAGAGGGTGTTGCGCAGGGCGACGTGGAAGTTCTCGTCAGCCCACAGCCGCTGGAAGTTCTTCAGCCCCACCCACTCCGGCGTGCTGTAGGAGTCCCAGTCCAGGAACGCCAAGGCGAAGGCCGCGAGCATCGGTGCTCGCGCCGTCCACCCGCGCGGCCTCGTAGTACTCCTTGGGGATCGTCTGCAGCCCGGCCAGGTAGCGCACCAAGAAGGCCCCATGACTCCTC
>NZ_VCKY01000189.1 GCF_005889735.1 Nonomuraea turkmeniaca
TCACCCTGCGTCGTCAGCGTCAGTGGTGTATAAGAGACAGGTGCTGGCGCTGGGTGATCTGCGGCCGGTCGAGGCGCAGGCGCTGGTGGATTCTTGTGGGGTGCCGGTGGAGTCGCGGGGGCCGCTGTTGGCTTTTGCGGGTGGTCATCCGCTGGCGTTGTTGTTGGGGGCGGCGGTGGCGGTGAAGGACGGCGGGGCGAGCAGGCGGTGGGTGCCGGATCAGGATGTGGTGGCCACGCTGTTGGATCAGCTGGTGGGTGAGTTGCCGTCGGCGGCGCATCGGCATGCTTTGGAGATTTGCGCGCATGCGTACATGACGACGGAGGAGTTGCTGCGGGCGGCTTTGCCGCGGGATGCCGGGGCGTTGTTCGGCTGGTTGCGGCGGTTGCCGTTCGTGGAGTCGTGCAGGCTTGGGCTGTTTCCGCATGATGTGGTGCGCGAGTTGCTGGAGGCGGATCTGCGGTGGCGCGATCCGCAGGGGTATGCGGTGATGCACGACCGCATTCACGCGCATCTGGCGGCGAAGGTGCGCACGGCGAGTGATGGGGACGTGCCCGGCGCGGTGGCGGCCCTGCTCTACCTGCATCGCGACAGCGGGGCGTCGTCCGATTTCCACCGCGGCGTCCGTCGCGGTCGCCACGATGGGGGCGAGTTCCAGGAAGAGGTGCTGCGCCAGCAGGACCTCGGCACGTTGCTGCGGGTGGCGACGGCGGAGGGCGCGGCGTCCGCGCGCTGCGCCGCTTTCTGGGCCGAACGCCGGCCGGAGGCGTTCCGGCTGTATCGGCGGGCCGAGACCGGCGAGGTCGTGGCGTTCTCGGCGTGGCTGCGGCTGGCGGAACTCGACGAGCAGGAGCTGGCGGCCGACCCGATCGTGGCCGCGGCGTGGGCGCATGCAAGGGCCACCACGCCGTTGCGCGCCGGGGAACATCTGGCGGTCAGCCGGCTCTGGGCGCTGCCGCCGGAACGCGGACACTCGCCGGTGATGGACGTGATCCAATGGCGGATGATCGGCACTTGCCTGCGGGCCGAGCGGATGGCCTGGTCCTACATCGCGGCACGGCATCCCGACCAGGCGTGGGTGGAGTGTTTACGGCGTTACGGGATGCGTGACATCGACGAGCAGCCACGGCTGGACGATGACACCTACACGCTGCTCGTTCATGACTGGCGCGCGGTGCCGGCGCAGGCATGGCTGGAGCGGATGAACCACCTGCTCGCCGCGGGGCCTGCCGGCGACCCGAACGCCGCCACGACGGAGCTGGCGGTGCTGACTGAGGCCGAGTTCGCCGAGGCGGTACGCAAGGCATTGCGCCAGCTGTCACGGCCCGACGCGCTGGCCGCATCCCCACTGACCCGCACCTGGCTGATCACCGAGCAGGCCAGGCAGGCCAGGAAGAACCCGGCCAGGCAGGCCGGGCAGGCCGGGCAGAACCCGGCCAGGCAAGACCCGGCCACAGCACTGGGGAACCTGCTCCGCCAGGCGATCGACGACCTACGCCAGGATCCACGCTCAGTCAAGCTCCACCGCGCCCTGACCGCCACCTACCTCCGCGGCACACCCACCCAGGAACTGGCCGCGGAACAACTCCGCCTCCCCTTCACCACCTACCGCCGCCACCTGACAGCCGGCATCCAACGCCTCTGCGCCGACCTGTGGCACCAGGAGCTGTACGGCACCAACACGCCGGCGCGCTAGGTCAGTCGGCCAGCGCGAAGCCGGCCGCCGCCTCCGCGTGCAGTCGAGCGCTCGGCAGCACCGGGATGGCGCTGTCCTTCTCACTGATCAGCAGCTCGATCTCCGTGCAGCCGAGGATGACACCTTCAGCGCCGTCGTCTGCGAAATCATCGATGATCTGGGCGTACGCGTCCCTGGACGATTCCCGGAGCACCCCGCGCACCAATTCGTCGAAGATCACGCGGTGGACCAGCTCCCGCTGCTCACGCCGCGGGACGACCACGTCGAAGCCGTGGGCGGCCAGCCGATCTCGGTAGAACGGCTGCTCCATGGTGAAGTGAGTGCCCAGCAGACCGACCTTGCGCATGCCCCTGGCGCGGACCTCGGCGCCCACAGCGTCGGCGATGTGCAGCACAGGCACGCTCACGGCCCGCTCCACGTCGTCGCTCACCCGGCTGAAGGTATTGCTGCAGACGAGCAGGAGGTCGGCGCCGAGATCCTCCAGCTTCCTGCCCGCACCAGTCAGCAACGTACTCACCTCGTCCCAGCGGTCGGCGAAGATGAGGTCCTCGACGGTGGTGTAGTCGACCGACCAGATGAGGCTGTTGGCGGAATGGCTGCCGCCGAGTCGCTCGCGTACCCGCTGATTGATGATCTGGTAGTAGATCACCGTCGATTCCCAGCTCAACCCGCCGATGAGACCGATAGTGCGCATGGAACTCCGTTTCGCCAGCTTGTGCCGGCAGGCTAGACGGAGTGCCTGCTCATTCAGAAGGCCAAAAGCTGTTCAACCGTCGGGGCCGTCCGCGCGCTGGAACGGCTCGATCAGGTCCTCTGTCGTGCAGCCGAGAATGTCCAGCAGGGCCATCAGCATGCGCAGATTCCGCCGTCCCGGCCGTCCGGCGACCAGCCGGCACACCTCTGGCTCTGCCAGGAAACCCGTTCGGTCAGGAGCGGTCGTAGGTCGGTGGCGAACATGCCGCGGCCGGCCATCACGGCGCGGAGATGCCGGCGGTAGTCCAACGCCGTCACGCCGTTCCCTCCGCCGAGCGGACACAGGTCGCGATCGTCGCGGCGAAGCGATGCCCGACCTGCTCCTGCACGAACGCCAGGTCGGCGCCGTCCTCAAGGAGCCGTCCTCAAGGAGACGAGCCATGTACGCGCTGCGCCTGCAGTGCCGGGTCAATGCCTTGACCAGGTTGAGCGTCCCGGTAGGCCGCGAACCGTGCCTCGATCTCCCTGGTTGCCAAGCGGCTGCCTCGCCCGGTCAGCCAGAGCGCGTGCTCTGCCGCCGTGACCACCCTGCCAGGTTCAGCTCAGCGGCGCTGCCAGCGCACGGGCGCAGGCACCCAGCCCGATCTCGCTGGAGGCCTTGACGAACACCACGTCTCCCGGTTCGAGAAGCGTGGTGGCCAACCTGATGGCCCCGGCCACGTCCTCGACGGTATGGACGGCCACGCCCTGGTTCGAGGACTCCGCCGCCTCCGCCATCGCGAGCGGATCTCCTGCTCCGACCGCGATCAGCACGTCGAAGCGGAGATTGGCGACGAGCCGGCCCATCTCCGCGTGCCGGGCGCGCGAGGCGTCCGCCTGCTGCCCCATCGCGCCGAGCACGGCGACGGTACGACGGGTGCCCGCCAGGGTCTTCGCCGCCCGCAACCCGGCCCGCATGGATTCGGGGTTGGCGTTGTAGGCGTCGTTGACGATGGTGATGCCGTCAGATCGTTCGACGATCTCCAACCGGCCGGCGGAGCGCCGCCGTGCGGCGTTCAGCCCATCGGCGATCTCGGCGACGCCCAAGCCGAGTGCGGTGGCGACGGCGGCGGCGGCCAGGGCGTTGCTCACCTGGTGCTCGCCTATGAGGTCGAGCTCGACCCGGGCGCTGCCGGAGGGCGTCACCAGCCCGAACGCGGGTCGCGCGCGGTCGTCCATCCGCACGTCTTCGGCTCGCACCGCCGCCTTCACCGACCTGCCGTACAACAGGATCCGGGCCCTGGTGCGGCCGACCATGCCCATGACGTACGGGTCGTCGGCGTTGAGCAGGGCGAACCCGTCCGCCGCAAGCGCCTCGACCAGCTCGCCTTTGGCCTCGGCCACGTCGGCCAGCCCGCCTCCCATACGCTCCACGTGTGCGGTGCCGACATTGAGCACCAGCCCGACCTGGGGCGGTGCGAGCTCGGTCAGATACGTCAGATCGCCCTTCTGGCCCGCACCCATCTCCAGCACCAGGTATCGGGTGGTGGCATCGGCACGCAGCACGGTGAGCGGCAGCCCGAGCTCGTTGTTGAACGACCTGTCGGTGGCGACCGTCGCCGCGTGCCGTTCGAGCACCTGGGCCAGCAGATCCTTGGTCGTGGTCTTGCCCACGGACCCGGTCAGGCCGATCACGGCCGGGCTGATGTGTTCGAGCAGGTGCTTGGCCAGCAGGCCGAGCGCGATCTGGACGTCCTCGACCACGAGGGCGGGCACGCCGACGGGCCTTGAGGCCAGCACGGCGATGGCGCCGCTCGCGATGGCACCGGCCGCGTAGTCGTGGCCGTCGACGTTGGCGCCGACCGTCGCGGCGAACAGGCCACCAGGCACCACCTCGCGGGAGTCGACCGCTGAGGGCGCCGTCACCAGCGCCTGCGGGTCGCGTACGTCGTGCAGGCTTGCGCCGACGACCCGCGCGATCTCGTTCAGCGTCATGGGGATCACGAGCCGCTCCTGGCGAACGCGAGGTCGATGAGGCGGCGCAGCAGGTCCGGGTACGGGACACCGCTTGCGGCCCAGGCCCTGGCGTAGACGGAACGGGAGGTGAAGCCGGGCATCGTGTTGATCTCCAGCACGTACAGGCGTCCCGTGTCCTCCTCATAGAGGAAGTCGACCCGGGACAGGCCGTAGCCGCCGATCGCCCGGAAGGCGCGCAGGGCCAGCTCACGCACGTCCTCGGCCACCCGTTCCGGCAGCACGGCAGGGATGGTGGCGATCTCGGCCTGGCTGAGGTACTTGGCCTCATAGTCGAGCCAGTCGCCTGGCACGATGAGCTCGCCGGGCACTGAAGCATCCGGCGTGTCATAGCCGCCGAGCACGCCGCAGATGAGCTCGCGCGCGGTCACGCCCTGCTCGACGACGACCACCCGGTCGTAGGTCAGCGCCAGCTCTACGCCCGCGCGCAGCTCCTCCATGGAGGTGACACGGGAGATGCCGATGGAGGAGCCCATGTTGGCCGGTTTGACGTACATCGGCCAGTCGAGCGACTTCACCAGACCCCAGTGGTCGGTGGTGCTGCGCCATTCGTGCTCGGTGAACCACACGTGTGGGGTGACGGGAATGTCCTCCGCCAGGAACGTGCGCCGCATCGCGACCTTGTCCATGGCCACGGCAGAGGCCAGGACGCCGCAGCCCACGTACGGGATGCCCAGCGTCTCCAGGTGACCCTGGATGACACCGTCCTCACCGAACGGCCCGTGCAGCACAGGAAAGACCACGTCCACCAGATCGCGTCGCAGCTCCACCGGCCACCTGCCCTGCCGGTCGATGATGACGGCGACGGGCTCGTACAGATCCCTCGGCAGAGCATCGAGCACAGCCTGCGCCGACTGCAGCGACACCTCATGCTCGGCGGACGGCCCGCCCGCCAGCACAGCCACGCGCACGCGTTCACTCACAATCGATCAGCCTTCCTCAGTGGTACGAAGACAGCACCGCCAGCGGCACGGTGTTCGCCGTCGCAGCACCAGCCTGCCGAGTGTCGGCTCTTCGCCTGACCAGTTCCCAGGCCATTCGCTGTCCAGTTCCTGACCAAAGCACCTGCGGTGTGCCGCGACCGGGTCGGTTCTGGACGCTCCGACCCTCTGACCGAGCGATGCTGATCGTGCCGCGCTCGCGCTGGCCGTCCTCGCCACGCACGGCGTCCTCGTGATCCTTCCCGGCGTGCCGCACGGCGACGAGCGCCGGTCCCATCGGGTCGGCCTCGTTCTCCCACCTGTTCACCGGCTGCATCTGATCGACGGCCGGCTTGTACAACGCCACCCGGGCCCGCTGCGACTGCCCACTCACATGGCCGCCCCAGCCTCAGCATCGGGCGTGTCACCCATCGCCGTCCCCGTCGGCGAGCGCGTCCTGGGCGAGCCATTCGGCCCGGCCCGCCCGTTCTTCCGCCCTGCCCGGCCCGGGTGCACACTGCGCTGGCGCACCCAGGCCGCCGCTCCGGCGCCTTTCTCCACGATCGTCGGCTCCCACCCGACCTGACGCAGCCGGATCGCGGCCGCTCTACGCGCACAGTCCGCGGCCATAGCCGGGTCTTCTGGTCGACGCCGCTTCCTGAGCGCTCATGGACGTGAATAGGCCGCGATCACCTGTGGTGTGAGCGGCTTGATGGGTGCGGTCAGGCCGCGGCTGGCGCGGGTGCTTGGGGGTGGGTACGGCGCGCGGCACGGCGGTCGGCGAAGAGGATGAGCAGCAGACCGGCCAGAGTCCATGCGGCCAGAGTGAGGGCGGGGCGGCCGGCTCCGGTGCCGTCGAAGAAGCTGATGGCGCGGACCAGGCTGCTGGAGGCGCCGGGTGGCAGGAGTTGGCCGAGGGTTGCCCAGCCGGCGGGCAGCCAATAGGGGCCGGTCATGCCGGACAGCGGGTTGCCGATGAGCATCATGGTGGCGGCACCGGCCCCGAGGCCGGCGAAGCCGAGCAGGGACTCCAGGCCGAGGAAGGGGACGGACAGGGCGGCCATGCCCAGGGACAGACCGAGCGCGGTGAGCCAGTAGTCGCCGTTCAGGGAGCCGAGCCCGTACTGCCCGGTCGGCGACCTGCTCATCGAAGTGGGCGTCTGCCTCGGCATCGCGCTGGCGGCCGCGGCGACCGCCGTGCGGTTCGCGCCCGGACGGCAGGCCGCCATGGCCGCGGTGGTGGTCCAGCTGGCGATGGTGCTGGGGACCATCCTGCTCCCCGAGCAGGTCCGGCTCTGGCCACCGACCTGCGGGTTCGGGTACTGGGACCAGGCGCACCTGTTCTGGCTGGCGATGTTGCCCCTGCCGTACCTCTGGCTCATCTTCGCGGGGCGCGACCTGCGGCGCTGATACGTCGCATTGTCAGGCTGAAGTTCTTCGCGCCGCGCTTCATGGCGGCAGTACCCCCCACCCCGAACGGCCGCGCCCTCATGGAACTCGGCAAACTCGACCGCTGGGCCTGGCCGAGCGGCACGCGCCGCATGCGACAGGCCTGTTCAGTGCTGACGCGGTCCTGGCGTGATCGGTGGCCGCGACCTCTAGCCTGCGGCTGGGTGAAGCCGAACAGGCACGCACCTTCGCCTCGCAGGCGCTGGAGGTGTACGAGCAGGCCCCCAGCCTCTCGCCCGCGAGGCGGGCGATCACCGCGTTGGACCTCGGCATCGCCTGCGCTCGGCTGGACGATGTGGAACAGGCGATCGCTCACGGGCTCGACGCACTGGCCACGCCGCGCCCTGCTGCCGCTATTGCCACGCGCAGCGCGAGTCTCCAGATGACCATGCAGCGCAGCTACCCTGGCGCTTCGGTGATGGCGAGCTTCTGTGACAGCGTGGCTGCACTGCCCATGTGACCGGTGATCGATGCCGGCGAACAGCGTCATCACTGAGAACGATCATGGCGAGTAGCCCTGCGCCTCGCGGCCGCGCCGGAACCTGCTACTGGCCTCGGCGCCGCGGCGTCGCCGGTTCTGCCCCTGCGTGTTCGGAATGGTGGGCGACTCAGGTGTTCAGTGACGCGGTGATCGCCATCGTGGTGTAGGCCATGGTGAAGCCGCCTCCGATCGCGTCGATGGCGGCCCCGACGCCCTCCAGCACCTCGGCCAGTTCGTCTGGTGGGAGTTGGGTGAGCGCGCCGGTGGTGGGCAGCAGGTCGAGCCAATCGTCGCGGCTGTAGTACTGCTCCCAGTCGAATCGCCACTGCTCCGGCTCGCCGAACCCGGCCGTCTTCCGGATGCCGTCGGCGAACGTGGCGAACATCGCCTGGTAGATGTCCTGGGCCGGCCGCGGCGGTCCGGCGCTGAGCGGCGAGTTGGGCGCCACCTTCCGGAAGACGGTGGCGAACGCCTCCGCGACGACGGGCGGCGGGTCGTATGCGTGCGCGAACACCGCCAGCAGGCCGCCGGGACGCAGCACCTGCGCCGCCTTGGCCGGGCCCGCGACGGGGTCCACCCAGTGCCAGGACTGCCCGGCGACGACCGCGTCGAAGGTACGACCGGCGGCGTCCCAGTCCTCGAACGTCGCCACCTCGACCTCGACCCCGGTGCGGCGGGCGAACTCGGCCATCCGGACGTCCGGCTCGACACCCAGCACCGTGCACCCGGCCGCCAGGAACTGACGGGCTTCTATGCCGGTGCCGCAGCCGACGTCGACGATGTCCAGACCGGGGCTGGCGGTGATGATCTGCTGCACCAAGGCGTCGGGATAGTCGGGCCGGGCCCGGTCGTAGCGTTCGGCGTGGACCCCGAACGACTCCGCCATCTGCCTGGCCTTATGGGGCTCGTTCCGCGGAGGCTCTGGTTGCTCCTGCGATAGAGTGGGCATGCGCCCACGGTAGTGGGCAAGTGCCCACTACGCAACCCGGCAGCGGTTCGCGGTGAGCGAAGGGCGGGCGAAAGCGTGGGAAGAAGGAGGAACGGGCGATGCCGACTGGAGTGGCCCTCCGGGATGTGCGGCAGCAGTTGTTCGACGCCGCCGAGCGCGTCCTGCTCCGGGACGGGGCGAACGGCCTGACCAGCCGGGCGGTCACGGCGGAGGCGGGCGTCGCCAAGGGTGTCCTGCACCGGCACTTCGAGGACTTCGACGCCTTCCTCGCCGAGCTCGTGCGGGACCGCATCGCCCGGCTCGAGGGCCAGGCCGACGCCCTTCGCGGCTCCGCCGGGACCGGCGACGTCGCTGGCAACCTGACCGGGGCGCTTATTGACCTGTTCGACTCGGTCGCCGTGGCGATCGTCGGACTCGTCATCTTCCGGGACGAGTTGCGTGCCCGGCTGCGTCAGGCCCGGCCGGCTCCCGGTGTCCCGGTCTTGACGGATGCCGCGGCCGTGATCGCCGCCTACCTGAACGAGGAGGGCGAGCTGGGCCGCATCGCGGCGGACGCCGATGTGGATGCGCTGGCGCTTTCCCTGATCGGGGCCGGACACATGCTGTTCGCCGGCCGGGAGGGGGTCCCGCCGGAGCCTGAGGACGTCGGCAAGGTCGTGAACGCCGTCATCGCCGATGTCGTGCAAAGACGACTGCTATGAGCTGATGTCCTGCGAAGACGGGCTGTTGCTGTGAGCGGAGGGCGCCGCTCCGGATGGCGCCCAACAGACCTCGATCATTCCGATCGCCTCTGGAGGAGGAGTGTGCTCTTCCCGGGTGCCGTGATGGTGGTCGGTCATCGTCACAGGTCAAGGTCGGTCGTCCTGGCTGCGCTGCGGGCGCTCAACCTTGACCTGCTCCTGCGGCCGACGGAAGGGGGCGGCTATCCGGGAAGAGCACACGCTGGTCAGCTGGGTCAGGACTGCTGGGCCGCCTTCGGCCTGGGCTTGCAGGTCCTTCTCCAGCTGGACGGCCCAGCCCAGGGGCCGGGTCAGGCAGTGCGGCGGGAGCGGGCCAGGGCCAGCCCACCGACGACCATGGCGATCGGCCCGATCACCAGGTCCACGTAGCCCCCGACTATTCCGTAGCCGGTGCCGGGACCGCCCTCGGCGGCGGCCACGACCAGCCCGCCGATGACCGCGCAGGCCAGTCCCGCCGCCAGGGCCACGATGGCTCCCCTCCTCCCGCCGTTGCCGATACGACCGGCGGAGCGGGCCAGAGCCAGCCCGCCGATGACGGCGCCGGCCAGCCCCAGCAGCGCGGCCGCCGCGGACCAGAACCGCCCGGAGGTCAAGGTGTAAGCACCGATGGGCTGGACCAAAACGTGCGCGGCTGCCGGTGTGGCGAGCCCCACAATTCCGAGTAGGGCGGCTGCGGGGATGGCTAGCAAGTGACGGACGGACATGAGAATCCTTTCTGTTGGATCGCGGTGACGAGCGCGAGCGCCTGGGAGGCGTTTCACGGAATCGCATGAAAAGGGGCGAGGACGATCTCCGCGCCTCTCCGCAGGACGGTCCTGTGGAAAGGCGGGGTGATGCCGTTCAGTCGTGCGTGCCGGAAATGAAAGCCGAGTCGATGCTGCCATCGGTCAACAGTTGTTGCAGCGCTCGCTGCATGGTCTCGGAGTCGTTGAGGTGCGGGAACGGCTCGCCGGCGGGGGCGTCGACGCCCAGGAACCGGCAGAGCGGCTCCCAGCCCTCGCGGACGTCGAACACCAGGAGGCGATCCGCGGGCAGGCTCTCCTGGACGACGGCCACATGACGGTGGAACGCCGCTACCGCGATCTCTTCGTCGGGCATGCCCCGCTGGAAATCCCAGGTGTCGCCGAAGGTGGACTCCCCGATGAGATCGAGAACCGGGCGGAGCCTCTCCATCGTCCTGAGTACCGCGGCCCCCGCTTCAGGCAGATCCGGCGGCACGTCCAGGCGGGTGGCGATCAGAGCCTGCATGCTGACATACCAGCGGTGCGGATCGCGGACGGTCAGGACGACCTTCGCGTCCGGGTAGACCTCCACCTGCTCGCGCCAGAAGAAACTGGCCGGCCAGTCCTGGGTGGATCGGTAGCCGTCGAGCACGCTGTCCCAATCCAGCGGCCGGCCGGAGGCGGCGGGCAGCCACCGGTCGACGTGGTCGGGATTGCTCCCGATTTCGGCCATGTGGTAGCAGGGGCCGAAGCCCAGCCTTTCCAGCGCGGCCTTCATCGATCTGGTTCCGGTGCGCGGGAATCCCGCGCCGATCACGTGTAACACGTCAGCCTCCTGCTGCTGCGGCCGCGGCGTTCACCTTTCGGCAGACGTTGACCGCGGCCTTGACGTAGGTGTCGGACTTGTAGGGCGGCCATTCGTTGATGGAGAGCTGTCTGCCTGTACGTACACGGACAAGATCGCGAGAAGCGGCCGCCGGGTGATGATCCAGGTGTGTACGGTCATCAGCGGCGTCGATCGCGCGCTTGTCTTCGCTGCGGTCAGCGGCTCAGCTCGGTGCGGCGGGAGCGGGCCAGAGCCAGCCCGCCGAGGACCGCACCGACCAGCCCAAGCATCAGGGCCACGGCCGCCCCGAATACTCCATTGCCGGTGCCGAGACCACCGTCGGCGACAGCCAGTTTCACCGCTCCGTTGAGCCCGCCGGTCAGCCCCGCCACCAGGGCCACGATGGCTCCCCTCCTGCCGCCGTTGCCGATACGACGGACGGAGCGCAGCGCCAGCCAGCCGATGGCCACGCCGCCCAGCGCCACCAGTGCGGCCACACTGGCCCAGATTCGCTCAGGGGTCCCGATGAAAGTATCGACACCCTGGCCCGCGCATTCTGCCGGCGTCGTACAGACCGGCGAGGCCGCCTGTGCGGCAAGCACAAACAGGACGGACATTGAGGATCCTTTCGGTCGAATGACGGGCGCCCGCAGCGCGGTGACTCGGCCTGTGCCGGTCGAGGTCCCGGTGACGAGCGCGAGCGCTTGGGAGGGGTTTCACGCAATCGATCGTCGCTCTATCGAGGCGGCCGCGGCCTCCGACAGCGGATGGCAGCGTCTACGCAGTTCTGCGTAGACGACACGTGCCTCGGTACGCCCGTCGTCGTAGGCGGCCGCGCGTCTGGGCGGAGCATTTACGCGGGCGGCGACCGTAGGATCGCGGCATGGAACACCGCGTGGTGTCGTTGCGCCTGCCGACGGCGGCGCAGGACGTGCTACTCGCGCTCTTCATCACCGTGATGCAGGTTCAGGGCACGATAGTCCGCAACGTCGGCGAGGTGATACAGCGTCCCCTCACCGACCTCGGAAATCTGGGATATGTCCTGCTGATCGTGAGTGGCGTGGTCGTTGCCGTCCGCCGCCGGTGGCCGGTGCCGGTGTTCGTCACCACCGCGCTCGCCAGCCTGGTGTACTACACCCTTGACTTCCCGGACGGGCCCGGCTGGCTCGGGCTCTTCGTCGCCCTGTACACCCTCGCCGCCTACGGGGAAGGACGCCGGTCGCTGGTGATCGCCGGCGTGGGCACCTCGGTGCTCGCCATCGGCTGGCTGGTCGCCGCGGCCGACATCGAGCCACGCGCCGCCATCGGCTGGGTGTACTTCCGGATCGGCGCGTCGGTCATGAGCGCGGCCCTGGGCGAGTCCGTCCGGTCCCGACAGGTCATCGCGGTCGAAGCGCAGGAGCGCGCTGAGTTGGCTGAACGGACACGCGAGGAGGAAGCGCGGGCGCGGGTCGGCGCCGAACGGCTCCGGATCGCGCGCGAGGTCCACGACACCGTCGCGCACGCCATAGCGATCATCAACGTCCAGTCCGGTGTCACCGCGCACGTGCTGGACAAGCGGCCGGAAGTGGCGCGCGAGGCGCTGCGCGCCATCGAGCAGACCAGTTCCCGGGCGCTGCGGGAGATGCGGGCCATCCTTGGGGTGCTCCGTGACGACGACGGTGACGACGACGGGCGGAGGCCGTACCCGGGGCTCGGGCAGATCGACGAACTGGCCGTCAAGGCACGCGAGGCGGGACTCGATGTCAAGCTCGAAGAAACCCCGCCCGCGGGGCCGTTGCCCAGTGCGGTGGGAAGTGCCGCCTACCGAATCGTTCAGGAATCGATCACCAACGTGGTCCGCCACGTCGGCCCGACTCGGGTGACGGTCGCGCTGAACCCCGGTATCGAGGCGTTGGAGATCCGCGTGACCGATGAGGGCCGTCGTGCCGCCCCAGGCCATGACTCCGCGGACCCCTACCTACCGGCCCCGCATCCGACCAGCAGTGGCAGCTCGGCCAAGCCCGGCCGCGGAATTGTCGGCATGCGCGAGCGCTGTCAGCTGCTGGGCGGAGAACTCGACGCCGGGCCGATTCCAGGCGGCGGGTTCGAAGTCAGGGCACGGCTGCCCCTCACGCCGACCGGGTCGCGCCTGTGAACGCGGCAGCCGCATCACCGTTGACCAACACTCTCATCAAGGTGCTGCTCGCCGATGACGAGGGTCTCGTGCGATCCGGGTTCAAGGTCCTGCTCGACCTCGAGGACGACATCACTGTGGTGGGGGAAGCCGCCAACGGCGCCGAAGCCGTCGAACGGGCCCGCGCCACCCGCCCCGACGTCGTCCTCATGGACATCCGCATGCCTAAGGTGGACGGGATTCAAGCCACCGCCCGGATCGCCCAGACGCACGGGTTGGAGCAGGTCCGCGTCCTCATCCTCACCACCTACGACACCGACGAGTACGTCTTCGACGCGTTGCAAGCCGGCGCCAGCGGCTTCCTGCTCAAAGACGCCGGACCGGCCGAGCTCCTACAGGCCATCCGGGTGATCGCCGCCGGAGACGCGCTGCTCGCGCCGCGCATCACCCGACGCCTCATCGGCCAGTTCACCGCGCGACGAACGGCTGCCCGGGCCGCGGAGGACCGGCTCGCGGTGCTGACCGAGCGCGAGCGCGAAGTGCTGGCCCTGGTGGGGCGGGGCCTGAGCAATCACGAGATCGGCGCCGAGTTGTTTCTCAGCCCGGCCACCGCGCGCACCCATGTCAGCCACGCGATGGCCAAACTGGGTGCGCGCGACCGTGCGCAACTGGTCGTCATCGCTTACCAAACAGGACTGGTCAGCCCTGCGATGTAAGGCACGGGCCGCGCTGGCCGGTGTCTGCGCATGTGGGCCGGCCACGCCGAGCTCAGCGAGCTCGTTGTCAGTCGTCGATGGGCTGGTAGGGCGTGGTCCAGAAGTCGTGGATGAGCCGCATCGAATCCGGGGTGGACAGCCCGACCTGGGTGAGCAGGATGCCGGTGAGCTGGTTGGTCGGGTCGGCGTAGGCCGTGGTGCCGGTGCCGCCGTCCCAGCCGAACTGGCCGATGGGCGCGTAGTCGCCGCGGTAGGTGCGCACCGCCATCCCGAAGCCCCAACCGCCCTGCTGCCCTTGACCGAACATGAGATGGACGTTGTTCCTGTACAGGGCGTCCCGGGCAGCTTGTTGCTCGGGCGTGAGGTGATTGGTGGTCATCAGCTCGACGGCGGGCCGGGACAAGATCTGTTCGCTGCCGTGCATACCGTGATTCAGCAGCATCTGGAAGTAGGCGTGGTAGTCGTCGACGGTGGAGACCAGCCCGCCGCCGCCCTGGAAGGCCGGCGGCTGGCTGACCCTTCCGCCTGCCGCCTCGTCCCACACGAGGAACTCCCCGGTCTGCGGGTCGGACTTGCTCCGGCTGGTCCAGGTCCGGACCCTCGCCGGGGCCGGCGTGCCGCTTGCCGAGATCGGTGACCTGCTCGACGCCGATCCCGAGCGGTTCGCCGCCGCCCTGGACGATGTCCATCGTCGGCTCACCGAACGGATCGAGGACCTGATCGCGCGCCGCGACACGCTGCACCGGCTCGCCCATGGCGACCGGGTCCTGCTGCCCGACCGGGCTTGCGTGGTCTTGGACCGACTCGCCGATCTCGGCTTCAGTCCCGACTACGTGGCCACTCAACGGGAGGCTCTGGTGCTGGCCCGGGCGCTGATTCCGGAGATCTTCGACAGCTTCCTGACCCAGCTCGAACATTCGCTCGGCGACCCCGAGTTCGTCGCGCTGACCAAACGCGGCTTGGATGCGAGGGCCTGGGATCCGGAGGACCCGCGGATCGAGGAGCTGGCCTCCGCGCTGGCCGACAAGCTGCTGGCCAACCGTGCGGTGCTGGCGATGCCGACGGGGTTGGGGAACCAGTCCGATGCCGCCGCCCGGTACGGACTGGTCAACCACCACCGCGAAGACCAGGAGCCGTCCATCGCCCGGCTGAACGCGCTGGTCGAAGCGAACCTGCGCGCGGCCGGCATCGACCTCCCGCATCAGTGACGGCCGCCAGCGGACGGGCCACCGGATGTTGGTTGTGGTGGGCCGCTTCCACTGTGGGGCTGGCGCCGGCCCGCTTGCCGGAATGTTGCACCGGTGCCGCCTACGACAAAGCAGCGCGATCATGCGGGCTGCAGTCGCCATGCAAGCGGCACCTGATCAAGTGCCGGCATCGGAACGGATGGACAAGGCCGGCCCGCCAGGCCCCGCCTTTCAGCGTGAGGAAGAACGATGGCATCGGTCGTCTTCGGGACACTCGCCGTAATCGCATTGATCGTGGCGTGGTGCTGTTCCTCGTGTTGAGGCGTAAGCCGCACACCCGGGTCGGGGCCCACGTCAGCGCGACGTTCCTGCTCCTGGGCGCGGGGGTGCTGACCATGGGCTCCATCTCGTTCGCGAGCCTGGAATCCGCCGCGCTGCAATCCTTCACACCGGAGGAGCGCGCGGCGGCGGTGCCGTGCGACGCGGCGGTCCTGGGGGCCGAGAAAACGTCCAACAAGCTCAACGGACGCTACATCTGGCTGTTGCGGCTCCGCGTGACCCCTCAAGCCGGCAGTCCGTACGAGATCGAGCGCACGACCCGGCTCACCTCATCCATGGGAGAACGCCTGGAGCGGGGAAACGTCGTGCTTTCCTGCCTGGTGGCCCCCACCGACCACACCCGGATCGAGATCTCGGCCCTGGCCTGAACCATTCTTGCCGGCATCTGAGCTGACCTCATGGCCAACAGACACTGGGCACGATGATCTTTTCTGCCGGTGTCCTCACGCGTCCAGCCACAGGTCGGCCAGCGCGCTGAGGTCAGGCGCCGACACACGCGGGGCGCTCATCACACTCGGGTACGGCCCGCCGCGACGATCAAGCCACGCCCCGATCAGGCCGGCCCGCTGGGCGCCGTCGATGTCCCACGGGTGTACCGCGACCAGGGCCGCCTGATCTGGCCGCACTCCTGCGCGATCGACCGCGTAGTCGTAGGCGGCGCGGCCGGGCTTCCATACACGGGGTCCGCTCACATCCAGCCTCGCCTCCACCAGATCGAGCAGCCCCTCGCGGGCCAGGATTTGCTCGGTCATCGCTGCGGCGCCATTGGTCATGGTGAACAGCCGGATGCCGCTCATGTGCAGCGCGCGCATCCCGTCGGGGACGTCGTCGTGCACGCGCAGTTCGGTGAAGCCGCGCAGCACATGCTTGACCGCCTCGTCGGCATCCGTTCTCCTGGGGTCGAGCAATCCTCTGAGCACATCGGCGGCGATGGCGGCGAACTCGGCATAACCGCCGGCAGCGGTGAGGGCGAATCCGTCGCGCAGCACGCTCGCGAACCAGGTGGCCATCGACCCCGGGGGCAGTCCGATTTCTTCGAAGCGGACCCACAACGGCTCCATGTCGGTGAGCGTCTCGTTCACGTCGAAGATGACTACGGCTGGTCTTGTCGTCGGGTTCTCGGTCATGGTCTTCTCCTCAGGATTGAAGGCAGCCGAGCACCGCGGACACGCTTGCCCGCAGTTCGGCCGGGTCGGCGCCGGCTCGGGAGCGCAGGTTGACTCCGTAGGCCACCAGTGCCAGCAGTTCGGCGGTGGCCTGCAGGTCCAGCCCCGCTCGCACCTGCGCCTTGGCGCCGGCGACATCCAATGCGGTGCGCATCGCCGTACGGAGTCGCTGCTGGTGCAGGTCCAGCACGCGCCGGACCTGCGGATCGCCGCCCTCGGCCCCGGCGTGGGCGTTGGAGACCATGCACCCCCAGCGTGCATGCTCCCCTTCGCACCGGACCTGGATCAGCCGGTCGAAGAAGTCGGCGAGGGCGGGCAGCCCGCGCTCGTCCGCGGCCAGGCGGTCGAAGACCGGCTGCGAGCGCCACTCGACGTAGCGCCGCAGCGCCTGGACATATAGCTCGTGCTTGCCGCCGAAGGTGGCGTACAGGCTGGAGCGGCTGAGCCCAGTCGTCGCCACCACGTCGGCGATCGGGACCGAGGTGGTGCCTCGCTGCCAGAACACGCACTCCACCTGCCCCAGCACCGCGTCGGGATCGAAATGCTTCACATCCGGCATCCAGAACTCCCCAACTTGGAATGACTATTCCAAGATAGCCGAGTGCGGCCTTACGCGACAATCCGCAGGCGGGAAGATGGTGCTGGACACAGACCGTCCACTGAGAGCCAACGCTCAGGGATCATCGGCCTCCAGTCCAAGACACCTCGATGGCCTCATCGGCCGAGGTCGGCTCCATACGCGGGTGGGTGGCCAGGTCGAAAGCACGATCGGCCGCTCGTTGACCATCGGCCGCGCAGATCTTCTGCTGGTGATCCCAGCGCGCCTCCTTGTTCCCATGGCCTTTCAACGCCGAGGCTCCCGGCCGAGCTGGGCGGCGACCGGTCCGTGGTCCTTGATCAGGAACGGCACGCCGGCGAACGGGCCGTCCTCGGCATGGTCGAGCGCCGGAGAGAGGATCGGCAGCGCCAGGCCGTTCAGCTTGGTGTTCGTGACGGTCAGGGCCTGTCTGGCGGTGGCCTCGACTTCGTCGGCGGTGATCTCGCCCGCCTTGATCAGGTCGCTGATTCCGACAGCGTCATATCTTGCGTATTCATGGAATTTCATGAGATGTCCGTCTCTCGACCACAGGTGTCGTCTTGATGGGGAGCGGCGCGCCGCCGCTGACGAACAGCACAAACAGGGCGACAGTCCATAGGTCTCCGGGGACCATCCCCTGCTGTGATCGAGGTGTTCCTAGGCTCGGTACATCACCGCCCATGCTGACAGCGGCCGCCCCCGACCGTCGAGCGAATTTCCCCAGAATCTCCCGAGGGGACGGTCGCCTTGAGTCATGGGGTGGATCGGGAGCACGGAAGGGCCGCCGAGGCCCGCGCCGACGTCCTCGACCCGCATCCGAACCGCCGGTACACGTTCAGGCGCGACCGTCCGTCTATCACTTCCCCATCGAGCCTGACGAACGTGCCGTCTACTTGGTCTCGCTCGAGCGGTGCCTGCGCCCCCCGAGGACGGGTGATCGTGGCCACCTTCGGGCCCATGGGCCAACGGCCTGCAGCGGTGTCCGGCTACTGCGCGCGTGGTCGTTGGAGCCGGGCCATGAGATGTTCTGGGGCGTCGACGGTGACGGTCAGTGCGGGATGGCGCAACAGGCCGAGCGGTTCGCTGCCACGCACCGGCCGGTGGAACCGGATGCAGACGCCGCGCTCGGTGCTGCTGCCGAAGGTGAGCCCGTGGTCGCTGAGTGACATGCGTACGCCGATGGCCTTGAGCGGCGTGTAGGGGCCTGAGAGCTCGGCGGCGGCCACGTTGCTCAGGGGCGTCACCATGAGCCACGGCCCGAAGCGGACGCGCAGTAGGTCGGCGGTGAGTGTCACCTGGCATGTCCGCGGCCGGATGCCGAACACGGCGAGGAGCGGCCGGTGCCGGTCGTCGAAGGCGAAGCCGTAGCGGTATTCCGCCCGTTCGCTCAGGCGGCGGGCGGCCGCCGCCACGTTGAGGGGCATGCGGCCGAAGATCAGGCCGTGGAAGGGCGAGATCGCCTGCCAGTAAAGGTGGCCGAGCAGGCCGCGCGGATGGAAGATCGCCCGCTGGGTGTAGACGGTGCACCCGCCGGAGCGGGTGACACCCAGTTCCAGCCACGCCAGTCCGGGTAGCCGCATCTCGGCGCGCAGCCGCAGGAGGCGTCCGGGCAGCAACTCCTCCACGCGCCAGAAGTCGATGGAGTCTCCGACCCGCAACCGGGTGGCGTCGCGCCGGCCTCGGCGCAAACCGACTCCGCCGACGAGCCGGTCCAGCAGCCCGCGCAGCTGCCACGCGACCGGCAGCGAGTACCAGCCATTGCGGCCGCCGACCCCCTCGATGACCTGCCACAGCGCCTGGGGGTCCGCGGGCACGGGACGGGAGCGGTGATCGATGTAGAGGCTGCCGCCCGCCCAGTCGGGGTCGGTGGGCAGGGGGTCGCTGGGAGCGCCCGGGGTTGAGGCCGAGGACCAGCGGGTGGCGACGTCGGCCTCTTTGATCTTCTTCAGGGCGAGGGACACCGCCTGGCGGAAGCCAATCAGCCCGTCCGGCGGGTCCGGAACATACCAGGCGATATCGTGCTCGCCGCAGACGGCCTGGTTGCGCAGGGATTCGACCAGCGGCCGGGCGATGCCCGCGGGAACGGGGGTGACCAGGCCGACCCAGTGGCTCGACAACCTCGGCGTGAGCAGGGGCACGGGGATGATCAACCGTCGCGGCAGGCCGGCCACAGCCGCGTACCCGTGCATCATGTCGGCATAGGTCAGCACGTCCGGGCCGCCCACGTCGAAGGCACGGTTGACCGTTCCTGGAACGTCGGCCCAGGCGGTGAGGTAGCGCAATACGTCGTGTACGGCGATGGGCTGGGTGAGACTGCGAACCCAGCTCGGCGTCGTCATGACGGGCAGCCGCTCGGTCAGATGGCGCAGCATCTCGAAAGAGGCCGACCCCGAGCCGATGATCACCGCCGCGCGCAGTACGACCGCGGGAACGCCCGCGCGCAGGAAGATCTCCCCCACCTCGGCCCTGGAACGCAGGTGCGGGGACAGCTTCTCGTGCGGGGCGAGCCCGCCGAGATAGACGATGCGCCGCACACCCGTCCGCTCGGCCGCTTCGGCGAACGTCAAGGCCGCCCGGCGGTCACGCTCGGCGAACTGGCCGTCCGCGCCCATGGTGTGGATCAGGTAGTAGGCCACCTCGACGCCCTCCAGGGCGTCGCGCGTGCGCGCCGGGTCGGCGGCGTCGGCCTCGACGACCTCCGTCCCGGCCACCCACGGCAGATGCCGCAGTCTTCCGGGTGAGCGCGCCATGCAGCGCACCTGGTGCCCGGCAGCGAGTAGTTCGGGTACCAGGCGCCCGCCGATGTAGCCGGTCGCCCCGGTGACCAGGCAGCGCGCCATAGACATGCCCCTATGTCCAACCCCTATGTACAACGTTCCGTACGGCGGCCGGGCCAATCAGGACCCCGCGCAAAGGATGATTTGCCTCGTCACAGCGATGCCTCATCGGCCCACCTCGTGTCTTGGGGGTTCGGTCGTCGACGAAGAACGCGCCGCAGTCAGGAGCCATCGGTCCCCGGCAAGGGTCGGGATCCAGCCCGGTCGACGGCGGAACGAGCCGCGTCCGGATCCCCTTGGTCCCGTCAGATCGGCGGGTCCCCTTCACAGGCAGGCTCCGAGGGGCGCCGCATCCACAGGCCGGCCACGACCACCTGACGAATCACGATCACGACGACGGTGGTGGTGGCCAGGCTGACGGCCCGGTTGCCAGTGGCCGGGGCATCGCCCGTGCTGGGGCCGGCTACCCGCACCTCGAGATGCGCGGGATCTCAGGATTGGCCGCAGGTCGCGGGGCAGAACTCGACCTCGGGGTAGCGTGATGTCGGCTTGTCCAGGAGGGGTTGTCGTCGTGATTTCAGGTGCTGGTCGAGGAAGGCCGCCACGTACGTGCGGGTGAGCTCTGCGCCACGGGCCGCGGGCATCATGCCAGGGAGAGGTTCGATGCCGAGGACGTCTGCCAGCAGTGGGATGTCGGTGAAGGACTGGTGTTCGGCGTCCGACAGCACGAGCCAGCGTTTCCACCCGGTCAGCAGCTTCCAGTCACGGTCCCAAGAATTGTCGCGGCCGCCCGGGACATGCTTGTGCGAACCCAGGAACATGAACGGCCGGGAGAGGCCGCTCTTGGGGATCCGGGCATAAGTGGTGCCGTCCATGTCGATTCCGGCGCGTATGCGTGGGTCTTTGACCATGGCCGCCACTGCGCCGGCCCCGCCGATCGACTGGCCTACCATCGCGATCCGGGTGCGGTCGATCAGGTCGTGTCCGTCCCACTCGGAGGTCAGCTGGTCGAGGACGAAGGAGACGTCGGCGGCCCGGCCCTGGACCAGTGCGGCGTGGGAGCCCGGGTCGGTGTCGCTGTCGCAGGCGAGGCATTCGGCGACCCGGCCGTCGGAAAGGGTGGTGGCGTAGCTTTCGTGGGTGTGGTCGATGCCTGCCACGACGTAGCCTCGGCTGGCGAGCTCCTCGGCCAGGGAGGTGAGCGTGCTCATCGGCTTGGTGAAGCCGGGTGAGAGCACCACCAGCGGAAGCTTGCGCCCGGAGGGGTCGGCGTTCTTGACGGCGTTGGTTCGTGTCCTGCTCAGCGTGTCGTACGGCGCGGTCGAGATCCCGGAGCCTTTCAGGAGGAGTTCCGCTTCCTTGGCTGTCATGTAGGGCGAGCGCTGCCCGTCGCGCTGCTCAGTCGGATACCACAGGGTGACCTTGAGCTCCCTGGCCTCGACGTGCTGCACGGCGTCGTACGGGTGGGTGCCTCCACGGCAGTGTTCCGGCCGCTGTACCCGGCTGGCAC
>NZ_VCKY01000018.1 GCF_005889735.1 Nonomuraea turkmeniaca
CCCGGCAACCAGCCCCACCCCCACCGCCGACCTCGTCGTCTTCGGCGGAACCGGCGACCTGTCCATGCGCAAGCTGCTCCCGGCGCTGTACCACAGCGACAGGGAGGGACGGCTCTCTCCGGAGACCCGCGTGATCGCCATGTCCAGGGGCGGCCTGACCGACGCCGACTTCCGCGGCAAGGTGGACGCCGAGGTACGCGACGGCTCTGAAAGTCGCCGAGTCCGCGACGAGGTCCCGGCCGGCGATGCGGCCGCGTGGGAGCGTTTCCTGGCCCGTCTGCACCATGTGTCGGTCGACGTCGGCCGTGAGGACAAGTCCGGTTGGGACGCGTTGTCCGGGATGTTGTCCGGTTTCGAGTCGCGTGACCGGGTGTTCTACCTGGCCAGCCCGCCGCGCACCTTCGGGCCCTTCTGCCGGGAGCTGGCCGAGGCCGGGCTGGTGATGCCGCGCTCGCGCGTGGTCCTGGAGAAGCCCCTGGGTCACGACCTGGCGAGCGCCCAGGCGATCAACGACGAGGTCGGCGCGATCTTCGAAGAGCGCCAGATCTTCCGCATCGACCACTACCTGGGCAAGGAGACCGTCCAGAACCTGCTGGTCCTGCGGTTCGCCAACGCCTTCCTCGAGCCGGTCTGGAACTCGCTCTGGATCGACCACGTCCAGATCACCGCCGCCGAGACCGTCGGCACGCCGGGCCGGCGCGGCTACTACGACCACGCGGGCGCGCTGCGCGACATGGTGCAGAACCACCTGCTCCAGCTCCTCACACTGACCGCGATGGAGCCGCCGGCCCGCAACGACCGCGAGGCCATCCGCGACGAGAAGGTCAAGGTCCTGCAGGCGCTGCGGCCGATCGCGGGCACGGAGGCGGACCGCTTCACCGTGCGCGGCCAGTACGTCGCCGCCGGCGACATGCCCGGTTACCTCGACGAGCCCGGCTCCACGCCGCCGACGGAGGCCTCGGCGCGGGTGGAGACGTTCACCGCGATCCGGGCCGAGATCAAGAACTGGCGATGGGCCGGGGTGCCGTTCTACCTGCGGACCGGCAAGCGCATGCCGTACCGCCGCTCGGAGATCGTGGTGCAGTTCAAGGACGTGCCGCACTCCATCTTCCCCGGCGGCGCGCCGAACCGCCTGGTGCTGCGGCTGCAGCCGGAGGAGGGCATCGAGCTGCACATCATGGCCAAGGAGCCAGGGGCCGGCGAGGTGACGCTGAAGCCGGTGCCGATGTCCCTGTCGTTCGGCAAGACGTTCACGACACGGGTGCCGGAGGCGTACGAGCGGCTGCTGAGCGATGTGCTGGCCGGGAACCCGACGTTGTTCATGCGCCGCGACGAGGTCGAGGCGGCCTGGCGCTGGATCGACCCGATCCTGGACGCCTGGAAGGCCGACCCCGCCCTGCCCGAGGCCTACCCGGCCGGAACCACCGGCCCCGCCGGAGCCAACGAACTGCTCGGCCGCAGCGGTCGCGCGTGGCACGAGGAGGAACTGTGAAGTCCGTCATTCAGGAGATCACCGACCGGATCGCCGAGCGGAGCGCGACCAGCCGCGCCGCCTACCTGGCGCGGATCCGGCGCGACGGCGAGGCCGCCAAGGCCAAGGGCCCGGCCCGCGCCCACCTCGGCTGCGCGAACCTGGCGCACGGCTTCGCGGCCGCGAACGCCGAGGACAAGCCGGCTCTGCGGGGTACGGCCAAGCCTGGCGTCGCGATCGTGACGAGCTACAACGACATGCTCTCCGCCCACCAGCCGTACGAGACGTACCCGCCGCAGCTGAAGGCGGCCGTGCGCCGGGCCGGCGGCGTCGCGCAGGTCGCGGGCGGCGTGCCGGCGATGTGCGACGGCATCACCCAGGGGCGGGCCGGCATGGAGCTGTCGCTCTACAGCCGCGACGTGATCGCCATGTCCACCGCCATCGCGCTGTCGCACGACATGTTCGACGCGTCGCTGCTGCTGGGCGTGTGCGACAAGATCGTGCCGGGGTTGTTCATCGGGGCGCTGCACTTCGGGCACCTGCCGGCGATCTTCGTGCCCGCCGGGCCGATGGCCTCGGGGCTGCCGAACAAGGTCAAGGCGCGCACCCGGCAGCTGTTCGCCGAGGGCAAGGTCGGGCGGGAGGAGCTGCTCGACGCCGAGGCCAAGTCGTACCACTCCCCCGGCACCTGCACCTTCTACGGCACCGCGAACTCCAATCAGGCGCTCATGGAGGTCATGGGCCTGCACCTGCCCGGGTCGACGTTCGTCAACCCGCACACCGAGCTGCGCCACGCGCTGACCGAGGCGGCCGGGCGGCGGGCGGTGGAGATCACCGCGCACGGAGCGGAGTACACGCCGATCGGCGAGCTCGTCGACGAGAAGGCGATCGTGAACGCCTGCGTCGCGCTGCTGGCCACCGGCGGGTCCACGAACCACACGCTGCACCTGGTCGCCATGGCGGCGGCCGCCGGCATGGTGCTGACCTGGGATGATTTCGCCCGCCTCTCGGGTGTCGTGCCGTCGCTCACCAAGATCTACCCGAACGGCCAGGCGGACGTGAACCACTTCCGCGACGCCGGCGGCATGCAGGTGCTCATCGGCGACCTGCTGGACGAGGGGCTGCTGCACGGCGACGTCATGACCGTGGCAGGCCCGGGCCTCGACCGTTACCGTGAGGCTCCGTCGCTGGTGGACGGTTCGCTGGTGTGGGCGCCCGTCACGGGCGGGAGCGCCGACCTGGACGTGCTGCGGCCCGTTGCCCAGCCGTTCTCGGCGGACGGCGGGATCCACATGGTCGAGGGCAATCTGGGCCGGGCGGTCAGCAAGGTGTCGGCGGTCAAGCCCGAGCATCTGGTCATCGAGGCCCCCGCGAAGGTCTTCGACGACCAGCTGGACCTGCTGAAGGCGTTCGAGACGGGCGAGCTGGACGGGCAGGACTTCGTGGCGGTCATCCGCTACCAGGGGCCGAGCGCCAACGGCATGCCCGAGCTGCACAAGCTCACGCCCCCGCTGGCGGTGCTGCTCGACCGGGGGCAGCGGGTGGCCATCGTCACCGACGGGCGGATGTCCGGCGCCTCCGGGAAGGTGCCCGCGGCCATCCACCTGTCGCCCGAGGCGGCCGACGGCGGGCCGATCGCCCTGGTCCGCGAAGGCGACGTGGTCCGGCTCGACTCGGCGGCGGGGACCCTGGAGCTGCTGGTTCCGGCCGAGGAGCTGGCCCGGCGGGCGCCCGAGGGACGGCCGCTGAGCGACGCGCAGTGGGTCGGCACGGGGCGCGAGCTGTTCGCGGCCTTCCGCCGGATGGCGGGGCACGCCGAGCAGGGTGCCGGGATCTTCGGGGTGAGCGGCGCCGAGTCGCCGCACCACGGTCCCGGACTGGGCTTCCCCACCGAGGCCGGCGCCTCCCACCTGGAGACGGGCACCCCGGTGGGCGCCCGCCCCGCCGGACTCGCCCGGTGAGCGTCGGCGCCGCCCACGCGCGCCCGGCCGCCGTCGGCGTTCACCCCCCCTTCTGGGATGGCGTGAGCGTCCGTGGCATCCTTCCGTTGAAGGCGAGCGATCTTGACGCTGCCCTGAATGCCGGAGGTGTGTGGTGAGTGCCTTTGACCTTCCGTGGCTCGTCGCCGACATCGGGGGGACCAACGCCAGATTCGGCCTGGTCACCTCGCTGGGCGCACGGCCCTCGCACGTCGCGGTCCTGGCCGGGGCCGGCTACGCCACCCTCCCCGATGCCGTGGCCGCCTACCTCGCGGAGCACGCGGGCGGAGCACGACCGGGGGCGGCCTGCCTGGCGCTGGCCGGGCCGATCGACGGCGACCGGTACCGGCTCACGAACTCGGCCTGGTCCGGATCCGTACAGGATCTCGGCATCCCGTACGCACGCCTGCTCAACGACTTCGAGGCGCTGGCCGTGTCGCTGCCGCATCTGGACGGCGGCGACCTGGTGTCGCTGGGCGGGCCCGAGCTCGGCTACGGGGTCAAGGCCGTGCTCGGCCCCGGCACCGGGCTCGGCGTGGGCGGGCTGGTGCCGACCGAGCACGGCTGGACGCCGATCCCCGGCGAAGGCGGCCACGTCACGGTGCCGGTGGTGGACCGGCGGGAGCTGGAAGTCGTCCGCGTGCTGCAGGCGGAGGGCCTGCCGCACGTGGTGGCCGAGCACGTGTTGTCCGGTCCCGGCCTGGTCCGGCTGCACCGGGCGCTGGCGCGGGTGAACGGCGTCAGCGCGCCCGACCTGACCGCCTCCGACATCGCGGCCAGGCTCGACGACTCGCTGTGCGCAGAGACGATCGAGGTGTTCTGCGGGATGCTGGGCAGCTTCGCCGGCAACGTGGCGCTGACGCTCGGCGCGCGGGGCGGGGTGTACCTGGGCGGTGGAGTGCTGCCACGTATCGTGGAACGCGTGCGTACCAGCAGCTTCCGCACGCGGTTCGCCGCAAATCCCGATATGGCGGCATATCTGGATGCCATCGGGACCGCGCTGATCGTCGCGCCCCAGCCGGCGCTGACGGGGGCGGCCGCCTGGCTGAGCCAGCGTGCCCGCAGGGAGCTGGTGGGCTGACAATCGGCGCCGGCCCCGCATGGCCGGCGCCCGGTAGCAAGACGGCCCACGAGGGGCCGGCGTTTCGGTACGAGACGGCCCGCGAGGGCCGATGAGGAGACAGAACCGATGAGCTTGCTCGATCTCGCCCCAGTGATCCCCGTCGTGGTGATCGAGGACGTCGAGACCGCCGTGCCGATTGCTCGCGCGCTGGTCGCCGGCGGGTTGCCGGTCATCGAGGTGACGTTGCGCACGCCGGTGGCCCGCGAGGCGATCGCCAGGATCGCCGACGAGGTGCCCGAGGCGATGGTGGGAGCGGGCACGATCCGGACCACCGACGACATCGCCGCGTCGGTGGCCGCGGGGGCGAGGTTCCTGGTCTCGCCGGGGACGACCCTGTCGCTGGTCGAGGCGATGGACTCGAGCGGGGTGCCGTACCTGCCGGGGGCCGCCACCGTGTCGGAGGCGATGGCGCTGGTGGAGCGGGGGATCAAGGAGCTGAAGTTCTTCCCCGCGGAGGCCGCGGGCGGCGTGCCGTACCTGAAGGCGCTGGCCGGGCCGCTGCCGGACGTGCGGTTCTGCCCGACCGGCGGGATCCGGGTGAACACCGCGCCCGACTACCTCGCGCTGCCGAACGTCGGGTGCGTCGGCGGCACCTGGCTCACCCCGGCGGACGCGCTGGCCGGGCGTGACTGGGCCCGGGTGGAGAAGCTCGCCGCCGACGCCGCCGCCCTGCGCTGACCCACGCGTCCGGCGGCGCGGGACGCCGCAGGCTTTGCCATCCACGGGACCGCGGCGTCAACTCCAGATGGAGACGTGGACCGGGGGACGGAAGCGGTTGCGTGGAACGCCGTCTTCCGGGGTGCGCATCACCTGGGTGGCCATGGGCGTCGTGAGGAAGTCCAGGAACGTGCCGGCCGCGAGTGACCGGTGGGCGGGTTCCAGCGTGGTCGCGTACCAGTAGGCCGCGAGCGGGGTGGCCGGAGTCTCGATGGTGACCAGCTCTCCCCGGCGCAGCTGCGAGGACACCAGGTGGGCGGTGCCGGGCGCGACGCCGGCGCCTTCGGCGGCCGCCTTCCAGGCGGCCGTCTGGTTCGCGAAGACCCGCACCTGCGACTCCGGCACCCGCAGCGCACGCAGCAGCCGGCTGGTGTCACTGGCCGGATCGGTGCCCGAGGGGCCGACCAGCCAGTGGTCCCGGCTCCCGCGCGGTGCGCCCACCACGATGAGCCGGCAGCGCAGCACGGGCCGGCTGACCAGCCCGGCCCCGCTCACCTGGGCGCCGAGCGCGACGTCGGCCAGGCGGCTGGCCAGCAGCAGCGGCACCTCGGCCGTGGCCGCCACCCCGGTGGAGGTGTCCACCGATTTGCGCTGTGTGAAGAGGCAGATCAGCGGCCCGGCGACGTACTCGGCCAGCCCCGCGTCCATCACCACGTGCAGCCGGGCGGGATGTCCCGGTTGGACGGCCGCGACCGCCTCGGCGCCCAGCGCGACGATCTGCGCGGCGATCCCCAGCAACCGCCGCCCGCCCTCGGTCAGCACCATCCGGTCGCCGGACCGGGTCAGCAGCGGGTCCCCGAGGTGCTTGCGCAGCTGGGCCAGTGACTGCGAGACCGCGGGCTCGCTCACGCCCAGCGCTCTGGCCGCCGCCTTGACGGATCCCAGACGGGCGACGAAAACAAACGCGCCGAGCTGGCTAAGTGTCACCCCCTCTTCATAGAGGGCCGGAGCACATTAAGGAATCCCTTATTTGTGGATTGTCGCGACAAATCGGTAACAGCAGTGTGCACTCATGCAGGTTCCGGCGAAGTTCGAATACGAGAGAGCCGACAGCGTGCCGCACGCGATCGAGCTCCTGGAGCGGTACGGTCCTGACGCCAGGATCGTCGCAGGCGGTCACAGCCTCATCCCGATGATGAAGCTGCGCCTGGCCCAGCCCGAAGCACTCATCGACATCAACGGCCTGGCCGAGCTGGGGCGGATCGCCGTGGAGGGCGATGAGCTGGCCATCGGCGCGCTGGTACGGCACGCGGAGCTGCTCGACAGCACTACCGCAACCAACCTTTTCCCGATATTTCGGGACGCGGAGCGAGTTATTGCCGATCCGATAGTAAGAAATCGGGGGACCGTAGGGGGCTCATTGTGCCAGGGCGACCCTTCTGAGGATTTGTCGGCCGTCTTCTCGGCCTTACGGGCGACGGCAGTCATTCAGGGCCCGGGCGGCACACGTACGGTGCCGCTCCGCGAATTCCACCGCGGCCCGTACGAGACCGCGGTCGCGGAGAACGAGCTGCTGATCCAGCTCCGGGTGCCCATCGCACCCGGCACCGGCAGCGCGTACGAGAAGGTCGAGCGGCGCGTCGGCGACTGGCCGGTGGCGGCGACCGGAGCGGTGATCACCGTGCGGGACGGCGTGATCGCGCAGGCGGGCATCGGGCTGACCGCGGTCGGCGCCGAGCACTTCTGCGCCCCCGAAGCCGAGGAATTCCTGCGCGGCAAGGCGCCGGGCGAGGAGACGTTCGCCGAGGCCGCCAGGATCGCGGCCGAGCACTGCGAGCCGCACGCCGACCAGCGCGGCCCCGCCGACTTCAAGCGCCACCTGGCCGGCGAACTGACCAAGCGGGCGCTGACCAGGGCGAATCTGAATGTCGCCGGGTCCGCGACGGATCCGAACGTCGCCGGGTCCGCGACGGATCCGAACGTCGCCGGGTCCGCGACGGAAGGGAGGATCTGACATGCGGATCACGGTGACGGTGAACGGGCAGCCGCACACGAGAGAGGTCGAGCCCAGGCTGCTGCTCGTGCACTTCCTGCGCGACGAGCTGAGCCTGACCGGCACCCACTGGGGCTGCGACACCTCCAACTGCGGCGTCTGCACGGTTCAGCTGGACGGCGTGCCGGTCAAGTCGTGCACGGTGCTGGCGGTCATGGCCGACGGCCACGAGGTGACCACGGTGGAGGGCCTGGAGCGGGACGGCGAGCTGGACGCGGTGCAGAAGGGGTTCGTGGAGTGCCACGGGCTCCAGTGCGGATTCTGCACGCCGGGCATGCTGCTGACCGCTCGTGCGCTCCTCGACCGCGTGCCCGACCCCGACGAGGGCCAGATCCGCGAGGCCATCTCGGGACAGCTGTGCCGGTGCACCGGTTACGAGAACATCGTCCGTTCCATCCGGTGGGCTGCCGAAGCGAGTCAGAAAGTCGCCGAGTCGGAGGCCAGGCAATGAGCTACGGACCCATGCACCGCAAGGAGGACGCCCGCTTCATCCGGGGGCGTGGCAACTACACCGACGACGTGCGGCTCCCAGGCATGTTGTACGGAGCCGTGCTGCGCAGTCCGCACGCCCACGCCCGGGTCGTCTCCATCGACACGAGCGCCGCCGAGGCGCTCCCGAAGGTCAAGGCCGTCATCACCGGCCAGACCCTCGCCGGCCTCGGCCTGGCCTGGATGCCCACCCTGTCGCAGGACACGCAGGCGGTGCTGGCCACGGACAAGGTGCGCTTCCAGGGGCAGGAGGTCGCCTTCGTGGTGGCCGAGGACGCCTACTCGGCACGCGACGCGCTGGAGCTGATCGACGTCGAGTACGAGCCCCTCGACGCGGTCATCGACGCCAGGAAGGCCCTCGACGAGAACGCCCCGGTGATCAGGGACGACCTCGAGGGCCGGGCGAACAACCACATCTTCGACTGGGACGCGGGCGACCGGGCCCGGACCGACGCGCTCTTCGAGCAGGCGGACGTGACGGTCGCGCAGGACATGCTCTATCCGCGTGTGCACCCCGCGCCGCTGGAGACGTGCGGCGCGGTCGCCGACTTCGACAAGGTCACCGGCAAGCTCACCATCTGGTGCCCGACGCAGGCGCCGCACGCGCACCGGACGTTGTACGCGATGGTGGCGGGGCTGCCGGAGCACAAGATCCGGGTGATCTCACCGGACATCGGCGGCGGCTTCGGCGGAAAAGTCGGGATTTATCCTGGATATGTCTGCGCGATCGTCGGCTCCATCGTCACCGGCCGCCCGGTCAAGTGGATGGAGGACCGCTCCGAGAACCTCATGAGCACCGCCTTCGCCCGGGACTACCACATGCACGGCGAGATCGCCGCGACCCGCGACGGGAAGATCCAGGCGATCCGGGTGAAGGTGCTGGCCGACCACGGCGCGTTCAACGGCACCGCGCAGCCGACCAAGTTCCCCGCCGGGTTCTTCCACGTCTTCTCCGGCTCGTACGACATCGAGGCCGCCCACTGCGAGGTCACCGGCGTCTACACCAACAAGGCCCCCGGCGGCGTCGCCTACGCCTGCTCCTTCCGCGTCACCGAGGCCGTGTACCTGGTGGAGCGCATGGTCGACGTGCTGGCCGCCGAGCTCAACATGGACCCCGCCGACCTGCGCATGCGCAACCTGCTCAAGCCCGAGCAGTTCCCCTACCACTCCCCCACCGGCTGGGAGTACGACTCCGGCGACTACCCCAGGGCACTGCGCCTGGCCATGGACATGATCGGCTACGACAAGCTCCGCGCCGAGCAGGCCGACAAGCGGGCCAGGGGCGAGCTGATGGGCATCGGCGTCAGCTTCTTCACCGAGGCCGTGGGCGCGGGCCCGCGCAAGCACATGGACATCCTGGGCCTCGGCATGGCCGACGGCGCCGAGCTGCGCGTGCACCCGACGGGCAAGGCCGTGCTGCGGGTGTCGTGCCAGTCGCAGGGCCAGGGGCACGAGACCACGTTCGCGCAGATCGTCGGGCAGGAGCTGGGCATCCCGGCCGACGACGTGGAGGTCGTGCACGGCGACACCGACCAGACGCCGTTCGGGCTGGGCACGTACGGCTCCCGCTCCACCCCGGTCTCCGGCGCGGCCACGGCGATCGTGGCCAGGAAGGTCCGCGACCGGGCCAAGATCGTGGCCGCGGCGATGCTGGAGGCCGCACCCGACGACCTGGAGTGGGCCGACGGCAAGTGGTCGGTCGTGGGTGACCCGGCCACCGGCAAGTCCATGGCCGAGATCGCGCTCGCCGCGCACTCCAATCTGGAGCTGCCCGAGGGTGTGGAGGGCCACCTGGACGCGGTGACCGTCTACAACCCGCCGAACCTGACGTACCCGTTCGGGGCGTACATCTGCGTCGTGGACCTCGACCCCGGGACAGGTCAGGTGAAGGTCCGCAGGTTCGTGGCGGTGGACGACTGCGGGGTGCGGATCAACCCCATGATCGTCGAGGGGCAGATCCACGGCGGGCTGGCCGACGGGGTCGGGATGGCGCTCATGCAGGTGATGGCGTTCGACGAGGACGGCAACCACCTGGGGGCGTCGTTCATGGACTACCTGCTGCCGACCTCGATGGAGTGCCCGTCGTGGGAGCTGGGCGAGACGGTGACGCCGTCGCCGACGCACCCGATCGGGGCCAAGGGCGTGGGCGAGTCGGCCACGGTCGGCTCCCCCGCGGCCGTGGTCAACGCCGTGATCGACGCGCTGGGCCCGTACGGGGTGCGGCACGCGGACATGCCGCTCACCCCGGCGAACGTGTGGCGCGTCATCAACGGCGACCCGTTCCGCACGGACCTGGCCATTCCATGAGCGAATTCCTCGGCATGCCGGCGCCCCGCAAGCGGGCGCCGGCTGCCCTGGACCTCCAGGCCAGGGTGGCGGAGCTGCGGTCGGGGCGGGAGCCGTACGTGCTGGCCACCGTCGTGCGGGCGCAGCGGCCGACCAGCGCGAAGGCGGGCGACCGCGCGCTGGTGCTGCCGGACGGCACGATCGAGGGGTTCGTGGGCGGCGTGTGCGCCACCGACACCGTGCGGGCGCAGGGGCTGCGGCTGCTCCGCACCGGGGAGAGCACGCTGCTGCGGATCACGCCGGAGGCCGAGGAGCCGTACGAGGAGGAGGGGCTGGTGGCGGTGGGCCAGCCGTGCCTGTCCGGCGGCACGCTGGAGATCTTCCTGGAGGCGGTGCTGCCGCCCGTCCTGGTCCACGTGTACGGCGACAGCCCGATCGCCCGGGCCTTCGCCGCCGTGGGCAAGGCGATGGGCTACCAGGTGGAGGCCGCCGCGGATCCGCTGGCGGCGATCGCCGACGACACGGCGGCCGTGCTCGTCGCCTCGCACGGCGTCGGCGAGGAGCCGGTGTTGCGCGCCGCGCTGGCCAAGGGCGTGCCCTACGTCGCGCTGATCGCCAGCCGCAAACGCGGCGCGGCGGTGCTGGCGGGCGTGGAGGGAGGCGATCGGGTGCACGTCCCGGCGGGTCTGGACATAGGGGCCAGAACGCCAGGCGAGGTGGCAGTGTCAGTGTACGCGGAGCTCATCGGCGCCTGGAGGAGCGGCGGGAGCGCAGCGACCAGAGCGGGGGAAGGTGACGGCATATGGCGACCGAGCCCGCCTCACGGAGTGAGGCCATGAGCAGGGTATTCGGGAACGCGGCGGCCGGGTAGGGCTGGAAATGTAAAAGCGCTTCCTCGGGGACCCCCCCTCTTGCTCTCGGAGAGCGAAGGGACATTGATGCTCACGCAAACGGTCAGCCAAGCACCGCAGCTCGTCGACGATCGCCCGGTGGCGCAGCCGGGGAGCCTGGAGAGGGGGATCGACATCCTCCTGGCGCTGAGCACGGCCTCCAGACCGGTCAGCCTGGCGCAGCTGTGCCGCAGCACGGGCCTGCCCAAGTCGACCGCGCACCGGATCCTGGGCGTGCTGTGCTCCCGCGAGCTGGCCACGCGGGTGGGCAACGGCTACCTGCCCGGCGAGCTGCTGGAGTCGATGGCGGGCATCGCCCGCGCCCGGGTGCCCGGCACGCGCCCGGTGGTCCTGCCGTACCTGCTGTACCTGTACGAGACCACCAGGCAGACGGTGAACCTGGCCGTGCCCTCCGGCATGGAGGCCCGCTACGTCGAGCGGCTGTACGGCCACAACCGGGTCCGCTCCCCCTCCGACGGGCTGGACCGGGCGCCGCTGCACTGCACGGCGACCGGCAAGGCGCTGCTCGCGTTCGACTCGAAGCTGCGCGAGGAGGTGCTGGCGCGCGGCTCGTTCGAGCGGATGACGCGCCGGACGATCATCAGCCTGGCCGGGCTCGAACGTGAGCTGGCCCAGGTGCGCCGGCACGGTGTGGCGTACGCGCAGGAGGAGTTCATCGAGGGCGTGGTCTGCGTGGCGGCCCCGGTGTTCGGCCCCGGCGGCCGGATCTGCATGGCTCTGGGGGTGGCCGCGCGGGCCCACGCGGCGCCGCTGGGCAGGCTGGGCATCGCCGTGCGCGGGGCCGCCCAGGCCATCTCGGCCGCGCTCCTCGGCGTGTAGCCGTTCCGGTCACTGGAACGCTCCACCGGTCCGCGGCCGATAGCGTTCCAGTGACCGAAACCCGTGATTGCGGGCGCCGCGCCGCAGCGATCACATCGGGGCATGGATTTCCTTCCGGCTCCGGCCATCCAGGAGACGCCCGTGGTCCGCCGGGCACGGGTCCGCAGGACGCCGGTCGGGGAGGCCTCGCGTGCCTAGGGGCCTGCCGAGGGCGACCACGCTGGAGAGCCTGCGCCTCGCGGCCGCCCTCGTGCCCCCGGGCGCGCCGCACGTGACACCCGGGCGCGACCCGCTGCGCGCCAGGCCCTTGCTGGCCGACCTCGAGTCCCGGTACGGTGCCCGCCCCGTGCTGGTACGCGGCCCGAGGGGCCCGGCGCTGCTGGTGTTGTCCAAACGCGACGCGCTCCGCGTGCTGGAGGAGGAGCGGAGCGACTACGCGCCGGCCCTCCAGGAGCGGCAGCTGAACCTGCCGATGGACGTCCTGCGCCCGGCGTTCATCGAGATCGCCCGCGAGGAGGCCGCGGAGCTGACCGACGGCGTGGTGGACTACCAGCGGCTCGACGCCCGCTGGCAGCGCGTGGCCAGGCGCTGCGTGTACGGCGCCGGCGCGGCCGGCGACGAGGAGCTCACCAGCCTGCTGGCGCGGCTGGGCAGGCGGCGGGCCGGGCGCCGGCAGGAGATCCTCTCCGGCCGCTACGACACGCGGATCCTCGACCACCTGCGCCGCGCCGAGCCGGGCAGCCTGGCCGGCCTGATCGCCGAGACCTCCGGCGACCAGACCGAGTCGCGCCGGCTCATGCAGGCCGCGTTCTGGATGATGGGGCTCGGCGTCACCGCGACCGGCCTCATGCAGACGCTGGCGCTGCTCGCCGCCCACCCGGGGCACCGCAAGGCGGCCCGCGCCGACCCTGAGCATCTGCGGGCCTGCCTGCGCGAGGCGCTGCGCCTGTGGCCGCCGGTGCCGGCGTTGTCCCGGGTCACCGCCGCGGACACCGAGTGGTACGGCACCACCCTGCCCGCGGGCACCACCGTGCTGGTCCCGCTCGCGGCACACCAGCGCAGCGCGCGCCTGCCGTACGCGAACACGTTCGCGCCCGAGATCTGGCTCGACGGCACCGCGGCGGGCGAATGGTGGGCCCGTCCCGGCTGCGACGGCGTGCACCTCACGCTGGCGGTCGGCACGGCCTTCCTGGGCGGCATCCTGCGGACCGCCCGGCCCAAACCGGTCGGCCGGCTGTTGTCGCCGCACCGGCCGCTCCCGTACACGCTCAACGTCGCGCGACTGCGGGTGACGATGCGCCCGGCCCGTCGCAAACCCGCACACTCCTGACCCATGCCTGGTCAAGCCCAGTGGCCAACGTAGACCTTCGACCTCCGTTAGAGTCTGGGGTACAAAAGGCATGCCGGGCGGCGGACGGTTCGGGGTTGCGGCAGCACGAGGGGCCCAGGGGAGGAACGGTTCCGGTTGAGACGGGATGACGACGGCGAGAGGACGGCGACGTTGGGGCGCTCCGCAGGCACTCCGCTGAAGCCGGAAGACCCGCCGGCGATCGGCTCCTACGAGCTGGTCAGCCGTCTCGGCTCCGGCGGCATGGGCGTGGTCTACCTCGCCAAGGCCGCCGACGGGTCGCGGGTGGCGCTCAAGGCGATCCGCAGGGACTTCACCGCCGACCCGGTCTACCGTGCGCGTTTCCACGAAGAGGTCTCCAACGCCCGCAAGGTGGCCTCGTTCTGCACGGCGCGGGTGCTCGACCACGGCGAGGACCGGGGCGTGCTCTACCTCGTCACCGAATACATCGACGGCATCTCGCTGGAAGACCACCTGATCGAGCACGGGGCGTTGTCGCCGTCCGTGCTGCACGCGGCCGCCGTGGGCGTGGCGGCCGCGCTGACCGCGATCCACGCGGCGGGCCTGGTGCACCGCGATCTCAAGCCGGCGAACGTCATGCTGACGCTGGCCGGACCGCGGGTGATCGACTTCGGGCTGGCGCGGTCGACGCACGTCGACTCCCGGCACACGAACGCCGGCATGGTCATGGGCACTCCCGGATGGATCGCTCCCGAGCAGGTCTTCGAGGGGCGGACCAGCCCGGCGGGGGACGTGTTCGCGTGGGGGTCGCTGATCGCGTACGCGGGGCTGGGCGGGCATCCGTTCGGCGAGGGGGACGCGTACGTGATGGCGGCCCGGGCCCGTACCGCGCCGCCTGACCTTCGAGGGTTGCCGACGCCGCTGGACCGGCTGGTGGCGGCGGCCATCCATCCCGACCCGGCGCGGCGGCCGTCGGCCAGGCAGCTGCTGCTGGAGCTGGTGGAGGCGGCCGACGAACCGGCGGCGCAGCTGGCCGCGACCAAGCACCTCACGAACGCGTGGAACCCGTCGGAGTTCGCGCCGCTCGCCCACGGGCCGCACGCGGTCCCGCCGCCGGAACGCACCGGCCCCGTCCCGGGCACCGCCCGCCCGCCGCATGGCGATCCCCGCGGCCCGCGCCAAGACGCCCGCGGCCCTCAGGTGGCACCGTCCCAAGACGCCCGCGGCCCTCAGGTGGCACCGTCCCATGACGCGCGCCATCCCCAGGGACCGCCGCCGGCCGAGCGGACCGGACCCGTGCCGGGCGTGGGGCCGCAGCCACCGCACATCGAGGCGCGAGGCCCGCAGGGGCCGCCGCCGGCGGAGCGCACCGGGCCCACGCCGGGGGCCTCACGGGTGCCGCAACCGTCGCCCGCCGACCGCACGGGTCCGACGCCAGGCGCCGGACGCGCGCCGCAGCCGCCGCACGCCGACCGCACCGGACCCGTGCCGCACGCCGACCGCACCGGGCCCATGCCGGGCGTGGCGCCCCAGCCGCCCAGGCAGGGTGGACCGCATCCGGATCGGACCGGGCCGCTGCCGAGCCGGCGGGGGCCGCTGCCCCACCACGCCACGACCGGCCAGGGGCCGTTGCCGGGTTACCGCCCCGCGCGGCCGAAGCGGGGTGTGTTCGCGGGCTGCCTGACCGCGCTGGTGATCGCGGCCGTGCTGCTGGTGCTGCTGCTGGCCGCGCTTGCCTCGATATTCCGCTCGTCGCCGGCCCAGGGCGCGGACGGCCCGGTGCAGGACGGCAAGCTGAGGTTCGCCGTGACGAGCACGAAGTGCCCCAAGCCTGCCAAGGCCGCGACGAAGCGCACCTGCCAGATCGGCGTGAAGATCGACAACCTGGGCCATGAGGCCAGGGTGCTCTACCCAGGCCAGCAGAAGCTCATCGACGAGGACGACGCCCTGCACGGCGGCACCAAGTTGCTCGACAAGAGCGGCAAGGAGATCACGCCGATCCGCATCGAGCCCGGCGGCGCGTTCACCGGCACGCTGGTGTTCGACCTGCCGAAGCACCTCCAGCCCACGGGCCTGGAGGTGCACGACTCCGGGCTGAGCACGGGAGCCAGGATCATCCTGGACTCCTAGAAACCTTGGGACGGGCTGACCCGGCCTTCCAACGGCGCGCCCGCGCCGAGCAACCGCACATTGGCGGTGACCCGCTCGGCCAGCCCGCGCCAGTAGGCGGGACGCGGGTTCGCGCAGTGCGGCGTGATCAGCACGTTCTCCATGCCCCACAGCGGATGCCCGTCGGGCAACGGCTCGGGGTCGGTGACGTCGAGCGCCGCGCCGCCGATGTCGCCGGCGCGCAGCGCCGACACCAGGTCGTCGGTCACGACGAGCCCGCCGCGGGCGACGTTCACCAGCCAGGCGGACTTCCGCATGAGCGCGAACTCAGGCGCGCCGATCATGCCCCTCGTGTCCGGCGTGGCGGGCGCCGCGACCACCACGTAGTCGGCCTCCGGCAGCGCCTCGCGGTAGCGGGCCCGCGGCACGACCTTGACCGCGCCGGGCGCGTCGCCCCGGTCGGTGACCGCGATGACCGGGCAGCCGAACGGCTCCAGCATGCCGATGAGGGCGCGGCCGATGCCGCCGCAGCCCACGATCGCGACCGTCGAGCCGGCGAACTCCCGTGACGTGTTGCTCCCCCATCGGGTGGCCCTGGCGTGCCGGTGCAGGTCGCGGGCGGCCGTCAGCATCAGGGCGAGCGCGTGCTCGGCCACGGCGGGACCGTACGAGCCGGTGGCGGCGGTGAAGACGGGGTGCTCGGTGATGACGCCGGCGGCGGCCCACCGCTCGACGCCGGCGTGCGGCAGCTGCACCCACCGGATGCCCTCGTGGATCATGGAGCGTATCTCGGCGGGGTCGTCGTTGCCGTAGTAGACGATGGCCTCGGCGCGCTCCAGCGGCACGACCTGGCCGCCGGCGCGGCGTACCGCGTCGATGAGGACCGGCACCGGCTCGGGGCCGACGTAGACGGCGACGGTCATCGCTGCACCTCCTGAGCGAGCCTCGCCAGCAGGGCGGCGACGCGCCGGCCGGCGGCCTCCGCGCCGCCGGAGGTGAGCGCGGAGCCCATGCCGCAGGCCACGGCGCCGGCCGCGATCCACTCCGGCGCGTTGTCGATGGTGACGCCTCCCGTGGGGATGGCGGGGACTTGCGGCAGCGCGGCGCGTACGTCGCGCAGCCAGGACGGCGACACCGCGGACGCCGGGAAGATCTTCACCGCGTCCGCGCCTTCCTCCAGGGCACGGACGATCTCGGTCGGGGTCGACACGCCGGGGAAGACCGGCACGCCGTAGCGGTGGCCGGCCCGGATCACCTCAGGGTGCAGGTTGGGCGAGACGAGGAAGCGGGCGCCGGACTCCACGGCGGCGCGGGCCGCGGCGGCGTCGAGCACGGTGCCCGCGCCGACGAGCGCGCCGGGCCGCTGCTCGGTGAGCCGGGCGACGGCGGTGAGGGCGTGCGGGGTGGTGAGCGCCACCTCCACGGCCCGCAGCCCGGCGTCCAGCACGGCCTCGGCGGCGGCCACCGCCTCGCCCGGACCCGCGGCCCTGACGATCCCGAACACCCGTTGCTCGGTGACGGCCTGGACGATCTCCCAGCGGAACATGGTTTCCCTTCTCACGATGTACGGTCCGCGCTAGCGGTGCACGGTCTCCCCCGCCGCGGTGAACGCGGCCAGCGCGCGGTCCAGGCCCACCCGGTCGGGCAGCCCGTCGGTGTCGTTGGCGCACTGCACGACGAGCGCCGCCACGGCCGCCCCCTCGCGCAGGCACGTCTCGTACGGCATCCCGCGCAGCATCCCCGACAGAAACCCGGCGGCGAACGCGTCCCCGGCCCCCACCGGATCCGTCACGGGCACCGGGAACGCCTCCTGCCGCAGCCCCGCGCAGCCGGCCGACTTGTCGCGGTGCTTGACCACGGCGAGCCCGGGCAGCCCGGCCGGGTCCACCTGGAGCAGCTCCAGCTCGTCCGCGCCGGCGAAGACCACGTCGGCGCGGCCCATGAGCGGCGCGACCCGCTCCCGCCACCGATCGGGCGGTCCGAGTTTGAGCCGGATGTTCGGGTCGAAGGAGATCGTGGCGCCCGCGGCCTTGGCCAGGTCGAGCAGCCTGAGCGTGGCCAGGTGCGCCGAGTCCGACAACATGGGCGTGATCCCGGTGACGTGGACGAGCCGCGCGCCGTCCATCATCTCGGGCGTCAGCTCCCCGGGCACCAGCCGGGAGGCGGCCGAGCCCGCGCGGTAGTACTGGACGTCGATCGCCCGGGACGGGTGGCTGTCGCGCAGCAGCAGCCCGGTGGGGGCGTCCGGGTCGACGACGGCGTGGCGGGTGTCGATGCCGTCGGCCCGCAGCATGGCCAGCACCGATGCGCCTGCCGGGTCGGCGCCCACCCGCCCGAGCCAGCGCACCTGGTGGCCTAGCCTGGCCAGGCCGGCGGCCACGTTCGACTCGGCGCCCGCGATCGAGCGGCGGAAGGCGACGGCCCGCTCCAGGGGGACACCCGGCTCGGCCAGCATCAGCAGCATGGCCTCCCCGCACACCACGACGCTCACGAACGGGACTCCTCGGCAGACCAGTGGATCATGCGTCCCAATAGTAGTACCGAATCACGTTTGTCCATTCGAGGTGGGGTCCCTTGACCGCTTGGCGGCCCTGAGGAACGCTGAAGCGGAAAACTTGGCCGGGGGCATCGCGCGTGAGGCGTTCATTCATCACCTTGCTGGCCGCCAACGCACTCTCCGTCACCGGGACCATGCTTTCCCTGCTGGCCGTGCCGTGGTTCGTGCTGGAGAGCACGGGAAGCGCCGCGCTCACGGGGGTGGCGGCGTTCTCCACCACGTTCCCCATCGTCGTGTCCGCCGCGTTCGGCGGGACGCTGGTGGACCGGCTGGGGTTCCGGGGCGCGAGCGTGCTGTCCGATCTGGCCGGCGGGCTCGTGGTGCTGGCCATGCCGGTGCTGACGTGGACGGACGGGTTGTCGTATCCGGCGCTGCTGGGGCTGCTCTTCGTGCGCTGGCTGCTGGCCACTCCCGGGGAGACGGCACGCAAGGCCATGGTCCCCGAGCTGGCGGCGCTCGGAGACGTGCGGCTCGAGCGGGCGGTGGCGGCGTACGACGGCGTCTACCGGGGGGCGGCCATGGTGGGCGCGCCACTCGCCGGCGTGCTGATCGCCTGGCTCGGAGCCGGGGCGCTGCTCGTCGTCGACGGAGTGACGTTCCTGCTGTCGGCGGTCCTGATCGGCGGGATCCCGCGGCTGGAAGGCGGCGTGTCCGAGCGTGGCGGCTATCTGCGCGATCTGCGCGACGGGCTGGCGTTTCTCTGGCGGGACCGGCTGCAGCTGAGCGGCACCACGATGCTCGTCGTGGTCAACATGCTGGACACCGGCGTGACGCAGGTGCTGCTGGCGCTGTACGCCAGGGACGTGGCGCACGATCCCCGGGCGTTCGGCCTGCTCGCCGGCGCGGTCGGGGCGGGCGCGCTGGCCGGGACCGTCGGCTACGGCGCCGTCGGCGAGCGATTACCCCGGAGGCTGACCTACGGGCTGTGCTTTCTCCTCGCCGGAGTGCCGCGCGTCCTGGTGCTGGCCCTCGGCGCGCCGTTCCCCGTCGCCCTCGGTGTGACCGTGCTCTCCGGCTTCGCGGCGGGGGCGATCAACCCCATTCTCGGCATGCTCCAGTACGACCGGATCCCCGCGCCTCTCCGGGCCCGGGTGATCGGGACCATGACGGCCGCCGCGTACGCGGGCATGCCGGCGGGCGGGCTCCTCGCCGGCACGCTCACGGAGCTGACCGGGCTCACGGCGACCCTCTACGCGTTCGCCGCCGTCTACCTGCTGGCGTCGCTCCCGCCGTTCGCCTGCCGGGCCTGGCGGGAGCTGGATCGCGACGACCCGGCCGGCGTCACGCGGCGGCGGCCCGGCTCAGCAGGAGAGACTCGCTGATCGGAGACTCGTGGGTGCCGGCCACCGTGCAGGCGTGTGCCCCGGCGATCGCGCCCAGCCTGACGCACTCCTCCAGCGGCCGGCCCCGCAGCGACCCGTACAGGAAGCCGGACACGAACGCGTCCCCCGCGCCGTTGCTGTCGGCCACCGGCCCGGGCAGCGGCGCGGCCGGGAAGGCGCGCACGCCCGAGTCGCGGGTCAGCACGAGGCACCCGTCGGCGCCCCGCGTGCAGACGACCGTGTGGGCGCGGCCGTGCGCCAGGATGCCGCGCATCGTGGCGGCCGGGTCCCGCAGCGCGACGGCCGACAGGAACACCAGGTCGGACCGGTAGGCGAAGTCCTTCTGGTAGTCGTTGACGCCGTCCCAGTCGTGCAGGTCCGTGGAGATCGGCACGCCCTCCAGCTCGGGATAGACGTGGCGGCAGAAGTCCATGATCGACACGTGCACGTGCCTGGCCCGGACCTCCGCGTACGACTCCCTGGGCAGGCGTTCGCCGGGCGTCACCTTGGCGTCGTAGAAGGAGGTGCGGCGGCCGTCGGGGCCCACGAGCAGCACGCTCCTGCGCGTGCCCGCCTTGGCCGGACCCCATGAGCAGTCGAGGTCGCGCAGCGCGTGCCGGATCAGCGTGCCCTGCGGGTCGTCCCCGATCAGGTCGGCGAAAGCGACGTCCAGCCCGAGCGCATGGCAGCCGAGCGCCACCCCGGCGCCGGTGTTGCCGATCCGGTCGACGACCGGTGGCACCTGATAGGTGTCCCGGTACGGCAACGGCAGCTCAGGCACGTACACCGTGGTATCGACCCCGGCGCCGCCGAGGACCAAGATGTCCCGCACGTGTTCATGGCCTCCACTCCGTGAAGGCGGGTCGGTCGCCAGACACCGCCGCACTCCCTCACCGGTTGACAAGCGGGCCCGAGCCGGTGGAGCCGCGGACCACCAGCTCCGGCTGGAACATCAGCTCGACGTGCTTGGCGGGCGCGCCGTTGACCTCTTCGAGCAGCGTCTGCACGGCGGCCGAAGCCATGGCGCCGATCGGCTTGCGTACCGTGGTCAGCGGCGGATCGGTGAACGCGATCAGCGGCGAGTCGTCGAACCCGACCACGGACACCTCCCCCGGCACCGCCAGCCCCTTCTCCCTGCAGGCGCGGATCGCGCCGAGGGCCATCAGGTCGCTGGCGCACACGATGCCGGTGCAGCCACGGGTGAGCAGCTGGGCGGCGGCGGCCTGACCGCCCTCGACCGAGAACAGCGAGTGCGCGATCAGGTCGTCCACGTCGGCCGCGCCGAGCAGCTGCGCCATGGCCTGCTTGAAGCCCTCGATCTTCCTGATCACCGGCACGAACCTGCGCGGCCCCAGTGCCAGCCCGACGCGCTCGTGGCCGAGGTCGACGAGGTGCTGCACGGACAGCCGCACGGCCATGCGGTCGTCGGGCGAGATGAAGGGCGCGTCGATGTGCTCGCTGTAGCCGTCGACCAGCACGATCGGCAGCCCGCGGTCGATCAGGCGGGTGTAGCGGTCCATCCGCGCGGTCGTGTCGGCGTGCAGCCCGGACACGAACACGATGCCGCTCACTCCGCGGTCCACGAGCAGCTCGGTGAACTCGTCCTCGGGCGCGCCACCGGGCAGCTGGGTGCACAGCACGGGCGTGTAGCCGTGCTGGGTCAGCGCCTTCTCGATGGCCTGCGCGAACGCCGGGAAGATCGGGTTGTCCAGCTCGGGCGTCACCAGGCCGACCAGCCCGTTGCTGCGCTGCCGCAGCCGTGGCGGGCGCTCGTAGCCCATGAGGTCGAGCGCGGCCATCACCGCCTGGCGGGTGCCGGCGGAGACCCCGGGTTTGCCGTTGAGCACCCGGCTGACCGTGGCCTCACTCACCCCGGCCTGGGCGGCGATGTCGGCAAGGCGAGCGTGACCATTCATGCTCGACACTTTACTTTCAACCAGGCCGCGGAATTCGCTGCTCCAGGCTCATCCGAGGCCAGCAGCAACTCTCCTTCCAGGCCGAAGTCCACAGGTGTTTCCGTGAAATTGACGGCGCACACCAGCTCGCCGCGGGAGAACACCAGCGTGCCCCGGGGGGAGTCGTGCCAGATCAGCTCCCCTTCGAAGGAACGTCGCAGCCGCAGCGCCGCCCGGTACAGCTCCAACGTCGAGCCCGGGACGCCGTCCTGTGCCTCCACGCTCAGCTCCGCCCAGTCGGCCGGGATCGGCAACCACGGGTCCGCCCAGCCTGACTCACGTGTCCACGGCAGCGGCACCCGGCAGCCGTCGCGGCCGCTGTCGGGGTCGCGCAGCCGCTGCGGGTCCCGGCACACCTCGGGCGGCAGGTCGAGCACCTCGGGCAGGCCCAGCTCCTCGCCCTGGTAGACGTACGCCGAGCCGGGCAGCGCGAGCGTCAGCAGCGCGGCCGCCCGGGCCCTGGCCAGGCTGCCGTAACGGGTGACGTGCCGCTTGACGTCGTGGTTCGACAACACCCAGGTGGTCGGCGCACCCACGGACGCGGCCGTGGCCAGCGAGGAGTCGATCACCGCGCGGAGCTCGGCGGCGTCCCACGGCGCGAACAGGTAGTGGAAGTTGAACGCCTGGTGCAGCTCGTCCGGGCGGACGTACCTGGCCAGCCGCTCGGGCGTCGGCGCCCACGCCTCGGCCACGCCGATCCGCTCGCCGGGATAGGAGTCGAGCACGCGGCGCCAGGCCCGGTGGATCTCGTGCACGCCGTCGTTGTCGAAGAACGGCACCGGCTCCCTGCCGACCATTCTGGCCTGGTTGCCCTTGCCGATGTCGGGCAGTCCGGCCGGCTTGACCATGCCGTGCGCCACGTCCACCCGGAAGCCGTCCACGCCCAGGTCGAGCCAGAACCGCAGGATCGACTCGAACTCGCCGCGCACCTCCTCGTTGTCCCAGTTGAGATCCGGCTGGGCGGGGTCGAACAGGTGCAGATACCACTGCCCGTCCGCGACCTGCGTCCAGGCCGGACCGCCGAAGATCGACTCCCAGTCGTTCGGCTGGTCACGGAAGATGTAACGATCACGCTTCTCGCCGCGCAACGCCTCCTGGAACCACGGGTGGGCGGCGGAGGTATGGTTCGGGACGATGTCCACGATCACGCGCAGCCGGTGCTGGTGTGCCTCGTCGATGAGCGCCTTGGCGTCGGCCAGGGTGCCGAACATCGGGTCGACGTCACGGTAGTCGGCCACGTCATAGCCGAAGTCGGCCATCGGCGAGCGGTAGAAGGGCGTCAGCCAGACGGCGTCCACCCCCAGCCCGGCCAGGTACGGCAGGCGATCGCGAATACCGATCAGGTCGCCGACCCCGTCGCCGTCGCCGTCGGCGAAACTGCGCACGTACACCTGGTAGATCACGGCGTCCCGCCACCATGCGGTCATGGTCACCCCCGACTGTTTCGACTATGAAAGCGGTTTCCGCAACTTTACGCAACTCCTTCCATCAACCACCAATACGGAAATTTCGGCGTACGGATGCCCAAAACCCCCGTCCGAAAATGCCTAGAAGCAGATTCTTTATGTCAAGGGTGGACATGCGGCGTTAAGGCGCGATGTACTACCTCTTCAATCAGCCCCGTCACAGGTGACACGCGCGCAAGGTGTGGGCCCATGAGCTCGGTCGTTCTCGACAAAGTGACCAAGGTGTATCCGGGCGGCTACCTCGCAGTCGACCGGCTCAGCCTGCGGGCCGAAGACGGCGAGTTCCTCGTCCTCCTCGGCCCTTCCGGCTGCGGCAAGTCCACTTTGCTGCGCATGATCGCGGGCCTGGAGGAGATCACCCAGGGGGACCTCTGGCTGGACGGAGAGCTCGCCAACCACCTGGCGCCGCGCGACCGCGACGTCGCCATGGTGTTCCAGAACGGCGCCCTGTACCCGCACCGGACGGTGCGCGGGAACATCGCCTTCCCCTTGGAGATCGCCAAGTCGGACCCGGCGATGGTGCGTGATCGGGTCACGGAGCTGTCGAAGGCGTTGCACATCGACGAGACGCTCGATCGCCGCCCGGGCACGCTCTCCGGCGGTCAGCGTCAGCGGGTCGCGATGGGGCGGGCGATCGTGCGCCAGCCCAAGTTGTTCCTCATGGACGAGCCACTGTCGAACCTCGACGCCGGCATGCGCACCGAGCTGCGCATGGAGATCTCCGCGCTGGTCAGGTCGCTCGGCGTCACCACCATCTACGTGACGCACGACCAGGTGGAGGCGCTCACGCTGGCCGACAGGATCGCCATTCTGAATCGCGGCGTCCTGCAGGACGTGGGCACTCCGGCCCAGATTTACAACGATCCAGCCACGGCGTTCGTGGCGGCGTTCCTCAACTCGCAGCAGTTGAACCTGTTGGCGGCCACGGTAAGGACGCCGCAGAACCAGTACGTGATGCTCGACTTCGGCCCGCACCGGCTGACGCTGCCCTGGAGCGATCCGCGCGCGTACGCCATCTCGCAGCACACCGGTGGCCACGTGCTGGTGGGGCTGCGGCCTGACGGGCTGGCGCCGGTGCCGGAGACGTACGAGGGGCCGGCGTTCTTCGGGCGGGTGCGGGCGCTGGAGTACCACGGGCACGAGTGGCTGGCGTACTTGGAGTGCGGCATGCCCGCCGTTCCGGTGCCCGAGCCGCCGGACCCCAGAGAGCGGGTCAACGGCGACAAGAACGGCTCGGGCAAGCTGTCCGGGCTGGTGCGGCGGCTGTTCTCGGCCCCGCAGGAGGAGCATCAGGAGCAGGAGCGGGTGGGCCAGAACCCGAACAGCGGCGTCCACCGCCGCACCGATCTGATCGTCCGCCTGGGCAACCGGCCGGTCTGGCGCGCCGGCGACGCCGCCAAGGTCGCCGTGGACCTCTCCCGCATCATGATCTTCACCCCGGACGGGGCCCGCATCGACCCGCCCCGCCGCTAGCCCCCGGACGGGGCCCGCATCGACCCGCCCCGCCGCCAGCTCCACCGGCGCGCCCTACGGAGCTGGGGACCAGCGAGGTCCGTCCGGCGTGTCCTCCACCACGACACCGCCCGCCAGCATCGCCTCTCGCAGCGCGTCCGCCACGTCGTACCGCCCCTCGTCCCGCAGCCGCGTGCGGAGCCCCAGGAGCGGCTCCACGTGGGAGCGCAGACGGGCCGTCGAGGCGAGCTCGCCGAGGCGGGCGATGAGCAGCCGCATCAGCTCCCTCGCCTGGTCCACCCCGCCGGCGTCCTCCTCGGTGTCGGCCGCCCACTTGACGAGCTCGGCCTCGAGGTGGAGCACGGTCTGCGCGGCCGCGACCATGTCCGGCCGGGCCGCGGCCGCCTTGAACCGCTCCTCACAGGACCGGATCGTCTCCTCCAGCGTGACCTCGGCAGGAGCGGCCTGCGCGGCGGCGACGGGCGGCGGCGCGGAGCCGCCCGCGCGACCCTCGGCCAGGCGGCGCAGCTCAGCCAGGTCGGTACGGGTGCCGGCCGGCAACACCACCGCCGAGCCCGGCCGCCGCACGGTCACCCCGCCCCGGCCCGCCACCAGCACCGTCTCGCTCTCCAGGTCGATGACGACCGCCGTGTGCTCGTCGAGCCCCAGGACCGCGGTGCCGGCCGGCAGCTCCCGCTCCATGCGGGACAGCCGGCGCTCGCCCAGGTAGCAGTAGCGGGTGTCGTGGGTGCCGCCCTCGGCGTTGTCGAAGTGCGGGATGAGCACGGCCCGCAGCCCGAGCGGCTCCAGCAGGCCGAGGCCCTCGCGCCAGTGGGGCTCCGCACCCACCTTGTAGATCTCGTAGACCGGCACGGTGGCCAGCCCCGCCGTGCAGGCCGCCGCCGAGGCCAGCACGGTCACGCCCTGACGTGCGCGAACGCGGGCCCGCAGGTCGCCGGCCACCCCCGACTGCGCCCACCGGTCCAGCGCGTACGTGGGGCTGCCCGGGCCGGAGAACACCCAGTCGGCGCCGGCGATCCCGGAGCCCACCTCGACATCCAGGCCGACGCTGCGGGCGAAGTATCGGCAGGCGCGGGCGGAGATGTCGGCGCGGTTTTCCTGGAAGGCGTAGGGAGTGTCGAGCAGCACGGCCCGCGCTCCGGCGCGCAGGGTCCGCGCCGCGGCGCGGTGGATCTCGACCATGGTCGGGCTCGTCTCGCCCGACCCCATCAGCACCAGCAAACCGGGCATGGCTGTCGGCCTCTCTTTCGCACGCCATCGACTACAGCCGGCTCGCCGCGCTGTTCAAGACCAGGGGGAGATATGCGCCATGAACGCAGTTGCATATAGTTGGCAGTAAGTTGTTGGCGGTGACGGGGAGACACGTGGTCTCGGTTGAGACGCTCATGCTACGGGTGGGCACCGACAATCGCTGGTCGTACCGGCATGCCATGACCAGGCCGAGACGCGGCGAGAGCCCGGACGAGGCCGCGCGGCGCCTCAGCGGCGTGCCGGCCGCCGATCCGGGCACCGTGCTGCATTCCACCAGCTGGCGGCACGAGCCCGACGGCCGGATCGTGCTGACCTACGCCGTCTGCCCTGATCCGTCGCCCTGGCTGCCCGCGATCGAGGTGCCCGTGCTGGAGATCGCCCGCGGCGGGGCGCCCGCCACACCGTCACCTGACCACGTCGCCCTGGCCAACGTGGTCGCGCACGCCGTCAGGCACCTGGCCTTCCTGATGGCCGAGGACCCCGTCGTGGCCCGGGTCCTGTCCCGCCACCCCCGGATCGGTGCGGCGCTGGAGCCCGCCGGCGTCCCGGCCTGAGATGCGGCGGCCAAGCGCCTGCCCGGGCCGTTCGATGAAGCGGTAGGCCAGCGCGCTCACGCCCAGCACCACGGCCAAGGCCAGCGCCGCCATGCCCGCCTGGTACGGCAGGTCCGCCTGCCGAAGGTCGCCGGTGATCGCCACGAAGTACTTCAGCAGCGGATGGTGCACCAGGTAGAGCGAGTAGCTGACCAGTCCGAGCCAGACGAGCATCCTGGGCAGCCGCCGCCCGCGCAGTGCCATCCCGCCCGCGAACGTGGCCCCGGCCAGCACGATCGTGGTGAGCCACACGTCCGGCTGCACCCACCACCAGCCGCTCTCGATGGCCCAGAGCGGCGCGATCGCGACCAGCGCCGTCGTGACCGCCACCGGCCACAACCGCCCCGTGCCGCGTTCCCATCGGTGGATCGCCGTGCCCGCGAACATGACCGCCAGCACCGCCGTCCCCAGCCACGGCACCCGGCTGCTCAGCAGCAGCGCCGCCAGCGCCATCAGGCCGAGCACACAGGCCGCGGGTTTCCGGGCCCGGCCCCACATCACGCAGGCCACTCCGGCCGCGAACACCCCGGCCGACACGTATGCCGGCCACCCGCCCACGAACACGGCGCCCGACGCCACCAGCCCCACGACCACCGCGGCGGCCGCGAACCCCATGGACAACTCCCCGCTACGGTGCTGCGCCCCCGTCAGGAACAGCGCGGTGACCAGCAGATAGAACACCATCTCGTACGAGAGCGTCCACATCGTGTCGGCCACGCCGCCCACGTTCACGACGTCGAGCAGCATGGTCGCGTGCGCCGCCACCGCACTGCCGTCGCGCGGCACCTCCGCGCGCACCGGCACCCACCACGCCAGGGCCAGCACCAGGGCGATCACGCTCAGGTAGAGCGGGTAGAGGCGGAAGATCCGGCTGATCCAGAAGGCTCGCACGTCGCCGTGCCGCTCCAGCGACGTGGGGATGATGTAGCCGCTGACCAGGAAGAACACCAGGATGCCGTAGACGCCCAGATTGAACCAGTACGGCCTGAGGGCCGGGAGGAACCAAGGGAGCAGGTGCTCGGCCACGACGGCGAGCGCGCCAATGCCACGCAGAGCGTCCAGCCAGGCAAGCCTGGTGCTGGGAGACGAAGGTGCGGACACCCGCACCAACCTACCGTTTCTAGGGGCGTTAGCCGACATGGGCCGCATCGCCATAAACCGGGCCTGGGTTGGGTCCGGGTGCACCCCGAACGGTCTTGGGTGCGGGGAGCGGCGTGAGCTGGTCGCCTGGGCTCCGACAGGTCTTGCCGCCTTCGGGGGGCGTGCCTGCGGTCCTTTGCGGGCTCGCGGTCCCGTGCGCCGGCGGGCGGGATGCGGTCTGGCCGGTAGCTCTCCGCGCCGCCATCCTCTGGTGGCGGGCGGTCACACCTGGCCGACGCCGGATCCCGTGTCCGAAGGCGCGTCGTGCGATCGCCACCGCGGCACCATGATGCCGGGTGACCATGTTCTCGGTGTTCTGCTGGGTGTTCTGTTTGGTCTGTTGCTGGAGCGGGCGCTGCCAGTGCTGGGCACCCCAGCGGGAGGTGTAGGCCGGATCGACGGCGACCACGAGCAGGCCGCGGTGGTAGGCCATGCCGCGCAGCCGTTCGCGAAAGCGTGCGGTGGGGATGCCGGCGACGGTGCGGCGGAAGGTCTTGCCCCGCTTGCCGCGTCCCATGGTTTCTCGGCCGGTGGCGCGGGCGTCGGCGAAGCCCAGGTTCTCGATCGCGATCCCGGCGCAGTGGTGCTGGTGGGCGAGGTGGATCAGCTCGCTGATCGCCTGCCGCAGCCGCCCGTCGCGCTGGGAGGCGGGGCCGGTCAGCACGGTCGGGATCGTGATGGGCTGGCCGATCGGGTTGCCGCAGGCGTCGACGACGCAGGCGGCCAGGTGGTCGGCGTTGAGGTCCACGCTCAGCAGTCGTGCCCCGGAGGCGGCCAGTTGGTCCGGGCATGGCAAGGCCGGGGCGTCGGTCGACCAGGAGGCGTCCAGATACCAGCGATCCCGGTCCGGGTCGTGAGTGATGTCGTAGCGCACCGCCCGGTTGGCCTGCACACGGTCCAGCCAATCCTCCCGGCGGTGGTGAAAACGCACCATGCCGGCCAGCCGGTAACGCCCCCGGGGGACGTTGGCCAGGTGCCGCAGCGGCTCCGGCAGCACGATCGTCACCGAGTCGTCGCCGGGGTCGACGGTGATGGTGTAGTTCCCGAACGGCGCTCCCGTCTCTCCGTCGGCGGTCAGGAACATCCGCCGCGCCTCCCACGGTCGGCGCCACTGCTGCTCGGAGAGCTCGGCGTCGGTGAGGTGGTGCCGGGCCTTGGCCAGCCGGCGGCCGCCGGCCGCGATCGCCGGCCGGCCTTTGTCGATGCGGTCTTCCACCCGTGTCAGCCGGGCGGTGAGCACCTGCAGCCGACGTTGCTTGTGCCAGCGCTCCTCCTGATCGGCGTACCCGCGGATCCGGCCTTCGCGGTCGCCACACACCACCGGCAGCCGTTTGCTGATCATGGCGATGGCGCGGCGCAGACCGGCCCGTTCGTCGTGCAGGCAACGCAGCGCCAACTGGTACTGATCCTCTGAGGTGCGGGTCATCGCCCCGGCCCACCGCGACGAGGACACCGCGGTCAGCCGCTTCTTCCGCTCCGCCCGCCGATTCCGCGCCGCCTTGACGTCGCCAATGCGAATACGCTCGGCCAGATCAACACAGGCATGGCTGCCAAGATGACGACCGACCGCGGTCAGGACCTCGACATCACGCTCGGACAGGCGCAGCCGATCCCGAATCCGCGCCCCCGCGGGCGCGGCGACGGTGAACGGCGCCACGATTGTCCGCAGCCGTTTGCCGGCCATCTAACGCCCGCTCATCCGTCACACCTTCGCCGAGTCGCGCGCCGGTCAGACGACAATGGGATCAGCAGGTGCCGGTCAGCAGCGACCCGGTACGCCTGCATGACCGACCTCCGTCCCAGACCTTTACATTCAGTGATCGATAGACTACAGATATTCAGCAAGGCCGGATAGAACATGTGAGCGAAACTTGGAGTGCCAGCCCTGGGGCCGCGTCACCGGCCCCACATGTCGGCAACACGAAAGGGCTGGCCAACGATCTACTCCGAGGGCACGGGGCTGGGCCGGCGGGGACGCGGTCAGGTGGTGCGGTGGGTGGAGAGCGTGGCGTGGTGGTCGGCGCCGGCCGGACCGTGCGGGTCCGTGTGGACGGTGGCCGCGCGCAGGCGGGGTAGCTCATGGATCAGCCGGTGCTCGGCCTCCACCGCCACCGCGTGGGCGTCCACGACGGACATGTCGTGATCGACGAGAATCTCCACCTCGGCGTGGAGCGCGTGCCCGATCCAGCGCAGCCGTACGGACCCGACCTGCTGGACGCCCTCCACCCCGGCGATGATGTGTTCGGCGGCGTCCACGAGCGCGGGATCCACGGCGTCCATGAGCCGGTGGTAGATCTCGCGGGCGGCGTCGCGCAGGACGAAGCAGATGGCGGCGGTGATCAGCAGGCCGACGATCGGGTCGGCGATCGGGAAGCCGAGCCCGGCGCCGCCCGCGCCCAGGAGGACGGCCAATGAGGTGAACCCGTCGGTCCTGGCGTGCAGGCCGTCGGCGACGAGTGCGGCCGAGCCGATCTCCCGCCCCACTTTGATGCGGTACCTGGCCACCCATTCGTTGCCGAGGAAGCCCACCACCCCCGCGGCCGCGACCCACCAGACCGCCTGGATGTCCTGAGGATCCATGAGCCGCTTGATCGCCTCGTACCCGGCCAATCCCGCGGAGACGGCGATGAGCAGGACGATGACGATGCCCGCGAGGTCCTCCGCCCGGCCGTACCCGTAGGTGAAGCGGCGGGTGGCGGCGCGGCGGCCGACGGAGAACGCGATGGCCAGCGGTACGGCGGTGAGCGCGTCGGCGAAGTTGTGCAGGGTGTCGCCGAGCAGCGCGACCGAGCCGGACACCACGACGATCACGGCTTGCACGGCGGCGGTGGCCATCAGGACGGCGAACGAGATGGCCAGCACGCGCATGCCCCGGCTGCTGGATTCGAGAGCGGCGTCGGTCTTGTCGGCGCTGTCGTGGCTGTGCGGCGCGACGGCATGCGCCACCCGTCCCAGCGCCGCCTTCACCCCACGCCGCCGTCCCGGCGCCTCCGCCCCGCCTTCGTGCCCGTGCCCATGCCCATGCCCGTGCCCGTGCCCGTGCCCGTGCCCGTGCCCGTGCCCGTGCCCATGCCCGTGCCCATGCCCATGAGCCTGCCCATGAGCCTGCCCGTCCGCATGGGCGTCCTGAGGGGTCGAGCCGGAATCCCGCTGCTGGTCAGACATGGCATCGCCTCACTTGCGCTCTTCATCCCTGTTGACCAGGATATGTAGTCATGTACGCACGCGACAACGCCTCAGGTGCCAACCACTCGCAGGAGCAACTGCACCCCACGCAGAAACAGGTGACCGCGGCCGTTGACGCCTTCCGCATGCTCAGCGATGCGACACGCCTCAGACTGATGTGGTTGCTGTCGTCCGCCGAGTGGGACGTGAACTCACTTGCCGAGTCCATCGGCGTGCCCCGGCCGTCGGTGTCGCAGCACCTGGCCAAGCTCCGTCTCGCCGGCCTGGTGACCACCCGGCGGGACGGCCGCCGGGTGCTCTACCGGGCCCGTGACTCACACGTACGGGCCGTCATCGCGGAGGCCCTGTTCCACGCCGACCACGAGGTGTCGGGCATCCCTCGCCACGACTAGACCGGCGCGCGGGCGGCAAGCCTGGCGACGACGTCCACGATGCGGGCGGCACGTTCCAATTCGGCGCGGTGGAACACCGGGCCCTCGGCGCGGGCCACGATCACGTGCATGCCCAGCGCCACCACCGGCAGCAACATCAGCCGCAGTTCGCGGGCGTCGAGTGAGATGGCCCGCGGCGGCGGCTCCGGCAGGTCGAACGTGTCGGGAGCGGCCAGCGATGCATGCCTTATGGCACCGTCGGCCACCGCCAGCGACCATTCCGCCCCGCACAACCCCGGCAGCGCGTCCACCAGCGTGGCGAAGCCCCGTCCCGGCTCGGCCACGACGTGCATGAGCAGGTCGTAGTCCAACGCCGAACCCGGCACCTCCTTGGTCGCCCAGACCCCCTCAACCCGTACGCCGGGCACGACGGACAGCCGCTCGCGCGCCTCCGACGCGGTCACCGGGCCGGGCCACGAGACGGTGAAGTCGTCCACGGCCCGTCCAGCCTCCCGTTCGAGAACGGTGACCTGCAGGATGTCGGCTCCGAGTGTGCCCAGCGCCTTGGCCACCTGCCCCAGTCCACCTGGCCGATCCGGCAGCGACACCCTCAGTCGCAGCAGCATTGCCGCCCCCTTTCCAGAGGCTCTCACAGTGCCGTGGAAAGATTTCGAGCACGTTCCACGGATATGTCGCGCATGCTGCGGTTATATCCCAGGATGAAGGCCTAAGTCCGGATTGTCGAGAACGCTCTACCAACTGTGAGCCACGGCTTTTCCCAGGTCGCGGTAGGATCGCCCGGCCCGGGCGGGCGACCATACCAGGCTCAGGCGAACACGTCCTGCTGGTAGCGGCCGTCCGTCTCCAGGCTGGCCAGCCACGCGGCGCCGTCCTCACCCGTCCGTTCCCGGTAGAGGTCCAGCAGCGCCCGCCGCACGGCGGGCGCCATCCGCAGGCCGTCGCCGCAGACGTACACGTGAGCGCCCTGCTCCAGCAGCTGCCACACCTCATCGGCGTGCGCCGCCACGGCGTCCTGCACGAACCGGTACGGATGCCCGGGCACGGCCGAGTACGCGGCGTGCACCCGCACCTCGTCCCGCTCCGCCCAGGCCGCGAGCTCGTCCGCGTACAGCAGGTCGTGCTCGGGGTGACGGCACCCGGCGAACACCTCGGCCCGCCCGCCGGCGCCCGCCAGCGCGCGTTCCTCGAGGAAGCCGCGCAGCGGCGCGAACCCGGTGCCGGGGCCGACGAGGATCACGGGCGTGGCCGGGTCGTCAGGGAGCCGGAACGGCGGCGCGGGCACGCGGACGTAGCCGTAGAAGACCTCGCCTTCCTTCAGCCCGGCGAGGTAGGCCGAGCACATGCCCTGGTAGGTGCCGGCGCCGGACCAGGCGGGGCCCTCCACGAGCCCGACCGTGAGCCGTACCAGCGACGGGTCGGCCAGCGGCGACGACGAAACGGAGTAGTAGCGCGGCTTGATCGGCCCGGCCATCTCCAGGAACACCGGCAGCGGCAGCTCGATCGCGGGGAACCGCTCCAGCAGCGCCAGCGGGGAGACCCGCTTGGCGAGGATCTCGTCGACGTAGCCGGCGGTCAGCGCGGTCAGCTGGCCGCGCGTCCACGGGCAGGCGGTGTGCGCGGCCAGCGCCTCCAGGTCGGCCCTGGTCGCCACCTCCTGCACCTCGGCGAACTCGGTCAGCAGCAACCCGGCCGTCACGGGCGTTTCCACCGGCAGGTGGGTGGCTCCGGCGGCGCGCAGCCGCACGACCTGGTCCCTCGGGACGCGCAGGCAGCGCAGCGCCCATTCGACCAGCTCGGGGTCGTTCTTGGCGAAGACGGCCACATGGTCGCCGGCCGCGTACGTGACGCCCTCGGGCAGTCTGGCCACGATGGAGCGCACGCCGGGGCGCGGCCCTTCGACCGAGAAGTCCCAGAGGCCGGTGGGGTCGCCGGTCAGCTCCTCGTTGGAGACGACGGTCAGCGGGAAGGCCCGCTCGGAGACGACGGCCGGCCGGACCTCGGCCTCGCTGAGCACCTCCATCTCGTAACGCGGCCCCGCGGACTCGGCGCCCAGATCCGAGTGGGCGCTGTACTCCTCGGCCAGCGCCGCCCACAGCCGGGCCGTCCACGCCGACACGTCACCGTCGAAGTCGCCGTCGGCGTCGGCCTCGCCCCGCTCGATCAGCGGCACCGCTCCCGCGGCCGTCAGCTTCTCGTAAGCACGCCTTGGGAACGCCTGGTACGTGGGCCACTGCGTGTTCCCGCAGCCCAGCACGGCGAGGCGGACCCCGGACAGGTCGGGCAGCGCCTCGAGGGCGTCGAAGCGCTGGGCGTTGTCGGGCGCCTTGCCGTTGTAGGAGGAGGCGACCACGACCAGCGGGCCCTCGCTCGGCGGGGCCAGCTCGTCGAGCGAGGTCAGCGTGGTGGCGAACCCGGCCCGCCCGGCCCGCTCGGCCAGCCGCTCGGCGATGTCGGCGCTGGTGCCGAGGTTGGAGCCGTACGCGATGGTGAGCGGCACGCCGGTGACGGCGATCTCCTGCTGCTCGGCGATCTCGGCGGCCTCGGCGACGGCGGCCGTCCGCTCGTGGGCGCGGCGCTCGCGCACCCGGAGCGTGAACCCGTCCGGCTTGATCGTGAGCGTCTGCTTGATCTTCATGCGGTACACGTCCGGGTCGGACAGCGCGAAGCGGCGCAGGATCATCGCCAGCGCCAGCCTGGCCTCGGTGAGCGCGAACTGACGGCCGATGCAGGCCCGCTCGCCGTTGCCGAACGGCTTGTACGCGCCCGGGTGGTGGTCCTGCCTGTTCTCCGGCAGCCAGCGGTCGATGTCGAACTCTTCGGGCCGCTCCCACGCCTTGGGGTTGCGGTGCAGCACCGGCAGCAGCACGACGACCCCCTGGTCCTTGGGGATGGGGTAGCCGCCGATCGTGGTGTCCTCGATCGCGCTCACGCTGAACGCCGGGATCGGCGACCAGACCCGCAGCGTCTCCTCCAGGATGCGCGGGATGACGTCGAGCTTCATCACGGTCTCGTAGGCAGGCGGCTCGTCGCCCGGCAGCAGCCTGTCCACCTCCTCGTAGGCGCGGGCCAGCGTGTGGGGCTCGCGCAGCAGGTTGTACAGGGCGAAGGAGAGCAGGCCGCTGGTGGTCTCGTGGCCGGCGATGAGGAAGGTCAGGACCTGGTTGCGGATGTTCTCGTCGGACAGCCGCGCGCCGCTCTGCGGGTCGGCCGCCTCCAGCATCAGGCCCAGCAGGTCCTTGGAGCTGGTGACGCTGTCGGCGCGGCGCTGCTTGATCACGTCGTCGACGAGCGCCTGCATGGTGGCGATGTCCTTTCCGCCGGAGCGGGTGCACGGCGAGGAGTGTGAGCCGGCCCGACCCTGACCTGGCGGAGCCTCAGGCCGACGCCTGCCATACGGCCTCGAAGGCGGACTCGGGGATCTCGGTCAGCTCCCAGATCTCCAGCGGCTGGTCCGTGAGGAACCCCCGCTCGTCCTGCAGATGCCGCCACCAGTAGCGGCGGGCGACACGGTCGGCGCCGACCTCGACCTGCCGGACAGCCCAGTGCTCGCCGTCGCCCTCGACGCTCTCGAACAGCCAGGCGCGGCCGTCCTCGTCGGCCATGTGCCAGTAGTGGCGGGGAGCGTCGGACTCGGCGAGTTGCCTGACGAGCGGTTGCCGGAGATCTGGTAGCACGGGCCCCACTCTAGACACCGCCACCGTCAAAAGGCGTCAGCGCTGGTATGCCCCCGCGTCCGGCGCCCCGGCCACGGCCTTGCCCGCCGCGTCCTTGGCGAAGGTCTTGCCCCCGTACCACGTGGCGGTGAGCGCGAGGCCGCGGTCGAGCGCCGGGGAGCCGGGCCGCAGGCGCAGGTCGGTACGGGAGACGAACTGCGGGTTCGCCACGACCGACTTGGGCCCGAGCTTGAACTTGGCCGTGCGGCCCTGGTACACGCTGCCGGCCTCGTCCGCGCCCTGGCCGTCCTCCCAGCCGGCCTCGCCGCCGACGACGATGACGTTGTTGCGGAGCTTGAGCACCGACGGGGAGCAGCCGTCGTGGCAGGACCAGCCGACGGTGTCCTTGGCCGGCAGGCGGACCGAGTTGTGCACGGCCACGGTGCCCTTGACCGGGCCGACGATGTGGCCGGCGCCGCGGGTGATGAGGAAGGAGCCGCGGCTGCGCGAGGAGGTCACGACGTTGAAGGCGAAGACGTTGCCGGTGGCGGTCTTGCCCTTCTGGGCGCCCAGCTCGGTGAAGGTCTCGTTGTTCCTCGAGATGTTGCGGGTGACGCGGTTGCGGTCGCCGTTGAAGATCTCGACGGCGGCCCCGTCGGTGCCGTAGTCCTGGCTCTTGGCGAAGCTGCCGGTGATGGTGTTGCCGGTGACCACGTTGTCGTCGCCGTTGAGCAGCACGCCGAAGGCGCCGGAGTCGTTGTCGCCGCCGTCGTCGTTGACGCTCATCCGGTTGTTGTCGGTCAGCACGCTGTCGCGGATGGTGTTGCGCGAGCCTGACGCGGTGACGAACACGCCGGCGATGTTGCGGTCGGCCTGCACGCCGGCCAGCACGTTGTTGTCTCCGTCGATCTGGAAGCCGGCCCAGCGGCAGCCAGAGGCCCGCAGCCCGCCGACCCTCCAGTGATCGCCTGAGATCACCACGCAGTCGACCTCGTCGCCGCTGATCTTGGCGAGCGGGCCCTTGCCGTACGCCTTGATGGAGATCGGCCGGGCCGCGGTGCCCTTGGCCGCCAGGGTGAGGGTGCCGCTGAAGGCGCTGCCGCGCTTGACGGCGACGGTGTCGCCGGGCTTGAGATCGGCCGCGTTGATCATGTCCAGCGACTTCCACGGGGCGGTCGCGCTGGTCCCTGCGGCCGCGTCGTCACCCGCCCTGGAGTCCACGTAGTACGTCGTGCCTGCCTGGGCCGACGCCGCGACCGGGAAGGCAGGCAAGAGCGAGGCCATGACGGCGACGGACAGCACCCTCATACGAGCACACCACTATCTAGTTGAAACGACGAATAAAACGGGGAAAGCCACCGTAGCGTGATCAATGTGTGAGACGCCAGACACGCAGCGAAGGTCCGTCGCCGGGGATGACGTCGCCGTCCTCCGCGTTGTGCACGCCCTCCGCCCGCATCCCGATGGCCAGTGGTTCGCCGGGCGCGCGGCGCGCGCTGACCAGCAGCGTCTCCTGGTAGGTTTCGCGCGCGAACACCAGGCAGTCGGCGTCGGCGTGCAGCCATCGCAGCCCGCCGTGGCGCAGCGCGGGCTCGGCGCGGCGCAGCCCGAGCAGCCGGCGGTACCCGGCGAGGGTCGCCAGGTCCTGGTCGGCGGGCCGGTTCCAGGGCATCGGGGTGCGCGAGTGCTCGCCGTTCACGCCGGTCAGGCCGAACTCGCTGCCGGCGAACACCATCGGCGTGCCGGGCAGCGTGGCCTGCAGGCCGAGCGCGAGCAGGTGCCGCTCGCGCGAGCCGGTGACGGTCCTGATGCGCGGCGAGTCGTGCGAGTCGAGCAGCTGCCACGAGTGCCGGTACGACCGCCACGACATGTGGGAGGCGAACGACCGGAACGTGGCCAGCGTGGCCGGCCCGTCCCGCCTGGGCACGCCGCCCGGCACCCCGAGGAAGTGCTCCAGGTCCAGCTCGGGGCCGCGCAGCCAGGTCCAGACGGGGCGGGTGAAGCCGCCGTAGTTCATGGTGCCGTGCCAGCCGTCGCGGTCCAGGTCGGGTGTGGCGTCGTGGTTGTGCTCGGCGATGAACGCGGCCTGCGGGCCGAGCGCGCGCCGCAACAGGGCCGCGACCTCGTGGTTGTGGTCGGCGGCGCCGAGCCTGCCGGTCATGTTGGCCACGTCCACGCGCCAGCCGTCCAGCCGCCCGAGCCATTTCGTCAGCACGCCCCGCATGGCGGCGCGCACGCGCTCGCTGGCCCAGTTGAGCTTGGGCAGCGACTTGACCCCCCACCAGCTCTCGTAGTCGCCGGTTTCGGGGTCGAAGTAGAACATCTCGCGCTCGGGCGCGTTCACGTCGGACACCGCGGCGGTGAACCATTCGTGTGCGTCGCCGCAGTGGTTGGTGGTGATGTCGCCGAGCAGCCGCATCCCGCGCGCGTGCACCGCGTCGGACAGGCGGCGCAGGGCCGCGTCGCCGCCCAGCAGCGGGTCGATGGTGTCGAAGCTGGAGGCGTCGTAGCGGTGGTTGGAGCGGGCAGGCCAGATCGGCGTCAGGTAGACGGTGTCGGCGCTGAGACTCTGGATGTGGTCGAGCCGCTGGACGACGCCGTCGAGGTCGCCGCCGTAGAGCTGCTCGGCGGTGCCGGGGCCACTGGGGATGACCGGGTCGCGGTCCCAGTCGCGCGGCTGCGCCCAGTCGGGCAGCTTGCCCATGGGGCGGGAGCGGTCGAAGCGGTCGGGGAAGATCTGGTAGACGATCGCGTCCGCCATCCACGTCGGCGGCGGCTGGTGGCACACCAGGCGGAAGTCGCTCGCGTCGGCCAGGTCGTGCGTGACGAGCCCGGCCGCGGTCAGCCAAGCCTGGCCCCTCCCGGTGCTCAGCAGGAACCGGTACGGCGTGACGGGGTTGACGGCGGCGATCTCGGCCCGCCACCAGACGTCGGTCCCGCCGAATCCCCCGATGTCGCGCGACGTTCGTGCCGCCTCGGCGTACCGCGGCTCGCCGTCGTGCACCGTGCGCACGTGCACGCCGGTGACGCCGGCGGCGAGCGGCGCCCGCAGCCAGAGCGTCACCAGCGACCCGAGCTCGGGCGCCTGCTCCGAGACGTACAGGGCCGAGCCGTCGTGATGGGGCTCCCCGATGTAGCGCAATGCACCTATCCCTTGACTGCTCCGGCGGTCAGCCCGGAGACGATGTACTTCTGCAACCAGAGGAACACACCCACCGTGGGAACGGCGGTCAGCAACGTGGCCGCGGCGAACATGCCGAAGTTCGCGTTGCGGCGGTCGCCGGCGATCATGCCGTACATGCCCACGGCGAGGGTCTTGCTCTCGGGGTCGCGCAGGAACACGTTGGCCATGAGGAACTCACTCATGATGCCGATGAACGCCAGCATCGCGGTGACCGCGAGGATCGGCGTGACCAGCGGCATGATGACGCGCCAGAAGATCTGCGCGTGCGTGGCCCCGTCCACGGTGGCGGCCTCGTCGAGCTCCTTCGGCACGGTGTCGAGGAAGCCCTTCATGAGCCAGGTGTTCACGCCGAGCGCGCCGCCCAGGTAGAGCAGCATGAGCCCCCACACGGTGTTGAACCCGAACGCCGGGTACAACTCGGTCACCCTCGTGAAAATCATGAAGATCGTGACGATGGCCAGGAACTGCGGGAACATCTGGATGAGCAGCAGCGCCAGCAGCCCGACGCGACGGCCGGCGAAGCGCATGCGGCTGAAGGCGTACGCGGCGAACATCGACAGCAGCAGGCTCGCGAACGACGCCACCAGCGCGATGAACACCGAGTTGAAGAACCACCGCGCGAACGGGTAGGTGTCGGAGCCGAACAGGCTGGCGAAGTTGGCCAGGCTGGCCCCGTTCGGCAGCAGGTCGGTCGAGGCCAGCGTGCCCAGCGGGTTGATCGCCGCGGAGACCACGAACAGGATCGGGAACACCGCGAACGCGCACACGGCGAGCACGAACACGTGCCTGAGGGCGATTTTCACGCGTAGACCTCCTCCTGCTTGCGCGTGCGCCGGAACGCCACGGCCGAGACGACCGCCACGATCGTGAAGATGAACACCGAGATCGCCGCCGCGAACCCGAACTGCGCCCCGCCCGCCCCGAACGCCAGCCGGAACGTGTAGGTGATCAGCAGGTCGGTGCCGCCCACCTGCGGGCTCTCGGCCGGGAAGGGCCCGCCCTCGGTGGTGAGCGCGATCGCGTTGAAGTTGTTGAAGTTGAACGCGAACGACGAGATCAGCAGTGGCGTGAGCGCGACCAGCAGCAGCGGCAGCGTGACCCGCCGGAACGCCTTCCACGGCGTGGCCCCGTCGATGGAGGCCGCCTCGGTCAGCTCGCGCGGGATGGCCTGCAGCGCGCCGGTGGTGACGAGGAACATGTACGGGAACCCGAGCCACAGGTTGACCAGGATCACGCCCAGCCTGGCGGTCGCGGGCTCGCCCAGCCAGTCCACGTTGGCCCCGAGCAACTGGTTGATCAGCCCGAAGTCGCGGTTGAACATGTCACGCCACACCAGCAGCATGGCGAAGGCGGGCATCGCGTACGGCAGGATCAGCAGGATCCGGTAGACCCGGGTGCCGCGCATCCTCGGGTTGTGCAGCGCCAGCGCCACCGACATGCCGAGCGCGAACGTGCCGAAGACGGAGGCCAGGGCGAAGGCCACGTTCCAGCCGAGCACGCCCATGAAATATCCGGAAATAGTGGGATCGGTCAGCACGCGGGCGAAGTTGTCGAACCCGACGCCGACCTGCCAGCCCTGCGCCAGGTGCTCGCCCTTGGCGTTGACGAAGTAACCCTGGTCCGCGTCCGCCGTCCAGGTGTCGCCGTTGCCGCGCACGCAGTCGCAGGCGGCGTCGTACACCAGCGCCGCCCGGCCTTCGACGGCCCGGCTGAGCCCGTTGGCCTTGATCACGCCGCCGTCCGTGGGCACGGCCAGCGCGGAGATCTCCTGGGCGCGGGCGGCCGCCTCGGGCGCCTTGAGCACGGTCAGGCCCGGCGCCTTCAGCACCTTGCCGGTGACGCCGACCTCGGCGCCCGGCAGCGGCGTCAGCCCTTCGGCGGTACCCAGGCCGACCTGCTTGGTCGCCGGGTCCACCAGCAGGAACACCAGCTCGTCGCCGCGCAGCGCGGCGGTCAGGCCGTACTCGGGCGAGCCCGGGGTCTGCCGTACGGAGCCGGTCTCGATGGCGGTGATGGCCGCCGCCTTGTCGCCGCGGTGCCCGTCGCCGAAGTTCGTGAACGCGGTGGTGACCGTGTAGACGACGGGGAACACCTGGAAGGCGAGGAGGAAGACGGTGCCCGGGATGAGGTATTTGGCCGGGATGAAGCGGCGGGTCAGGTAGAGGGAGGCGATGGCCGCGCTGGCCGCGCACAGCAGCCCGAGCGACACCCACGACCCGGCGGCGACCAGCGGCGGCACGGCGTAGAGCAGGATCGCGGCGGCCACGGCCAGCACCGCGATCCTGCTCACCACGAACGCCGTGGTGATCTCCCGGCGGGGCCGCCCGGGCGCGTTCGCCCGGGCCGCCTCACGCACGTCCACAACCATGACCGTCAGTTCTTCAGCGCGCCGTCGATGGCCTTCTGGGCGGCCGCGGCCGCCTTGGCGGCGTCGCCGCCCTTGACGACGGCGGTCTCGGCGATGCCGAACGGCTCCCAGATCGCGGCCATCTCGGGGATGGCGGGCATCGGCATGCCCTCCTTGCCGGCGTCCATGAACTTGACCGCGTCGGGGTCGGAGGCCTGGACCTCCTGCAGCGCGGCGGTCAGCGCCGGGGGCCGCGGGTCGGCCTCGTACAGGGCCTTGGCGACGTCCTTGTTCGTCACGTAGTTGGCGACGAACTCCTGGGCGAGGGCCTTGTTCTTGCCCTTGGAGGCGACGAAGAACGACTGGACGCCGACGAACGGTGTGGCCGGCTTGCCGTCCTTGAACGCCGGGACGGCCGTGATGTCGTACGAGATGCCGCCCTTCTTGACCTCGCTGATCGCCCACGGGCCGGAGACGAGGTAGGCGCACTTGCCGGCGGCGAAGTTCACGATGTAGTTCTCGTTGGTGATCGACGTGCGCAGCGCGCCGTCGCCCTTCTCGCCCAGGGCCTTGAGCTTCTCGAACGCCTTGACCGAGTCCGGCGCGCCGAGCAGCACCTGCTTGGGGTCGGGGTCCCCGCTGGGGGTGGCGCCGAAGAGCGCGCCGCCGCCGGAGGCGAAGAGCGGGTAGACGTGGAAGGCGTCGCCCTTCTGGCCGACGGGGAGGCAGAGCACCTCCTTCACCTTTCCGGCCGCCTTGAGCTCCTTGCCCTTGTCGATCATGTCCTCGATCGTGGCGGGCGCCTCGGGGGCGAGCTTGGTGTTGCGGATCAGCGCGATGTTCTCCACCGCGTACGGCGCGCCGTAGATCTGCCCGTTGAACGTCACGGCCTGGACGGCCTTCTCGGAGAAGGCGGCCTTCTGCTCCGCGGTCAGCGTGACCGGGTCGATGGCGCCGTTCTGCACGAGGTTGCCGATCCAGTCGTGCGCGCCGATCATGATGTCCGGGCCGCTGCCCTGCTGGGAGGCGGTGAGGAAAGTCATCTGGTTGTCCTTGCTGATCTCCTTCACCTCCACCGTCACACCGTTCTCGGTGCCGAACTGGTCGGCGAAGGGCTTGAGCGGCTTGACCCGGCTGGGGTCGGCCCAGATCACGAGCGTGCCGGAGCCCGCACCGGTGGTGGCAGCCGGGGCGGAGGCGGACGCGCTGGGCGCCGCCGGGGAAGCCGACTGGGAGTTGCCGCAGGCCGTGGCGGCGAACGCGAGGGTCGCGAGGGCGGCCGTGCCCAGAGCCCGCATGCGCATGGGACCTCCTGAGGTCACGCAGGAGCGGCGACGCGAGGACACGCGCCGCCGCAAGGAGAGGAAAGCCAGACTTTTCAGGGACGTTACTGGCTTTTTGCAAGAATTGGAAGAACTTGCAGAAAGCGTTACAGAAGCGCCATGTGAGATCTGCAAGTTTCCGAAAGTTGCACTTGACCGGGCGGGAGCCCTCGCGTCATCCTTCACCAGAACATCACCCGACATCTCGGGCATCCGGGGGAAGGACAGCCATGCTCGGCAACGATGACTGGTGGCGCGACGCCGTCGTGTACCAGGTCTACCCGCGTAGCTTCGCCGACGCCAACGGCGATGGCATGGGAGACCTCGAAGGCGTGCGCGACCGCCTGGACTACCTCGCCGGCCTGGGCGTGGACGCGATCTGGTTGAGCCCCTTCTACACCTCTCCCATGGCCGACGGCGGCTATGACGTGGCCGACTACCGCGACGTGGACCCCATGTTCGGCACAATCGCCGACTTCGACGCGCTGATCGCCGACGCCCACGCCAAGGGCATCAGGGTCATCGTGGACCTGGTCCCGAACCACTCCTCCGACCAGCACCCCTGGTTCAAGGCGGGGCTGCGCGACCGCTACATCTTCCGCGACGAGCCGAACGACTGGGAGTCGATCTTCGGTGGCCCGGCCTGGACGCAGTCCGCGGACGGGCAGTGGTACCTGCACCTGTTCGCGCCCGAGCAGCCGGACCTCAACTGGGACAACCCCGAGGTACGCGCCGAGTTCCGCGACATCCTGCGCTTCTGGCTGGACCGCGGCGTCGACGGCTTCCGGGTCGACGTGGCGCACGGCATGATCAAGGCCGCCGGGCTGCCCGACGTGGGGCCGAAGGACGGACCACAGGCCGAGATGCTCGGCGACGAGCAGGTGCCGTACTTCGACCAGGACGGCGTGCACGACATCTACCGCGAGTGGCGGCCGATCCTCGACTCCTACCCCGGCGGCCGGATGGCCGTGGCCGAGGCGTGGGTGTCCTCGCCGGAGCGGCTGGCCCGCTACGTCGGGCCCGACGAGCTGCACCAGGCGTTCTCGTTCGACTTCATGATGGCCGACTTCCACGCCAAGTCGTTCCGCACGGTCATCGAGAAGGCGCTCAAGGAGTCCGAGCTGGTGGGCGCGCCGACCACGTGGGTGCTGTCCAACCACGACAAGCCCCGCCACGTCACCCGCCACGGCGGTCTGGCCCGCGCCCGGGCGGCCACGCTGCTCATGCTGGCCCTGCCCGGCTCGGCCTACCTCTACAACGGCGAGGAGCTGGGCCTGCCGGAGGTGCTCGACCTGCCCGACGAGCTGCGTCAGGACCCGGCCTTCCTGCGCCGGGGCGAGAGCCGCGACGGCTGCCGGGTGCCGATCCCGTGGACCGCCGCCCCGGGCTGCGGCTGGCGGGACCCCTGGTTGCCGATCCCGGAGGGGTGGGCCGCGCTGTCGGCCGAGGCCCAGGAGGATGACCCGGACTCCACGCTGAACCTCTACCGAGCGGCGCTGCGCCTCCGCAAGGAGCACCCGGCGCTCGGCGGCGGCACGGTCACGTGGCTCGACTCCCCCAAGGACGTGCTGGTCATCGAGCGCGACCCCGGCCTGGTCGTGGTGCTCAACACCGGCGAGGAGCCGGTGCGGCTGGACCTGGCGGGCGAGGTGCTGCTGTCCAGCGGCCCGCTGGCGACCGACGGGTCGGTTCCGCCGGACACCGCGGTCTGGTTCCAGAGGTGACCAGTTGGGGGAATCTTTCCCTTTACGCGACATATGACGGTAATTACTCTCGGTAATGTCGGTGGGTGTCTGCCTTGTGGGCGAGGTCCTTGCGGGGACGCGTCACCCTCATCGCGACGGCCGTAGCCGCCCTCGTGCTCATCCCCGTGGGCGTCGGGGCGGTGCTGGTGACGCGGTCGCTGGTGGAGGCAGGCGTGTTCGAGGACACCAGGGACACCGCCGAGCGCATCGCGTACGAGATGCGCAGCGGCGCCCTGCCTTTGGGCGCCTCCATCCCCGTGCCCAACCCGTCGGTGAACCTGATCCAGATCATCGGGCCGGACGGGCGGATCCTGGCCACCAGCGACGCGGCCAGGACCATGCCCCCGCTCAGCGACGTGCGGCCCACGGACGACGACCGGGTCATCAGCACCACCAACTGCCTGCCGACCGAATGCGTGCACCTGTCGGCGGTCCGGGTGAGCAAGTTCGCCGACTCCCCCGTCGTCTACGCCGGGCGCAGCACGCCTGACCTGCTGGCCACGCGGACCTTCGAGGTGATCGTCTTCGCCGAGATCGCCGTGCTGATCGCGCTGACGGGGTGGGCCACCTGGCTGGTCACCGGGCGGGCGCTGCGTCCGGTGGCGACCATGCGCACGGAGCTCGACGCCGTGCACGCCGGCGACCTCAGCAGCCGTGTCACCCAGCCGCCGGGCACCGACGAGGTGGCCGAGCTCGCCAGGTCCGTCAACAGCACGCTGGCCCGGCTCGAACGCTCCGCCGCGCAGCAGCGGCAGTTCGCCTCCGACGCCTCGCACGAGCTGCGCACCCCCATCGCCGGGCTGCGCGCCCAGCTCGAGAGCGCCCAGCTCTACCCGGACGACACCGACATCGAGACGCTCGTCCGCAGCGCCCTGCGCGACACCGACCGCCTGGAGGCCATCATCACGGACCTGCTCCTGCTGGCCAGGATCGGCTCCCGGGTGGACGCGGCCAGCGAGCTGGTGGACCTGGCCGAGCTGGTGCGCCAGGAGCTGTCGGTCCGCAGCGACAAGGTGCCGGTGCACGCCGACCTGGCCGAGGGGGTGCGGGTGTACGGCGTACGGCTCCAGCTGGCCAGGGTGCTGACCAACCTGCTGGACAACGCCCAGCGGCACGCCGAGCACTTCGTCCAGGTCACCGTCGCCAAGGAGGACCGAACCAAGGGGGACGGCACGGCCGTGCTGTCGGTCGAGAACGACGGCGTGGAGATCGCCGAGGAGGACCGCGAGCGCATCTTCGAGCGTTTCACCCGCCTGGACGCCGCCCGCAGCCGCGACGCGGGCGGCACGGGCCTGGGCCTGGCCATCGCGCGGGACGTGGCGATGGCGCACCGCGGCCAGATCACCGTGGAGGACCGCCCGGGTGGTGCCAGGTTTGTCCTGCGACTTCCCGCCGTTTAGTCCCGTTTCATCGGCAAACAGTGTGATCATGGGTGTATGACGGAACGACCGCCGCAGGGAGTGGACCCGCGCACTCCGAACGCGGCGCGCATGTACGACTACTTCCTCGGCGGCAAGGACAATTTCCAGGCCGACCGCGAGCTCGGGGACCTGGTGTTGAGCGTGATGCCGGAGATCCGGGTCGGTACCAGGGAGAACCGGGCGCTGATCGGCCGCGTCGTACAGTATCTGTGCGAGCAGGGCATCACCCAGTTCCTGGACCTCGGCTCGGGACTGCCGGCGCAGGAGAACGTGCACGAGGTGGCGCACCGCCACGCGCCGGAGGCCCGCGTGGTCTACGTGGACAACGACCCGGTGGTGGCCTCCCACGGCCGGGCGATGCTCGCCGACCCCAACCGCGTGGCCATCGTGCTGGGCGACATCCGCCGTCCGGAGGAGATCCTGACGGACCCGGAGGTGCGCGGGCTGCTGGACTTCGACCGGCCGGTGGCGGTGCTGATGATGTTCGTCCTGCACCTCATCTCCGACGAGGACGACCCGCAGGGGTTCATGGCCGCCTACCGCGACGCGCTCGCCCCCGGCAGCTATCTGGCGATCTCGCACGGGACCAACGACGTGGCCACCGAGCGGGTGATGCAGGTCAGTGAGTTCTACAAGCGGGCCAACGCGGCGTTCACGCCGCGGCCCGGCGGGGAGATCGGCGCCTTCTTCGGCGACTTCGAGCTCATCCCGCCGGGCCTGGCGACCGGGCCGGGGATGCCGTGGCCTTTCACGGATCCCGATCACCCGTTGTTCATGGACGAGGAGATGACCTATATGGCGTACGCGGGCATCGGCCGCAAGCCCTAGACCGCACTAGACCTTCGCCAGCTCCTTCTCGCCGGCCTCCGGCTCGGCCGGCTCCTCCTCGTCGAGCAGCGTGGCCTCGTCGAACGGGGCGTGCCCGGCCAGCACCTGGCCGGCCCGCTCCCGGTCGAACTCGCCCGTCCAGGTGCCGACGAGCACGGTCGCCACGGCGTTGCCGGCGAAGTTCGTCAGGGCCCTGGCCTCCGACATGAACCGGTCGATGCCGACGATGAGGCCGACGCCGTCCACCAGCTCGGGCCGGTGCGCCTGCAGGCCGCCGGCCAGCGTGGCCAGCCCGGCGCCGGTGACTCCCGCCGCGCCCTTGGAGGCGATCATCATGAACAGCAGCAGCGCCAACTGCTCACCGAACTCCAGCGGCGAGCCGGTCGCCGTGGCGATGAACAGCGTGGCCATGGTCAGGTAGATCGCGGTCCCGTCGAGGTTGAAGGAGTAGCCGGTCGGCACCGTGATGCCGGCCACGGTCCGGCTCACGCCGAGGTGCTCCATCTTGGCGATGAGCCGGGGCAGTGCGGACTCCGACGACGAGGTGGACAGGATCAGCAGGAACTCCCGGCCCAGGTACCGCAGCAGCGACCACAGGTTGATCCGGGCGACCAGCCACAACATCGGGCCGAGCACCAGGCCGACGAAGAGCAGGCAGGTCAGGTAGAAGGAGACCATGATGATCGCCAGGCTCTTGAGCGCCTCGATGCCGGTGGCGCCCACGACGGCCGCGATCGCCCCGAACGCGCCCACCGGCGCCGCCCACATGATCATGGCGAGGATGCGGAACACGAGCCGCTGCATGTGCTCCACGCCCCGCAGGATCGGGGCTCCCTTGGCGCCCATGGCCTGCAGCGCGAACCCGGCGAGCAGCGCCACCAGCAGCGCCTGCAGCACCGACCCCGAGGTCAGCGAGGACAGGAGCGTGTCGGGGACGATGCCCAGGACGAAGTCGACCGCGCTGCCGCTCTCGGCGCCCTTGGCCGCCTCGGCCACGGCCGCCTGACGGGCGGTGTCGGTGAGCTGGAGCCCCTCGCCCGGGTGGATGACGTTGCCCACGACCAGGCCGATGAGCAGGGCGACCGTGGACATCGCCAGGAAGTAGCCGAACGCCAGGCCGCCGACCTTGCCGACCTGGGCGGCCTTCCTGACCGATCCGACGCCGAGCACGATGGTGCAGAAGATGATCGGCCCGATCACCATCTTGATGAGCGCGACGAATCCGGTGCCGAGCGGTTTGAGCTCCTTGCCCACGTCCGGCCAGAGGAAGCCGACCATGATGCCGAGGAGGACCGCCACGATGACGGCCACGTAGAGGTAGCGGGTGCGATCACGCATAGGGCGGTTCTCCAGCCATTTTGGAGGGAAGTTCCGGTTGTGCGACTATGCGCTGCACAAGTGACCCAGGTCACCATTGCGTAAGTTGCGTTCACGAAAGAAGTCGTTGACATGCGACGCTGGAGTCTGGCGGGACAGATGTTGGTCCTGCAACTGCTCGTGGTCGTGATCACGGCCGCCGGCGGCGCCGTGCTGGCCCTGGTGCAGGCGCACGATCTGCTCACCCATGAGGCCGAGAGCACGGCGCAGGCGGTGGCGGTGGCCGTGGCCACCTCGCCCGACGTCCTGGAGGCCCTGGACGGCCCGGACCCGAGCGCGCGGCTGCAGCCGCTGGCGGAGGGCATCCGCAAGAGCACCGGCGTGGACTTCGTCACCATCATGAAGCCGGACGGCACCCGCTACACGCATCCGAACCCGGCCGAGATCGGCAAGAAGTTCCGCGGCAACATCGGGCCGGCGCTGGCGGGCAGGACGTTCACCGAGACCTACACCGGCACGCTCGGCCCGTCCGAGCGGGCGGTCACCCCGGTCTTCTCGGACGGCCGGGTGATCGCGCTGGTCAGCGCCGGTATCAGGGTGGACAGGATCAGCGGCTGGCTGCGTGACCGGCTCGCCTGGGGCGGCTTCATCGTGGCGCTCGCGCTCGGCCTGGGCGGCGCGGGCACGTGGCTGGTGACGGCCCGGCTGCGCCGCCAGACCCACGGGCTCGGCCCGGTGGAGCTGGGCCGCATCCACGACCATCATGACGCGATCCTGCACGCCGTCAGGGAGGGGCTGCTGCTCGTCGGCAAGGACGGCACGCTGACGCTGTGCAACGACGCCGCCAGGCACCTGCTCGGCCTGCCCGACGACGCCGAGGGGCGGCATGTGGGCGAGCTGGGGCTCACCGAGGTGCTGACCGGCGACGAGGAGCGCATCCACCTGGTGGGCGACCGCGTCCTGGCCGTCAACAGCGCCGCCAGCCGGCTCGGCACCGTCGTGACCGTGCGCGACCACACCGAGCTGCAGTCGCTGAGCGGCCAGCTCGACGCCGAGCGCGGTTTCGCCGACACGCTGCGCGCGGCCGCGCACGAGGCCGCCAACCGGCTGCACACCGTCATCACGCTGGTGGAGCTGGGCCGCACCGAGCAGGCCGTCGCGCTCGGCACCGCCGAGCTGCGCGCCGCCCAGGAGCTGACCGACCGGGTGGTGGGCTCGGTACGCGAGCCGGTGCTGGCGGCGCTGCTGCTCGGCAAGAGCTCCGAGGCCGTCGAACGCGGCAGCGAGCTGGTCATCAGCCAGGACAGCGAGCTGGACGACCTGGGCCTGGACCCGCGAGAGCTGGTCACGATCGTGGGCAACCTCATCGACAACGCCATCGACGCGGCCACCCGCGTGGAGGTGCACCTGAGCGCGGACGACAAGGAGGTCCTCATCAGGGTCGCCGACAACGGGCCCGGGCTGACCGACCCGGCGGCGTTCAGCAAGGGCTGGACGACCAAGGGCGACGGCCACGGCCTCGGCCTCGCGCTCGTCGGTCAGGCGGTACGCCGGGTGGGTGGCACCATCGACGTGCGAGGCTCGGCGTTCACCGTCAGGCTGCCCATCCCGGCGCGGCCGCGCCCGGACCGGGAGGAGACCCGATGATCTCGGTGCTGGTGGTCGAGGACGAGGAGATCACCGCCGAGGCCAACCGCATCTACGTGGAGCGGGTGCCCGGCTTCGAGGTGGCCGGGGTGGCCCGCTCGGGCGGCGAGGCGCTGCGTTTCCTGCGCAAGCGGCCCGTGGACCTCATCCTGCTCGACCTGTACCTGCCCGACATGCACGGCCTGGACGTGTGCCGGGCCGTGCGCGCGGGCGGACTCATGTGCGACATCATCGCCGTCACGTCCGCCCGCGACCTGGCCATGGTCCGCAACGCGGTGTCGCTCGGCATCTCCCAATACCTTCTCAAGCCGTTCACGTTCGCGACATTGCTCGAAAAGCTGACCCGTTACGCCCGGTTCAAGGAGGAAGCCGGGGTCGCGGTGGGCCAGGGCGACGTGGACCGGGTGCTCGGCACCCTCAGAGGCAGCTCGGAGCTGCCGAAAGGCATGTCCAGGGACACCCTCGACGCGGTCGCCGCCAAGCTGCGCGAGCGGCCCGAGGGCATGGCGGCGCAGGCGGTGGCGGATGCGATCGGAGTGTCCCGCGTGACGGCTCGACGCTACCTGGAACACCTGGTCGAGCTGGGTGTGGCCGCCCGCATGCCGCAGTACGGCGCGGTGGGCCGGCCAGAGCTTCTCTACCGGATCCCCATAGAAAGTTAATGACGGTGACGCTGGCCGTTCAATCCGGCCCTCTAGCTTCTGGGTGCAGTCCGATCCTTTGAGGAGACCCACCTTGCGAGTCTTGGCCGTTGTTCCCGCCCGCGGAGGTTCGGCGGGCGTACCCCTGAAGAACCTCGCCCTGGTCGGGGGCGTCCCGCTGGTCACCCGTGCGGTGCGGGCCTGCGTGCGGGCCGAGCTCGTGGACCAGGTCGTGGTCAGCACCGACCACGCCCAGATCGCCGAGACCGCCCGCGAGGCCGGCGCGCTCGTCGTCGAGCGGCCCGAGGAGCTCAGCGGCGCGACCGCCTCCAGCGAGTCCGCGGTGCTGCACGCGCTCGACACCCTCGGCGAGGACCCCGAGGTGGTCGTGCTCGTGCAGTGCACGAGCGCGTTCATCGACCCCGACGACCTGTCGGCCGCCGTGCGCAAGGTGCTCGACGGCGAGGCCGACTCGGTGGTGTCCGGGCTGCCCACGCACGAGTTCCTGTGGACCGCCGCCGGCGCGGGCGTCAACCACGACCCCGCCGTCCGTCCGCGCAGGCAGGACCGCGAGGCCCAGTTCCGCGAGAACGGCGCCTTCTACGTCATGCGCACCTCCGGCCTGCGCGCGCACGGCCACCGCTTCTTCGGCACGACCGCCGTGCAGCCGGTGCCGCCGCAGCACGCCATCGAGGTCGACCACCCCGAGGACCTGGAGCTGGTACGCGCGCTGGCCCCGTTCATCGACACGCCCGAGCCCATCGACGTCGACGCCGTCATCACCGACTTCGACGGCGTGCACACCGACGACCGCGCCTACGTCGACTCCGACGGCCGCGAGATGGTGCTGGTCAGCCGCTCGGACGGGATGGGCGTGTCGCTGCTGCGCCGCTCCGGCGTCAAGGTGCTGATCATGTCCACCGAGCACAACCCGGTCGTGGCCGCCCGCGCCCGCAAGCTCGGCGTGCCGGTGCTGCAGGGGCTGGCCGACAAGCGGACGGTGCTGCGCGACTGGCTGCGCATCGAGGGCCTCGACCCGGCCCGCGTGGCCTACGTCGGCAACGACGTCAACGACCTGGGCCCGATGACCGAGGTGGGCTGGCCGGTCGCCACGCCCGAGGCCCACCCGCGGGTGCGCGCCGCGGCCCGGGTGGTGCTGACCAGGGCCGGCGGGTCCGGCGCGGTGCGCGAGCTGTGCGACCGGGTCGTGGCCGCCCGCCCCGAGGCGCCGGTCGTGCAGGTCAAGGAACGGCCCGGGCTCGGCCCGGTCGCCATCGGCGACGTGCTGGTCGGCGACGGCGAGCCCGTCTACGTGATCGGCGAGATCGGCATCAACCACAACGGCGACCTCGACATCGCCCGCCGGCTCATCGACGTGGCCGCCGACGCCGGCTGCCAGGCGGTCAAGTTCCAGAAGCGCACCCCCGCGATCTGCGTGCCCGAGGAGCAGAAGGGCCAGATCAGGCAGACGCCGTGGGGCGAGATGACGTACCTGGAGTACAAGGAGCGGACCGAGTTCGGCCGCGACGAGTACCGGCAGATCGCGAAATACTGCGACGAGCGCGGCGTGCACTGGTTCGCCTCGCCGTGGGACGTGCCGTCCGTCGAGTTCCTGGAGGAGATGGACGTCCTGACGCACAAGGTGGCCTCGGCCAGCGTGGCCGACCACGAGCTGCTGCGGGCCCTGGCCGCCACCGGCAAGCCGATCATCCTGTCGACCGGGATGTCCACGCTGTCGGAGATCGACGCGGCCGTGGAGATCCTCGGCACCGACAAGCTGATCATGATGCACGCGACGTCCACGTACCCGCTGCCGCCGGACGAGGCCAACCTGCGCACGATCACCACGCTCAAGGAGCGGTACGGCGTCCCCGTCGGCTACTCCGGCCACGAGCGCGGCCTGCAGATCTCGCTGGCCGCCGTCACCCTCGGCGCGGTGTGCGTGGAGCGGCACATCACGCTCGACCGGACCATGTGGGGCTCCGACCACGCCGCCTCGCTGGAGCCGTCCGGCCTCGAGCACCTGGTGCGCGACATCCGGATCATCGAGCAGGCCTTGGGCGACGGCGTCAAGCGCGTCTTCCCCGGCGAGGAGGCCCCGAAGGCCCGCCTGCGCCGGGTGACCGTATGACCGTCACCACCAGGAGAACGAACCCTTGATCACGCTCTCGGTCGTCGTGCCGATTCGAGACGGCGAGCGATTCATCGCCGACGCGCTCACCTCGCTCTGCCGTAACGCGCGGCACGACTTCGAGTTCATCGTCGTCAATGACGGGTCCGTGGACGCCACCGGGGACATCATCGACGACTTCCGCGCCGATCTCCCCGGGCTGACCGTGCTGCGCAATCCCGCGCCGGTGGGGCTGGCCGACGCCCGCAACATCGGGCTGTCGGCCGCGTCCGGCCGGTACGTGACGTACATGGACGGCGACGACTGGCTCGCCCCCGGCTATCTGGCACGACTCGTCGACGCCATCGACGGGCTCGGCTGCGACTTCGTACGCGTCGACCACGTGCAGGTCGAGGGCCGAAAGCGGGTCGTGCACCGCGCTCCGCTGGCGCGGCGGAACGCGGTGCTCAATCCTCGTGAGGCGATCCTGCCGGCGAACGTGCGGACCATGGTCGACTACCCGTACGCCTGGGCCGGGGTCTACCGGCGCTCGCTGGGAGACCTGCTGCACTTCCCCGGCTCCCTGCACACCGCCGAGGACCGGCCGTGGATCTGGCGGCTGCACCGGGAGGCCGCCACGTTCGCCGTGGTGTCGCTGGCCGGGATCTTCTACCGGCGCATGGTGTCGGGGTCGCTGACACAGGTCGGCGACGAGCGCCAGCTGCACTTCTTCGACGCCTTCGAGCTGGTCTTCAAGGACCTGGAGCCGGAGTTCATGCCCAAGGCGGTGCGGAACTTCTGCGCGCTGCTGGCCCACCATCTGGAGATCGGCGACCGGTTCACGCCCGCGCTCCGCACCCGCTTCGAGGAGCGCGGCGCGCAGATGGTGCGCTCGCTGCCGATGGAGATCGTGGCGGACGCGGTGTCGCGGATGTCCGTCGAGCGCGAGGCCACACTGCGGGTCCTGGTGCCCGACCTGCCCCCCAGCCCGCACGTCCGGGTCCGCCGCGACCGGGAGGACGCATCATGAAGGTCTTCTACGCCTCGACCCTGTTCGGGGCGATGTCGCTGGCCGCCGGGATCGACGACGGCCGGTTCGGCGACGGGCGGCGCGTCCTCGTCGTGTCCAACAACGCGGCCATCCCCGAGGTGTCGACGCCGCTGGACAAGACGCCGGGCTTCGCGGTGCTGCGCTCGCGCTTCGACGAGGTGCACTCGTGGAACGAGCTGATCGCGCCGCTGCACCCGTCGGACTGGAGGGCGCGCGTCATCGAGGTGCCGATGACGGAGCGCCTCATCCGCTCCCACTGGGGGCTGGACGGGGTCGAGGAGCTGGTGCTGGAGTCGATCGCGGTGCCGCCCGCGCGGACGATCGCCGGGCTGGTGCGCGACTGCCCGATCACGGTCTACTCCGACGGGCTGATGAGCTACGGCCCGACCCGTGACCCGCTGCCCGCCGAGATCTTCCGCCGCATCGGCCGGCTGATCCACCTGGACCTGGTGCCGGGCCTGACGCCGCTGCTGCTCAGCGAGTACGGCGTCCCGCCCGAGATCCTGCCGGACGAACGGTTCCTGGCGATCGTGTCCGAGGTGGCCGCCACCGCGCCCGACATGCTGGCCGGGCAGGCCGTCATCCTCGGCCAGTACCTGTCGGCCCTGGAGATCGTCACGCCGGAGGAGGAGGCGGCGCTGCACGAGACGATGCTCAAGGCGCTGGCCGCCCGCGGCTACACCAACGTCGTGTTCAAGCCGCACCCGGCCGCGGGGCGCCGGCACGCCCAGCTGATGCGGGCCGCGGCCGAGCCTCTGGGAGTGCGGCTGTCGGTGGCCGGGGAGAGCGTGCCGGCCGAGGTGTGCTTCGCCGCGCTCCGGCCCGAAGTGGTCGTCGGCTGCTTCTCCACGGGGCTGGTGACGGCGCAGCGGTACTTCGGGTTGCCCGTGGCCTCGTACGGCACGGATCTCGTGCTGGACCGGCTGGCGCCGTACGAGAACAGCAACCGGATCCCGGTCACGATCGCAGACGCGCTGCTGCCGCGGCTGTCGGCCGAGGGGCACATCGAGCAGCCGCCGGCCGTGGACCTGCCGGCGCTGGTGCGCGCGGTCGGCTACTGCATGCAGGCCGAGGCGTACCCGGACCTGCGGCCGGCGAGCATCGAGTTCGACGCCCGCTACTTCAAGCGCAAGCGCCTGGAGACGCTGGGTTTCATGGCCAAGCCGACGGCGCTCACCCGGCTCCGCCGGAAGATCCGCTCCGCCATCTGACCACCGACCTCCCGGCCCCGGCTACTGCCGGGGCCTCGGCGTGATCCACGGCCGAGTGACGCGCCGCAGCCCGCTCCCACGCACGCACCAGCGCAACGTGCCCGGCAAGCCGCCGCCGACCCGCCCACGCGACGCCGCTCGTGCGGCACCGTCTGCCCGATGGGCGCTGCGCTGATGCGTGGGAGCGACGGTTGCTCGCCGGGCGGGGTCAGGTGAGGGCGCGGAGGTAGCGGCGCATGCGGCGCTTGGCCTTGTAGCCGGCCCGCAACATCGTGGGCGGCACCTCCACGCGCAGCCGGGCCCGCCGCCGCGCCGCCGCGAACTCGGGCCCGTCGAGCAGCGACGTGGCCGGCACCCGCGACCGGGAGAGCACCAGCCCGGACAGCAGCCCCGCCCAGTCGTTGCGCTCCACCGGATGGAAGTAGTTGGCCGCGCACCACGCGGCCGAGGCCGTGCGGAAGCCGCCCGCCGCCAGCTCGTCAAGGGTGCCCAGCAGGTCGCTGTCCTCGAACACCAGGTTGATCATCTCGGCGCTGACGCCGAAGTCGCTCAGCACCAGCGACGGCACGTCCAGCGCGATGGCCTCCAGCGCCGCCGTCGAGCTGACCGTGACGAACCCGGCCGCCCGCATCAGCTGGTCGTGCATCGACCCGGCCTCGAACAGCAGCCGCCCCGGCTCGCCCATCTCCCGCCACAACCGCTGGTAGTGGTGGCGCTCGTTGTGCGTCTGCCGCTCGTCCTCCAGCGCCCGCAGCTTGACCACCACGTCCAACTCCGGCCGGCGGCCGGCCAGCTCGGCCAGCGCCAGCAGGATCCGCTCACGCCCCTCGCGCTCACGCGGCACCTTGGCCTGCGTGGCGAACACCACCCGGTTGCCGCCCCGGGCGGCGGCCGTCTTGGACCGCAGGAACGGCAGCCGGGCCAATCCGACCGCCCCTCCCCCGCCGAGCCGGCGGGCGATCTCACCGAATTCGGCCACCTCCCGCTCGCTGTGCACCACGAACAGGTCACAGCCGCTGCGGAACTGCCACGCCTTCTCGGTCGCGGGCACCGAGATGCCCGGCAGCCCGCTGACGAACACCGGCCGCGGCCGCAGGTCCCCGAGCACCTCGGCCACCAGCACGTCCACGACCGGGCCCGTGCAGGCCACGAGGATCACGTCGGGCCGGCCGCGCTCGGCCAGCCGGCGTACCGACCGGGCCGACAACACCGGCGGCGACTCCCGCTCGCCCACCTGCCCGCTTATCGAGGCGGCGATCTGCTCGGGCGAGGGCGCGATCGGCGTACGCACCACCACCAGGTCGGTGTCGCAGCCCTCGGGCAGATCGGCGAGCAGGCAGGCCGCCCACTTCAGATACGAGTCGGAGTCGGCGACCGCCAACACTTTCAACCGGACACTCCAGTCAGATGCGAGCGAAGGGCGGGAACCGCCCTGCTGGTCCACCAGTCATCGGGAACGTCCACGGGCTCGACCGCGACGCCACGCGGGCTGAGCAGCACCCGCAGCGAGGTGATCGCGGTCGAGGGGAGGCTGAGCACGCGCTGACCGGCGTCCAGGCCGCGCAGCGTCAGCTCCGCCGGGGCGCCGGCGTCGTGGACGGTGATGCCGGGGCGTTCCCGGATCAGCGCCACGTCCACGGGGTCCTCGCGGCGGTGCGGGTAGTAGGCGACCGGCTCCTGCGCGGCCAGGTCCGTCAGCCAGCGCAGGTAGCGGTCGCGGTGGACCAGGCCGTTCCTGACGAGCGAGGTGCCGAGGACGACGGTCCGCTCGGCGGGGCCCTCGGCGCTGAGCGGCTGGGCGCGCAGCCAGGCGAAGTCGTGGCGGACGACCTCGACGCCGACGCGGCGGACGGCATCTTCCAGGTCCTTGTCCACGTTCAGTGCGGTGAAGACGGAGAGCTTGCTCAGGCGCAGCCGCAGCGCGGCCGCCAGGCCGAGCGCGGCACGCAGCTTGGTGGGCTGAGCGCGGGCCCGCAACAGCGGCCGGTGCGGCCCCGCGGCCAGCAGCTCCAGCAGCCGGATCGTGGCCAGCCCGTCGTCGACGATGACGATGCGGCCCGGGTTGGAGGTCAGCCAGCGCAGCTGCACCTGGCCGGAGAAGGCGTCGCCCACGGCCTGCACGCGGCGCGGCATGCGCTCACGTGGCTCGGCCAGCTCCAGGCCCTCGGGCAGCCCGAGCCTGCGCAGCTCCTTGCGCGTGGCCTTCAGCGGCCGCAGGCCCGCTCGAGGCACGACTGTCGTCGCGGACCCGAGGAGCCCTGCGTGGTGGGCCTCGACGGCGCACAGCATCTGGAGCGGGGACTCCACCCAGGCCGACGCCTGTTCGACCACTCGTTGCCCTCCCAGCCGGGTGATGGCCCGTTCATGACCGCTCTAAGTTAGCCCTGCCGCCTTAAGCCGCCCGGAACACGACGTGAACAATGGACGGTATGAACTCGCTCATGCTCAACACCGACGGCGTGCAGATCCCGCAGCTGGGGTTCGGCGTCTGGCAGATCCCCGACGGCGACGCCGAGCAGGCCGTCCGGATCGCCCTGCAGGCCGGTTACCGGCACGTCGACACCGCCTCCGCGTACGGCAACGAGGAGGGCGTGGGACGGGCCGTGCGCAGCGCCGAGCGGCCGCGCGAGAAGCTGTTCGTCACCACCAAGCTGTGGAACGCCGACCACGGCCGCGCCGAGCAGGCCTTCGACGAGAGCCTCGCCAGGCTCGGCCTCGACTACGTCGATCTTTTCCTCATCCACTGGCCGGTCCCCAAGCAGGACAAGTACGTACAGGCGTGGAAGGCCCTCGAAAAGATCTACCGTGACGGGCGGGCCAAGGCCATCGGCACCTCCAACTTCACCGTCCAGGCCCTCACCCGGCTGATGGACGAGACCGAGATCACGCCGTCCATCAACCAGATCGAGCTCCACCCGTACCTGCAGCAGCGCGAGATGCGCGCCTTCCACGAGGCCAACGGCATCCTGACCGAGGCGTGGAGCCCGCTGGGCCAGGGCCAGGGGCTGCTCGACGACCCGGCGCTGAGCGTGCTGTCCGGCAAGTACGGCAGGACGCCCGCCCAGATCGTGATCCGCTGGCATCTGCAGCTGGGCAACGTGGTCATCCCCAAGTCCGCCACCCCGTCGCGGATCCGCGAGAACATCGACGTGTTCGACTTCATCCTCGACACCGAGGACATGGCCGCGATCGGCGCCATGAACAGGGGCAAGCGCATCGGACCCGACCCCGACACCTTCAACATGACCTGATACGTCTACGATCTCCCTTCGTGCGGGACTTTGCATGGGGAATAGCGGCGACAGGCGGCATCGCGCGGACGGTGGGAGCGGCCATCGTGGCCGAGCCCGGCATGCGGGTGGCCGCGGTCGGCTCCAGGAACCTGGGCCGGGCGCAAACCCTGGCCGCGACGCTGGGCGCGGAGTCGGCCTACGACTCCTACGAGCGGCTGTGCGCCGATCCGGCCGTGGACGCCGTCTATGTGGCCACTCCGCACGCCCAGCACCTGCAGGTCGCCGAGGCCGCCATCGCCGCAGGTAAAGCCGTGTTGTGCGAGAAGCCGCTGGCCGCCACCGTGGACGACGCCGAGAAGATGGTGCGCCTGGCGCGCGAGGCCGGCGTCTTCCTGATGGAGGCGATGTGGATGCGGTTCAACCCCCTCATCCAGAAGATCGCCTCCGATGAACGCTTCGGCGAGATCCGCTCCGTGCAGGCCTCCTTCGGCTTCACCCTGCCCTACGACCCCGTGCACCGCCTGTGGGCGCCGGAGCTGGGCGGCGGCGCACTGCTCGACCTGGGGATCTACCCGTTCGGGCTGGCCCAGCTGCTCCTCGGCATGCCCTCCGGCCTGCGCGTCACCGGCTCTCTGGCCCCGAACGGGGTGGACGCGGAGGCGGCCGGCGTTTTGCTCTACCCCGGTGGCAGGCACGCTCTCGTGGCGACCTCATTGCTCGGGAATTACCCCAACGGCGCCAGCGTTGTCGGTACTCGGATGCGGGCGGACATCCAGGCGCCGTTCTGGGCACCGCAGCGGATCCTCCTCACCGGCGCCTCCATGGAGCCGGAAGAGCACGTGCTCGATCCGGCCGACAACGGGTACGCCGGAGAGCTCCGCGAAGTCCGCGCCGCGACGGCCGAAGGCAGGACCGAGAGCTCGATCATGCCGCTTGACGAATCCCTTGCCATGATGGGGCTTCTGGCCGACGCTCGCAGGCAACTTACCTAGCCGGGCCTTTATAGAGTTGTCATTCCCTTGCCCCATGTATTACCTTATGGGGCATCTTGTGGCGTGTGTCCGGTTTATCCGGCCATGTCCGACCATCGCACGAAACATCACAGGATCGTCCTGTGACCGCTGAATCCGCCTTGCGCGGAACCGGGGACCCATGTCCTTTGGGGCGAATCGGCACTTCGGTGCCGTAGGGCAGCTTCCACGCCCGAGCCCGTCAGCTAACCCGGTAAGCGGCATGGAAGCAAGGAGTAACCCCCTCGATGGCCAAGCACGATATTTTTGCTGCCAACAAGATCAACCTCGCTCGCGCCGCGCTCGCCTCCACCGTCCTCGCCTCCGCCTTCACCGCCCACGTCACGGGCACCGCCGTCGCGGCGACGGACAAGCAGCCGGTCGCCGTAGCCGAGCAGGCCGGCGTCAAGGCGCAGAAGACCACCCACGAGACCAAGGTCAGCGTCACCGCCGACCAGGTCCTGGCCTTCGCCAAGTCCCAGGTCGGCACCAGTGAGAACGCCGCCGGCGGCGGCACCAAGTACCAGCAGTGGTACGCCAACTCCCAGCGCGCCGCCGAGACCATCGCCCGCGACGGCGGCAACCGCACCGCCTACCTGAACGCCGCCTGGTGCGCGATGTTCGTCTCCTGGGTCGGCGAGCAGACCGGCGCCCGCCCGCAGATCGGCTGGGACGCCTGGACCGTCGCCCACGCCAAGTGGTTCAAGGCCAACAGCCGCTTCGGCACCCTCGCCAAGCCCGGCGCCGTCGTGTTCTTCTCCTGGAGCGGCAGCAAGGACATCAGCGACATCAACCACGTCGGGTTCGTCGTGAAGGACAACCAGAACGGCACCATCTCCACCATCGAGGGCAACACCGGCAACGGCAAGGTCGAAGAGCGCACCCGGCCGAAGTCGCAGGTCGTCGGCTACGGCTACCCCGAGTACGCCGCCTGACCCTCCGTACCTCCGCACGAGCGCGTGTCCCATCGCGGGACGCGCGCTCGCCGCGTTCCCCAGGGCCTCAGAGCCCGCGTCCATGAGCGCCCGGCAGCGCCGCCGTCCCTTCGGGGTCACTCCGCGAAGAAACGGGCCAGAGCGGCGGCGACCGCGGCCGGGTCGTACTCCATCGGGATGTGGCCGGCGCGCGGGATGCGGACCAGGGTGGTGTTCGGCATCTCGGCGGCGAAACGCTCGGCGTACCGGACCTCCTGGAACGTGTCGTCCTCGCCCCACACCAACAGTTTCGGCGTCCCGTCGGCCCTCAGCGCGGGCACCAGATCCAGCGTGTAACGTCCGTCCGCGGCGCCGGCCAGCGCCATCCACGACCGGCGCACCCGGGCGTCGTTCCACGGGTCCAGGTACTCGGCGAGCTCGGCCTCCGCCGCGGGACGGGCCAGCGCGGCCGTGATGGCCGTACGACGGGCGGCCAGCAGCTCCTCCGCGGTCACCGCGGCCACCACCTCCGGGTCGCGGAAGCGAGCCACGCCCGGCACCGGCCATGAGTCGTACGTGACCGAGTTGACCAGCGCCAGCCGCCGCACCTTCACCTCGCCCGCGGCCAGCAGGTGCTGCGCCACCGCGCCCCCGATGTCGTGCCCCGCCACGGCCAGCGGCTCCCCGGCGCCCACCGCCGCCGCGAACCGGGCGACCCACCCGGCCAGCGCCGGAACCGCCGCCGTGGCCATCGTCAGCTCCCCTTCGGAGCGGCCCAACCCCGGCAGATCCACGGCGACGGGACGCAACCCCGCCGCCGCCAGCTCGCCGAGCACCGGCTCCCAGACCCGGCTCCAGTACGTCCCGTGCAGCAGCAACACCACGGGACCGCGCTCGCCCGCCGTCAGATAGCTGGCCCGCCGCCCCTCGACCTCGATCGTCATTCGCTCAGACATGGCATAACCATCGTGTTCTGATCAACCCCAGGTCAAATATCAATTAGGGTATGCCGGTATGACATTGGCGCAGCTCCGCGTGCTGCTCGCGGTCGCCGAGCATGGCGGCTTCACCGCCGCCGCCGACCACACCGGCATGTCCCAGCCCGCCGTCAGCCGCGCCATCGCCACACTGGAACGCGAGCTCGGCGCGGCCCTGTTCGTCCGCCACCACGACGGCATCGCCCTCACCGAGGCCGGCCGCCGCGCGGTCGACCGGGCCCGCGAGACGCTGCGCCACTTCGACCTCATCCGCGCCGACGTGGCGGCCGCCGCCGGGGAGATCACCGGCGAGCTGCGCCTGGCCAGTCTCCCCAGCGCCACCGGGACGCTCATCGCGCGGCTGCTGCGCGCGTTCACCGACCGGTACCCGCAGGTACGCGTGCGGTTGTTCGAGGGCGTGGACGACGACATCCGGGCCTGGCTGCACCGGGGCGCCGCCGAGGTCGGCGTCGTCACCCTGCCCGCCCCCGGCCTGGACACCGTCCCGCTCAGCACCCACGACATGGTGGCCGCGCTGCCCGCCGGCCACCCGCTGGCCGATCAGCCGGTCGTGCACGTCGCCGACTTCGCCGACCGGCCCTTCATCCTGACCACCGCCGGCTGCCGTCCCCTGATCATGGCCGCGGCGCGGGAGTCGCAGGTGCGGCTCGACATCGCCTTCGAGGCCGGCGGGCCGGCCGCCATCCTGGAGATGGTGGCCGCGGGGCTCGGGGTCAGCATCGTTCCCACGCTGGGCCTGCCCGCCGACCTCGGCGCCGTCGTCACCCGGCCGCTGGAGCCGAGAACGACCCGCTCGCTCGCGCTCGCCGTGCCGTCGCTGACCGACTGCTCCCCTGCGGCCCGCGCGTTCGTCGACCAGCTGGCCGCCTTTACATCGTAGATTTATTGACGGAGTGGCAGTCCGAGACCGGACTCCAGTACGTTCTTGACGCCATCCCCGCCCGGCTGTTCCCGAAAGCGTGTCGATTCGCTCCAGGGCCGTTCGACGCGTTGGTGAGACGCCGCAAACGCGTGAAGGAGAGCACCGATGAAGTTCATGATCGTAGGCAAGGCCAGTGCGGAGACTGAGGCCGGGGTGCTGCCCAGCCAGGAGCTCGTCGACAACATGCATGCCTACAACGAGTCGCTGGCCAAGGCCGGCGTGCTGCTGGCCGCCGAGGGGCTCTACCCGAGCTCGCAGGGCGTCCAGATCGCCTACAGCGGCGGCAAGGCCAGCGTGATCGACGGGCCGTTCGCCGAGGCCAAGGAGCTCATCGCCGGATTCTGGCTGATCCAGGTGAAGTCCAGGGAAGAGGCCATCGAGTGGGCGCTGCGCCTCCCGGTGCCGCCTGGACACGACGGGATCGGGCTGGATGTGTGGCGGGTGTTCGACGCCTCGGACGTACCGGACGACGCGATGCCCGCGGAGGAGCGCGAGCGCGAGGAGGCTCTGCGCGAACGCCTCGGCGTCGACGAGCCCGGCGACTGACGCGGACGGGGGGCGCCGGTGCCGCCCGATCGATCAGCTTCCGCCCGAGCCCGGCACGACGGTCCCGGTGATGTCGCCGCCGGCCCGACGGTGGACGAGCGACAGCGAGTTGCGAGGCGACGTGCGGCCCTGGTCTTATGGGCCCGTGATGGCTTCCGACACGCACCGCACGATCGAGGCGGTATGGCGGATCGAGGCGGCCCGGCTGATCGCCGGCCTCGCCCGGCTGGTACGCGACGTCGGACTGGCCGAGGAGCTGGCACAGGACGCGCTGGTCGCCGCCCTGGAGCAGTGGCCCGAGTCCGGGGTGCCGCGCAACCCCGGCGCCTGGCTGATGACCGTCTCCAAACGCCGTGCCATCGACCTGATCCGCAGGAACGAACGCCTCGAGCGCAACCTGGTCGAGCTCGGGCACCGGCTGGAGCACGAGGAGGAGCCCCCCGAGGTCGACGAGATCGAGGACGACCTCCTGCGCCTGGTCTTCACCGCCTGCCATCCCGCGTTGTCGACGGAGGCGCGGGTGGCGCTGACGCTGCGGGTCCTCGGCGGCCTGACCACCGAGGAGATCGCCCGCGCGTTCCTGGTCCCGGAGTCCACGGTCGCGCAGCGCATCGTCCGCGCCAAGCGCACCCTGGCCGACAAGCAGATCCCCTTCGAGGTCCCCCAGGGCGCCGAGCTGGCCGGCCGCCTGGCCGCCGTCCTCGAGGTCATCTATCTCATCTTCAACGAGGGCTACTCGGCCACGGCCGGCGACGACTGGATGCGCCCGGGCCTGTGCGAGGACGCCCTGCGCCTGGGCCGGGTCCTGGCCGGCCTGATGCCCAAGGAACCGGAGGTCCACGGGCTCGTGGCGCTGATGGAGTTCCACGCGTCGCGTTCGGCGGCCCGCGTGGGGCCTTCCGGAGAGCCGATCCTCCTGCTCGACCAGAACCGCGCCCGCTGGGACCGGCTCCTCATCGGCCGCGGCCTGGCCGGCCTGGATCGCGTGGAAGAGCTCGGCGGCGCCCACGGCCCCTACGCGCTCCAGGCCGCCATCGCCGCCTGCCACGCCCGCGCGCTCACCCCTGAGGACACCGACTGGGTACGCATCGCCGGCCTCTACGAGGAGCTGGCCAAGCTGTCGCGCTCCCCCGTCGTCGAGCTCAACCGGGCGGTGGCGCTGTCCATGGCGTACGGCCCGGCGGTCGGGCTCGACCTCCTGGACCAGATCATGGACGAGCCGTCGCTGAAGGGCTACCACCTCCTGCCGAGCGTCCGCGGCGACTTCCTGTTCAAGCTGGGACGACGGGAGGAGGCGCGGGCCGAGTTCGAGCGGGCGGCGGGCATGACCCGCAACGCCCGCGAGCGCACGCTGCTGGAGGAACGCGCCGCCGCCCGCCGCGGCGACACCGCTCCCCCGCAACCCTGAGAGCGCACCGGCGAGCAGCGCGCCGGCGGTCTCATGATCCCAGCAAGGCGCCGCGATTCACGGTGTCAAGAGCCGGTGTCGGAGCGCCGAACACCGCGGCCATGAAAGCACCATAGGAATTCCACGGCACCAGCGGCGTGCCGATGTCAGGTTGCCATGACATACATGGCGCAACCTCTCCACCGGCGGCCACCAGACGCGCGGGCCAAAGGCCGTTGTTCTGCCCATCCCATCCACCGAAGCCTTGCCCGCAGGGGGTCCCGTAGCGGATCATCTCACCGGTGTCTCCGCGAAATGGCATGACTCATGCCGTTGACAGACAATCGACGGACGAAGATGGTCAAGGGGCCATTCTGCTCGCATTGAGCGGCAACGCAGGCGGCGATGAGTGCCGTGACTTCTCATGGAGCGGAGTCCCGGGATCGGGCCGATCCACGACCGTGGCCGCCTTCATGGCCCCGAGGAGCTGGCTACTCGCCGTGGCGGCCGAGGGCGTCAGCGCGGCCGTGGCCCGCACCGTGCCGCCCAGCCCATCGACGAGCCGTACCCCGGCGGCCAGAGCTAGCGCAGGTGCTGACGACCTGGCCACGAGGCGGGACGGCGCCCGGATCCCGGCCCGGCGGTCCTGACCGTGCCCGGCAACCCGGGAGGGTGACTGCTGGAAAGCGTGGTTGTACGGGCGGGATGCCCAGGATGCGACACAAAAGATGTCTCTTGTGGTGGGAGCGCTCCCAATCCGCTCTTTGCGTGGTTTGTCCCTAAAAATCCGGCTTGATCATTCCAAAACGCACCATTGGTAACGGTTGCGTTTCGGCGGATTGACGTGCAGGCCACGTAAGTGCACCCTTTGTGGGAGCGCTCCCAAAGACTCCCACCGCGGCGGAGCGTGCGCCGCGGTGCACTCCCCCAACATTCACCCGAGAAGGGGTCCACCCATGATGATCAGCAAGCGCCGCGGCAGTCTGACCGCGGCCTCGGTCCTCGCCGCAGCGGCGCTGACCGTCGCGTCCTGCGGCTCCGGCAGCACGCCGGAAGCCAGCGCGCCGGCATCCTCGGCGGCGGCGGAACCGATCACGATCCGTGTGCAGACCTTCGGCGGCGGCTCGAACTTCGGCTACGAGAAGGCCGTCGCCAAGTGGAACGCCGAGCACAAGGACATCCAGATCAAGCACGAGAACCTCACCGACCAGTTCGAGCAGCAGTACTGGCCGCAGATGATCCAGTGGCTGCAGGCCGGCAACGGCGCGGGCGACGTGGTCGGCATCGACGAGGGCGGCATGGGCCTGGCCAAGGCGCACCCCGAGTGGTGGGCCGACCTGAAGGAGTACGGCCTGGAGTCCCGCAAGGCCGACTTCCCCGCCTGGAAGTGGGAGACCGGCGTCACCGCCGACGGCAAGGTCTTCGGCCTCGGCACCGACATCGGCGGCATGAGCATCTGCTACCGCTCGGACCTGTTCAAGAAGGCCGGTCTGCCGACGGAGCGGGACAAGGTCAGCGCCCTGTGGCCGACCTGGGACGAGTTCATGAAGGTCGGCCAGCAGTTCCAATCGAAGGTCAAGGACACCAAGTGGGCTGACGGCACCAACACGCTGTACCAGGTGGTCCTGTACCAGGAGGCGGCCAAGAACGGCAACGTCGCCTACTTCGACGCGCAGAACACCCTCATCGTCGACAAGAACCCGGCGGTGAAGACGGCGTTCGACTTCGCCCAGAAGATGACCCAGCAGGGCCTGACCGCCAAGCTGCGCAACTTCACCGACGAGTGGGCGGCGGGCACCCAGAAGGGCGCGTTCGCCACGCTCGGTTGCCCGTCCTGGATGCTCGGCGTGGTCAGCGGCAACGCCGGCGATGGCGGCGCGGGCAAGTGGGACGTCGCCTCCGTGCCGGGCGGCGGCGGCAACTGGGGCGGCTCGTGGGTGGCCGTTCCCAAGCAGACCAAGCACCCGAAGGAAGCGGCCATGGTCGCCGACTACCTGACCCAGGCGGAGACGGAGGCGAGCATCTTCTCCGACTTCGGCAACATGCCGAGCAACACCAAGGCTCAGCAGGACCCGGCCGTCCAGGGCGCGAAGAACGAGTTCTTCAACGACGCCCCGATCGGTGAGATCTTCGCCAAGTCGGCGGCGAGCCTGCAGCCGGTGTTCCTCGGCGTGAAGCACGCCCAGGTCAAGAACGCCGTCGAGTCGGTCATCCAGGGTATGGACGACGGCTCCGTGGCACACGACAAGGCCTGGCAGCAGCTGATCGACGACGCGGTCAAGGCCGCGGGCTGATCTCCCCGCCCGGCCCGCCACAAGCGGGCCGGGCATGTTGCCGCCGAAAGGTCTGCTATGAGCCTCGACACCCTTCCGCGGGCAACGCGGAACTCCCATCGCCGTGACCGTCCACCCGGCCGCCGCTGGCGCTCCAGGGTGGACGTCAAGGCGATGCCGTACGCCCTGGTGTCCCCGTACTTCATCCTGTTCGCCGCCTTCGGGCTCTTCCCGTTGGCCTTCACGCTCTACTACTCGCTCTACGACTACGACCTGGCCGGGACCGTCGAGTGGGCCGGGCTGGACAACTACAGCGCCCTGCTGGGCGACGATGACTTCTGGCGCGCCGTCGTCAACACGGTCGGCATGTTCATCCTCGCCACCGTTCCGCAGATGATCCTGGCGCTGTTTCTCGCCAACGCGCTCAACAAACGCTTCAGGCTGCGCCTCGCGATCCGCATGAGCGTGCTGCTGCCGCTGGTGACCTCGGTGGTCGCCGTCGCGGTGGTGTTCACCCAGCTGTACGCCCGCGACTGGGGCCTGGTCAACTGGATCCTGAGCCTGTTCGGCGTGGATCCCTACAACTGGCGGGCCGAGCGCATCCCGTCGTGGATCGCCATCGCGACCATGGTCGACTGGCGCTGGACCGGCTACAACGCGATCATCTTCCTGGCCGGCATGCAGACGATCCCCCGCGACCTGTACGAGGCGGCCTCGATCGACGGCGCCTCACGACGTAGGCAGTTCTGGCAGGTCACGCTGCCGATGTTGCGCCCGACCATGATCTTCGTGGTGCTCAACTCCACGATCGGCGGCCTGACGCTGTTCTCGGAGCCGATGACGTTCTACAACGGCAACCCCGACGGCGGGTCGCAGGGCCAGTTCCAGACGGTGGCCATGTTCGTCTACAAGGAAGCCTTCCGCGAGTTCGACTACGGCTACGCGTCCGCCGCAGCCTGGCTGCTGTTCCTGCTGATTCTCATCGGCGCGGCGATCAACTTCCTGTTCGTGCGCAGGATCGGGGGCACGAAATGACCATCTGGAAACCGACCGTCCTCACCAGGGTCATGCTGGGGCTGGCCATCATCGTGTCGGCGTTCCCGCTGTACTGGATGCTGGTCATCGCCTCGCGCACGAACTCCGACGCGGTGGCGACGCCGCCGAAGTTCCTGCCGGGCGGGAACCTGGGCCAGAACATCATCGCGGTGCTCACGCACCCGGAAGCCCAGTTCGTGGCGGGCCTGACGAACTCCTTCATCGTCGCGAGCGTCGTCACCGTCTCCGTCATCATCATCTCGACGCTGGCCGGGTTCGCCTTCGCCAACCTGAACTTCAGGGGCCGGAACCTGCTCCTGGTGCTCGTGTTGCTGACGATGGCGGTGCCGCTGCAGCAGATGGGCGTGGTGCCGCTCTACCGGCTCATGGTGAGCCTGGAGTGGACGGGCACGCTCAAGGCGGTCATCCTGCCGTACCTGCTCAACGGATTCGGCATCTTCCTGATGACGCAGTACACGCGGCAGTCCGTGCCGATGGAGCTGGTCGAGGCCGCCCGGGTGGACGGCGCCGCCACGCTGCGCATCTGGTGGAACGTCGTGCTGCCCGCGGTGCGGCCCGGCATGGCCGTGCTCGGCATCAACACTTTCATGCTCATGTGGAACGACTACATGTGGCCGCTGATCGTGCTCAACCAGGAAAACCCGACCGTCCAGATCGCGATCAACGGGCTCAACGCGAGATTCTCCACGGAGTACTCGTTGATCTTCGCGGGCACGGCGCTGTCCATCATTCCGCTCGTGCTGGTATTCGTCGCATTCGGCCGTCAGATCGTCGGCGGACTCATGGAAGGTGCGGTCAAGGCGTGACGACACAAGAGGAACAGACGCGTGCCGGGCTGCGCTTCCCCACGGGCTTCGCGTTGGGCGCGGCGACCTCGGCGTACCAGATCGAAGGGGCCGTCCGGGACGACGGGCGCGGCACCTCCATCTGGGACACGTTCACCAAGACACCGGGCCGGGTGCTGAACGGGCACAACGCGGACGTGGCCATCGACCACTACCACCGCTACCGGGAAGACGTCGCCCTCATGGCGGACCTGGGCCTGACGGCCTACCGGTTCTCGGTCTCCTGGCCGCGTATCCAGCCGACGGGCTCGGGCAAGGTCAACCAGAAGGGCCTGGACTTCTACAAGCGGCTCACCGACGAGCTGCGCCAGCACGGCATCGACCCGTGGCTGACCCTCTACCACTGGGACCTGCCCCAGGAGCTGGAGGACAAGGGCGGCTGGCCCAACCGCGACGTCGCGTACTGCTTCGCCGACTTCGCGGCGACAGTGCACGCGGCGCTGAAGGACCACGTGCACACGTTCAGCACCGTCAACGAGCCATGGTGCGCTGCGTTCCTCGGCTACGCCTCGGGTGAGCACGCCCCCGGCCGGCGTGAGCCGCAGAACGCGATCAGGGGCGCGCACCATCTCAACCTGGCGCATGGGCTGGCCGTGCAGGCGATGGGCGCCCGCCGGGTGGGCGGCTGCGTGAACCTGTACGCGGTCAACCCCGCGACCGACAGCGTGGAGGACCTGGACGCGGCGCGGCGCATCGACGGGCTGCAGAACCGGTTCTTCCTGGACGCGCTGCTGCTGGGCCGCTACCCGGAGGACGTGCTGGCCGACGTGCCCGGCGAGATCGACTTCATCCAGCCAGGCGACATGAAGACCATCAACGCGCCCATCGACGTGCTGCTCGTCAACTACTACAGCCGCTTCACGGTCTCGGGAGCACCAGGCGGCAGACAGTCGGCGGCGGCGGCCCCCACGGACTCGGGTTCTCCGTGGGTGGGCAGCGAGCACGTGTCGTTCGTCAGCGGCGGGCAGCCGGTGACGGCGATGGGCTGGGAGATCGACGAGAGCGGGCTGGTGGAGGTCCTCACGCGGGTGGCGCGGGAGTACCCGGCGATCCCGATGGTCGTCTCCGAGAACGGCGCCGCCTTCGACGACGTGCTGGCGGACGGCCGCGTGCACGACCGGGAGCGGCAGGCGTACGTGGAGGCGCACCTCGGCGCGTGCAAGGAGGCCATCGACGCGGGCGTGCCCCTGGAGGGCTATTTCGCCTGGTCACTGATGGACAACTTCGAGTGGGCGTGGGGCTACGGCAAGCGGTTCGGCCTGGTTCATGTGGACTTCGAGACCCAGGAACGGCGGCTGAAGGACAGCGCGCTCTGGTACTCGGAGATCATCCGGCAGAATAGGCGACATGAACCGACCGACTCTTGAGGCTGTCGCGGCCCGGGCCGGGGTAGGCCGGGGCACGGTGTCGAGAGTCATCAACGGCTCGCCGAACGTCAGCGCAAAGGCCCGCGAGGCCGTTGAGCTGGCCATTCGCGAGCTGGGCTACGTGCCCAACCGTGCCGCGCGAGCCCTGGTGACGCGTCGCACGGACACGGTGGCGCTGGTGGTGTCCGAGTCGCAGCTGCGGGTGTTCGACGAGCCTTACTTCGCCGGCACCATCCGCGGCATCGGCTCGGCGCTGGCCGAGACCGGGCTCCAGCTCATCCTGGCGATGGCGCGCACTCCCGAGGAGCACGAGCGCCTGGAGACCTACCTGACGGGGCAGCACGTCGACGGCGTGCTGCTCCTGTCACTGCACGGCGCCGACCCGCTCCCGGGCCGGCTGGAGGCGATGGGCGTGCCGACGGTGCTCGGCGGCCTCCCCGTCGGCCTCCACCCGTACAGCTACGTGGACATGGACAACCGGGCAGGGGCCCGGCAGGCGGTCAAACACCTGCTGGGCCTCGGCCGTCGCCGGATCGCCGCGATCGCCGGCTCACAGGACATGGGCGTGGGTGTGGACCGTCTCGCCGGCTACCGCGACGCGCTGCTGACCTCGGGGCTCCCGGAGATCGTGGCCTACGGCGACTTCTCCGAACAGAGCGGCGCGACCGCGATGACGGAGCTGCTGCAGCTGCATCCCGATCTCGACGCGGTGTTCGCCGCGTCCGACCCCATGGCGCTGGGCGCGATGCGCGTGCTCAAGACCGCGGGCCGGGCGATCCCGGAGGACGTGGCCGTGATCGGGTTCGACGACTCCAAGGCCGCGGTGAGCGCCGACCCGCCGCTGACCACGGTCCACCAGCCGACCGAGGCGATGGGCCGGCAGATGGCGCAGCTGCTCGTGGCCCGCATCAACGGCGAGGTGCTGCGCCAGCCCGTCGTCATCCTGGACACCCATCTCGTACGCCGCGAATCCGCCTGATCAGCGAGGAGTTCCGTGGACAGCAGGACCAAGCGCCGGTTAGCCCCTGCCGAGCTCGACGCGCTCACCCGCCGGGCGCTGGGCACGGGCGTGACGACGTCGACCGAGCTGACGGACGGCTACGCCAACGCCGTCTGGCGGCTCGCGCTCGACGACGGGCGCGAGGTGGTGCTGAAGTTGTCGCCGCACCCCGACCTGGACCAGCTCAGCTACGAGCGCAACCTGCTGCGCATGGAGGCGGCCGCGATCGAGCTGGCGACCGGGGCGGGCGTCCCGGTCGCGCCGTTGGTGCACGCCTGCTTCGACGACCCGGTGCTGGGCGGCGACTATCTGGTGCTGGCGGCGCTGGACGGCGTGTCATGGAACGAGACCAAGCCCGACGGGGAGGACGCGCTGCGGCGGGAGCTGGGCCGCCATCTGGCCAGGTTCAACGCGGTGACCGGCGAGGTGTTCGGCTACCCGCACGCCGGGATCGTGGGCGAGACGTGGCGGGAGGCGTTCCTGGCTATGGTGGCGGCGCTGCTCGGCGACACCGAGCGCTACCCGACGCCGCTGCCCCGGCCGGTCGAGGAGATCATGGCGGTGTTCGAGGACGCCGCGCCCGTGCTCGACGAGGTGACGACGCCGCACCTGGTGCACTTCGACGTGTGGGTGGGCAACGTCTTCCTGGACCTGCGCGGCACGCCGCGGATCCAGGCCATCATCGACCACGAGCGGGCGTTCTGGGGCGACCCGATCGCCGAGTTCGTCACGCCGACGATCTTCGGCGAGCTACGCGAGGACGACCCGCTGCTGGCGGGCTACCGCGAGGTGACGCCGCTGGAGCTGACTCCGGCGGCGCTCACCCGGCTCGATCTCTATCGGGCCTACCTCTCCTTGATCCTGCTGGTGGAGAACGGACCCCGCCAGTACCCGGAGGACGAGTACGCCAGGCTCCGCGACGGCGCGACGCGGTCACTGACCGCGATGCTGGACCGCCTCGTACGCTCCTCCCTCGGGGCCCGCGGTTAGTTTCGCGCACTGGCCGGCCCCGGCGCCGGCCGGCTTGTTCGGCACGCCGAGGTCCGCGGGCGCGGGTGTGTTGCCGATGCAGGCGAGCGCTCCCTTGACGGTGGTGCCCGACAGGATCGGCGCCGTGTTGCCGGTGAGCAGCGCGGCGCCGCGCAGGTCGGCGCCCACGACGACCAGCTGGGCCGCGCCATTGACGGTCAGCGCGCCCTCGACGCGGGCCTTGAGCAGGTGTACGGCGGCCGGCTTCGACGCCGCCAGCGCGCCGGTGATGCGGCCGCCGGTGACCACGAGCGAGGCGCCGGGCCTGACCGTGACGGGGCCGGTCACCTGGGCGCGGTCGAGGCAGGTGACGCCGTCGGTGACGACGAGCGCGCCCCGGTGCTCGCCGGTGACCGTGCGGGTGCAGGCGGGCGGCGGCACGATCGTGGTGACGGTGAAACTCTTGGGCTTGCCGTAGTTGCCGGCGCCGTCGATGGAGCGGTATTCGATCGTGTGGCGGCCGCGCGGCAGCTTGCCGTACACGAGCGAGTCGATGACCGTGCCCTGCTCGGAGAACGTCCACGGCAGCGCGGAGGACGTGGGCCAGCCGAAGTAGTTGAACCAGCCGTCGCCGTCCACCCGGGACTCCGAGACCACGTAACCGTCGCGGTCGTCGGTCCCGGTGAGCCGCATCGAGAACGGGCCGTTGTAGACGTAGGTGTCACCCGCCCTGGCCAGCGGCTCGGACAGCTCGTACGCCGTGCGTGGGCGCTCCGTGTCGACCGCCCACGTGAGCGTGCGGCCGCCGAGTGCCGCGGCGAGCGTGTGCGTGCCGGGGCCGAGCTCGAACTCGCCCAGGTCGAGGTCCGTGCCGCCGTCGACCGGTTTCCCGTCGAGCGTCCATGTGATCTCGGGGACGGCGGCGGCCGGGTGGGTGGTCTCGACGTACACGACGTCGGCGCGGCCGAGCGGGCGGTCCGCCGGCGTGGCGGAGACGACGGCGGGCTCGACGCCGTCCGGCGGGGTGGTGAGCGTGGTGTCCACCGTCCACGTGCGGGACCTGGCCATGGACTGCCTGATGGCGGGGTCCCTGACGAACTCGGTCGGGTCGGAGACGGTGGCCGTGACCGTGTGCGTGCCCGGCGCCAGGTTCAGTGCGCGCAGGTCGAGCGTGTCCAGGTCGCCCGGCAGGTCCCGGCCGTCCACGGTCCACGTGGTCGTCAGCGAGTGGCTCACGGGGCGCATCGGCTCCACCCACAACACCCGGTCGGCGCCGACCGGCGCGTCCACGGGCGCCGAGTCCTGGATCAGCGTGGTCTTGGCGGCGATGCGCTGCGTCATCACCTCGCGGCTGACCTGGTCGAAGTAGTAGCCGAGGGTCTTCATCATGGAGTGCGCGCTGGGCCGCCACACGCCGGTCGTGTAGTAGAGGCCGCCCTCGTAGCGGCCGATCGGGCCGCCGGACTCGCTCGGCTCGCCCAGCCAGCGCCACCACTTCTTCTGCTGGTCGCGCATCTGCTGCTCGGTCAGCAGGGTGTGGTGGGCGCTCGGCGGCTCGGCGCCCGGGTAGGCGCCGCCGGGGACGCCGCGCTGGTAGTAGTCGTACTCGTCCTGCAGGCCGCCCAGAGAGTGGCCCAGCTCGTGCGGGCTGATCAGGGCGGACATGCTGTTGCTGCCGGAGGCGGTGGCGTACGTGCCGCCCGCGCCGCCGTAGGTGGCGCTGTTGGCCAGTGCGAGGATCTGCCGGTTGCCGGGCGTGGTGCCGGTCACCAGGTTCGCGTAGCGGGTGGCGGCGGCGTTGTCCATGGTGATGAGGCGCTGGACGCTGCTCGGGTTACAGCGGCCCCAGAAGCCCATGCTCAGGGGCGTCGTCCGGCGCGGCGCGTCCAGGCCGGGGTCGCAGCTGATGCCGGACTCGCCGGAGACGATGTCGATCCGGTAGACGTTGATGTAGTTCCGGTACGACTTGAACGGCTCGATCGACCACATCACGTTGAGGTGCCGGTCGGCGTCGGCCTGGAAGCCGGCCTGTTCGGCCTCGGTGTAGCCGTCGCCCATGAGGATCAGGTTGAACCGCTTGGCCGGGTGCCCTGTGACCTGCACGGGCACCACGGTGGCGGCGCCGGGCTCGGCGGCGGTGGCGTGGGCGGTGGATAACGGGGCGAAGGTCACGGACAGGACGGTGGCGGCCGCGAGCAGGACCGCGAGTCTACGCATGCCCTGCACTATCTCTCAGCCGACGATCATTGCCCAGATCCCGTGCGGCTCAGGCCTCGGGGAGTTCGGCCAGCATGATGGGCTGTGTCGTGGGCTGCTCGGAGCCGGCGGCCGGCTCGACCGTCAGCGCCACCTTGTCGTCCTCCCGGAGCGGGGTCACGAACAGGGGCGCGGTGACGCCGTTCTCGGCGCGGTCCAGCATCCCGGCCGGCCGCGGGCCGTCGTCGCCCATCAGCCACAGCTCATAGCCCTGGGTCGCCGGCAGGTCGGGTAGCCCCGACGAGGCGAACATCATCCGGCCCGCGGAGCGCGAGATCACCACGGTGGCGGTGCCGCCGGAGGTGACGGGCTGATGTACCGTCCGGGCGTCGGGCGCGGCCAGCACGGCCACCATCTCGTCGTTCCTGACGGTCAGGTCGGACAGGTCGCGGCGGGCGTCGTAGGCGACCGCGCCGAGCGCGACCGCGGCCGCCGCGGACACCGCCGTCAGGCCCGCCAGCACCTTCGACCGCTTGCGCCGCAGCGGCACCACGTTGCCGCCGCCGTCCTCGAGCCGCTGCGAGCTCTCCGGCGTGCTCGCGACCGCCTCCCGGCGCCCGGGTCGCACCGTCTGCACGACCTCAGGCGGAATCCTCAGCGTCTGGGGCTCCCCGGGTGCGGGAGGCGGCTGTACGGGCCGCTCCGCCCCCCTCGACTCGTGCGCGGCGGCGAGCAGGCGGCCGCGCAGCATGGCGGGCGGCGGCTCGGCCACGGCCTCCGACAGCCTGGCCACGGTCTCACGCAGCCGCCGGACCTCGGCCCCGCAGGCCTGGCACGCGCGCAGGTGCTCCTCGAACAGCACCCACTCGGCGTACGGCAGTGCGTGCACGGCGTAAGCACCGGAGAGGGTGTGGAGGTCGTCGTTCATTTCCACTCCCACGGTGAGAGGCGGCTCACGCATGTACTTCGGCTGCTCGGGCACGCCGGATGGCCCTGAGGCCTGCTCATTTCACATGGCGTGTGACACACCCGTGGGAGTGGATATCAAAACGTGGACAATGGGGTCGGTAGCGGCGGGCTACGTGGCATACCCTCGTATCTCGTGAGCAGCAATCTTCTGGATCTTGATTCCTGGCGAGCCCTCCCCGCGGCGCAACAGCCCGACTGGCCTGACCGCGGCGAGCTCGACAAGGTCGTCGCCGAGCTAGGCGGCCTGCCCCCCTTGGTCTTCGCCGGCGAGTGCGACCAGCTCAAGGACCAGCTTGCCGCCGTCGCCCGCGGCGAGGCCTTCGTCCTGCAGGGCGGCGACTGCGCCGAGACCTTCTCCGGCGCCACGGCCGACAACGTCCGCAACAAGCTCAAGACGTTGCTGCAGATGGCGATCGTGCTGACGTACGCGGGCAAGGTGCCGGTCGTGAAGATCGGCCGGGTCGCCGGCCAGTTCGCCAAGCCGCGTTCCAAGGCGACCGAGACCCGCGACGGCGTCGAGCTGCCCGCCTACCGGGGCGACATGGTCAACGGTTTCGAGTTCACCGCCGAATCGCGCAAGCCGGACCCGTGGCGGCTGCTCAAGGCGTACCACTCCTCGGCCGTGACACTGAACCTGGCGCGGGCCTTCACCAAGGGTGGCTACGCCGACCTGCGGCAGGTGCACGCCTGGAACCAGGACTTCGTGGCCGAGTCGCCGGCCGGGCGCCGCTACGAGCAGCTGGCCAGGGAGATCGACCAGGCGCTTGCGTTCATGCGCGCCTGCGGGGCCGATCCGGAGGAGTTCCACACGGTCGAGTTCTACTCCTCGCACGAGGCGCTGATCCTCGACTACGACCGCGCGCTCACGCGCATCGACTCGCGTACGGGGCTGCCGTACGACGTGTCGGCGCACATGGTCTGGATCGGCGAGCGCACCCGGCAGCTCGACGGGGCGCACGTCGACTTCTTCGCCCGCATCCGCAACCCGATCGGCGTCAAGCTCGGCCCGACGACCACGCCCGAGGAGGCGCTGGCGCTCGTCGAGCGGCTCAACCCGGGCAACGAGGCGGGAAGGCTCACGTTCATCACCCGGATGGGCGCCTCCAAGATCCGCGAGCACCTTCCGCCGCTGGTCAAGGAGGTCACGGCCGCCGGGGCGCAGGTGGCGTGGATCTGCGACCCGATGCACGGCAACACGTTCGAGGCGCCGAGCGGGCACAAGACGCGGCGGCTCGACGACGTCCTGGACGAGGTGGCCGGGTTCTTCGAGGTGCACCAATCGCTCGGCACGCATCCGGGCGGCATCCACATCGAGTTCACCGGTGACGACGTGACCGAGTGCGTCGGCGGTGGGCACGGGATCGTGGAGGGTGACCTGGCCACCCGGTACGAGACCGCCTGCGACCCGCGCCTCAACCGCAGCCAGTCCCTCGACCTGGCCTTCCGCGTGGCGGAGCTCTACCGCGGCTGACCCCGGCCCCGGGCCGGACCACCGCGACTGACCCCCGGCCCCCGGCCGGACCACCGCGACTGACCCCCGACCCCGGGCCGGACCACCGCGTCCGGCCCGCGCGCCGCGGTCGTTGACGGTCGGGTGCCGGGGCTCGGCAGCCCTGCGCCCGGTCGCGTCATGGAGCGTGCCAGTGACCCACCGCCACCGTCCCCTGGCCTGCCACCCAGCGGCAGCGTGATCTGCGTCTCATTGGCGGAGGAACCCGAATGAACTTCGGGTTGCCGCGGGAGTGGCGGCACTATGATCGGCCCCAATAGGCGAAATATTGGGAGAAAACGTGGATAGTGCCCCCGAAGGGGTGGACCCCAACGTCCCCAACGTCGCGCGCATGTATGACTACTACCTCGACGGCAAGGACAACTTCGCGGCCGACCGGGCGGCGGCGGAGCAGATACTCAAGACGTTCCCCAACACCAAGGAGGGCTGCCGGGCGAACCGCGCGTTCCTGCGCCGAGCGGTGCGCCATGTGGTGGATCAGGGGGTCCGCCAGATCGTGGACCTCGGCGCCGGCTTGCCGACACAGGGCAACACGCACGAGATCGCCCCAGAGGCACGCGTCGTCTACGTGGACTACGACTCGGTGGTATGCGTGCACGGCCGGGCGTTGCTGGCCAGGACGGAGGGCGTCGACTTCCTGCAGGCCGACGTGCGCGAGCCGGACGTGCTGCTGGACAAGCTGAAGGGCCTGATCGACTTCGACCGCCCGGTGGCCTTCCTCATGCTGGCGATCCTGCACTTCGTCCCGGACGACTTCGCCTACGACGCGGTGACGAAGCTGCGGGAGGTGAGCGCGCCCGGCAGCCATCTGGTGATCAGTCATGCCGTGGACTCCACGCCGGACACGACCCCGCAGGCGCTGGAGGTCTACCGCAGGGCGACGGCCTCGCTCAATCTGCGGACGCGGGAGAACATCCTGCGCTTCTTCGACGGATACGAGTTGGCCGAGCCGGGCCTGACGGTCCCGAACGGGTGGCGTCCCGACGACCCGGACGGGCCGGGCAACGCCATCGACTTCGGGTACGTGGGGGTCGGCCGCAAGCTCTGACGACGTGGCAGAGCCCCGCCGGAAAGGCGGGGCTTTCGCGTTGTCAGCTTTCGCGTTGTCAGCTTTCGCGTTGTCAGCTTTCGCGTTGTCAGCTTTCGCGTTGTCAGCTTTCGCGTTGTCAGCTTTCGCGTTGTCAGCTTTCGCGTTGTCAGCTCTGCTCGGCCTTCTTCATCTCCTCGGCGAGCTCAGACCTGATGGCGTCCATGTCGAGCGCCCGCACCTGCCGGATCAGGTCGTCGAGCGCCGGCCCCGGGATGGCCCCGGCCTGGGCGAAGACCACGATGCCGTCGCGGATCGCCATGAGCGTGGGAATCGAGGTGATGTCGAAACCCTGCGCGAGCGCCTGCTCGGCGTCAGTGTCGATCTTGCCGAAGGTGATGTCGTCGTGCTTGTCCGACGCCTGCTCGAAGATCGGTCCGAACTTCTTGCACGGCGGGCACCACTCTGCCCAGAAGTCGAGCAGGACGATCCCCTTGTCGGCGATGTCGTTGAAGTTCTGTTCTGTTACTTCGATGGTCGCCACAAGTGGCTCCTCGCTCGTCGTCGTCGCTGTACGGAGGTTAGAACCGCTACCCAGCGGCGGGCATTCCACCTTTACTCGAGCACGAACTCCACCACGTGGAAGCTGTGGTCGGAGTACGTCTCCGTGGTCTTCACGTATTCGGGTTCGGCCGTCTCGCTGTAGAAGATGATATCCACCCCGGGTGGATGGGCCGGGATCAGGGGCGGTCGCAGCAGGTCACGCCCTGGCCGTCGCCACCTGGTGAAGGGGGACGGCTCGCGAAGAAATCGCGAGCCGTCCCCTCTTGTTCGTCCGTGAGCTAGCCCGCGGCGCCGGGCAGGGTCAGGCCGACGATCAAGGGGTCGTGGTCGGAGGAGCGGTACGCGTCCGGCTTGTACAGGCCGGGCGGGTTGTACTCGGTGTTGTAGTCGAGGATGCGCGGCTCGTCGGCGTTGATGTGCCAGATGGTCGCGCTCGTCACCCGCTTGAGCAGCTGCTTGCCGACCAGGACGTGGTCGAGCTCGCCCGCGAGGCCGTCGAACAGGTAGCTGTAGCGCAGCGGCGCGGGCACGAACCTCTTGGTCACGCCGGCCAGGCCGCCGGCCTCCAGGGTGTCGATCGGGTCCTCCTCGCCGTAGGAGTTGAGGTCGCCGAGCACGATGGGGTTCGGCAGGTCCTGGTCCTCGATGATGCCGAGCAGCGCCTTGGCCTGGGCGACGCGGGTGGGGTTCCAGCAGCCCTGTCCGTCGCCCTGGTCGGTGTCGGGGCCGCTGGAGGGGCAGGAGCCCTTGGACTTGAGGTGGTTGACCACCATCGTGAACGGCTGGCTGCCGCTCTTCCTGCGGAAGGTCTGGATCAGCGGCGGGCGGCTGAACACCGGGTCCTGCGACGCCTCGGCCGCCCCGACCGGGGTGAGTTTGCCCGGCTTGTAGATCAGGCCGACCTGGATGGCGTCGGTGCCGGGGTACGGGTGCGCGAGCGCCGCGTACGTGCCCGCCCCGACCTCGGCGTTGACGGCGTCCACGAGCGCCTGCAGCGCCGTCTGGCCGTTGTTCTCGACCTCCATGAGCGCGACCGCGTCGGCGTTGAGGCCCTTGAGCGCGGCCACCAGCTTGGCGAGCTGACGCTGCTGCTCCTCGGCGGTGGTGGCGCCCCGCGAGCCGAGCGTGGTGAACCAGTTGAGCGTGTTGAACGAGGCCACCTTGACGTTGCCGATCACCGGGAACGGCTTCGGCAGGCGCGGGTTGAGATTCTTGTAGTCGATCGGCTTGGTCGGCTGCAGCCGGTACCTGCCGAAGCCGTACCCGAGCACGCCGGTGATCCCGAGCGCCACGTCGCCGGCCCGGACGATCGGCGGCAGGGTGGCGGGGTTCTCCCGCGTGGAGCCGTCGTCGACGAGCAGCGAGCGGCGGGCGTTCAGCGCGGGGTCCACGCCGGGCCGGTCGGTCGGCTGGTAGAGCCTGCCCTGGGAGGACAGCGTGACCTCGCCGAAGCGGCCCAGGTTGTAGTGGTCGCTGACGGTCAGCGACTGCGGGAACGTCAGCAGCATGTTCTCGACGGGCTCGAGCCCGCCCGAGTTCTCAGCTGTGGGGAGCGTGTACGACTGCGCCGCCACGCTCCCGGTGCCGCAGACGTCCACGGCGGTGACCGGCGACAGCTCGGTCCACCCGTTGAACTCGACGGCCCGGCCCGTGACCAGCACCCGGTCGCCGACCTTGACGTCCTTGAACGACTCGCGCGCGAACGCGAACAACCCCTCGGAGGTCTTGGGGTCGGCGTCGGGCCGCGTGTCCTGCAGGAAGAAACCGCTGAGCTGGTCGGTTCGCTGGAAGTCGCCGGTCACGACGCCCTCGACGCGCACGGTCTGGCCGGCCAGCGGGGTGGCGTCACCGGCGCCCTGCACCTGCGCGACGCGGTGAGTGGCGGGGGTGTCGCAGGGGGTGGCC
>NZ_VCKY01000190.1 GCF_005889735.1 Nonomuraea turkmeniaca
GGCCTGCGGGGCGCTGTAGGGCGGGGGCTGTTCGGCCGACCAGCCTGATGGCCTCTCGGGCGTGGGACCGTGACCGTCTGACATATCCCAATCCTGGCATGCTGCACGAGGCATTGGTGTCACGGAGCCGATTCCTCGCTTCATCTTGCCCGCATTGTCGGGCGAATCGGGCCAAGGTTCACGTCCAGGGATGGCCGAAAGTCGCTCTGTTACCGCAGACTGAGATTGCGGTCGCGGGGGCGGGCCTAAAATTCGCCTTTTGTGGGTCTCAGGTCACACTCATAGGCCGACCAAGGGTAACCTTCAGCGATCGTGCGGGTATGTCCCACAATGCGTAGAACGAATGAGGGGCCATGAAAGGTCGCGTGCTGGTCGTCGACGACGACGCCGCTCTCGCCGAGATGTTGGGGATCGTGCTGCGGGGAGAGGGCTTCGAACCGTCCTTTGTCTCAGACGGCGACAAGGCCCTCGACGCGTTCCGGGATACACGCCCGGACCTGGTGCTGCTCGACCTGATGCTGCCCGGAGCGGACGGCATCGACGTCGCGCGCAGGATCAGGGCTGAGTCGGGGGTTCCGATCGTCATGCTCACGGCGAAGAGCGACACGATCGACGTCGTGCTCGGGCTCGAGTCCGGCGCCGACGACTACATCGTCAAGCCGTTCAAGCCGAAGGAGCTGGTCGCGCGGGTGCGGGCACGGCTGCGCCGCACCGACGAGCCGACCCCCGAGATCCTGCAGATCGGCGACATCACCATCGACGTGGCCGGTCACTCGGTCAAGCGGGGCGAGGAGACCATCAACCTCACGCCGCTCGAGTTCGACCTGCTCGTCGCGCTGGCCCGCAAGCCGCGCCAGGTGTTCACCCGCGAGGTCCTGTTGGAGCAGGTCTGGGGTTACCGGCACGCGGCCGACACCCGGCTGGTCAACGTGCACGTCCAGCGGCTCCGGGCCAAGATCGAGAAGGACCCCGAGCACCCGGAGATCGTGGTCACGGTCCGCGGCGTGGGCTATAAAGCCGGCCCCGCCTGACCTTCGCCAGCCCTGCCATGCCCCCGACGAAGAAGAAGAGGTCCCGCCGACGGACACTCCGCCAGATTCTCGGCGGAGTCCGCCGGCGGGTGCGTCGTGCGGCCGGCGGGGCACGCCGCGTCTGGCGGCGCTCGCTCCAGCTTCAGGTGGTCACCAGCACGCTGGTGATCTCGGTGATCGTGGTGGTCGTGCTGGGGGCGTTCCTGTCCACCCAGATCAACAAGTCGGTCATCGAGAGCAGGGCCCAGTCCTCGCTCAGCGAGGCGTACGCCGACCGCCTGCAGATCGCCGACGCGCTGACCCCCCCGACGGACGACCAGGCCAAGGTCGCCGACGGTGGCACGTTGTCGGGCAACCCGCTCGACGACGTCATGGACACCGTCACCGGCTCGAGCGAAGACGGCTCCAAGAAGCGCTACGACGTGCTGATACTCAACGAGGCCAGTCCGGGCATGTCCCGCGCCTCGGGCACCGTCGTGCCCACCAACGTGCCGCACAGCCTCAGTGCCCGTCTGCGGGACAACGTGGAGAAGCTCGAGTACGGCAAGACCATCCAGGCCATCGAGCGGATCACGTTCAACGGCCAGACCCAGCCCAGGCTGACGTACGTGGTCGGCGGCATCGTGCACCAGCAGGGCAACGGCGAGAACTTCGAGGTCTACCACTTCTTCCCGCTCGACGAGGAAGAGGAGCTGCTGTCCAACGTCCGGCTGGCCATCGTCGTGGTGGGCCTCGGGCTCGTGCTGCTGCTGGCCGCGATCGCCTACCTGGTCGCCCGCCAGGTCGTCACGCCGGTACGGCTGGCCCGCCAGGCCGCGGAACGCCTGGCCTCCGGCAAGCTCGACGAGCGGCTGAAGGTGCGCGGCGAGGACGACCTCGCCCGGCTGGCGAACTCGTTCAACGAGATGGCCGCGAACCTGGCGCTCAAGATCCACCAGCTGGAGGAGCTGTCGCAGGTCCAGCGGCAGTTCGTCTCGGACGTCTCGCACGAGCTGCGCACCCCGCTGACGACCGTGCGCATGGCCGCCGACCTGCTGTACGACGCGCGCGAGGACTTCGACCCGATGGCCGCCCGTTCGGCCGAGCTCATGCAGGCGCAGCTGGAGCGGTTCGAGTCGATGCTGGCCGACCTGCTGGAGATCAGCCGCTACGACGCCGGCGCCGCCACGCTCGACCTCGACCCGGTGGACGTCCGCCAGGTGGTGCTGCGCGCGATCGAGGACTCCGAGGCGTTGGCCGAGCGGCACGGCACCCGCTTCGACCTGCGCCTGCCCGCCGAACCCTGCATGGCGGAGATCGACAACCGCAGGGTCGAGCGCATCTTGCGCAACCTGCTGTTCAACGCCATCGAGCACGGTGAGGGCAGGGAGATCGTGGTCACCGTGGGCGCCGACCGGGACGCCGTCGCCGTCGCCGTACGCGACCACGGGATCGGGCTGAAGCCCGGCGAGGACACCATGGTCTTCGACCGGTTCTGGCGGGCCGACCCGTCGCGGGCGCGCACCATCGGCGGCACCGGGCTCGGGCTGGCGATCTCCCGCGAGGACGCCACGCTGCACGGCGGCTGGCTGCAGGCATGGGGGCAGCCGGGCGAGGGCTCCCAGTTCAGGCTGACGCTGCCCAGGATGGCCGGGGCCGGGCTGAAGGGCTCGCCGCTGTCGCTGGTCCCTCCGGAGATCGAGATGCGGCGTACGTGGCGCGGAGCCATGACGCCCGTGCTGCTACCTGCCTCGGGAGACCTGCATGAGGAGGATTAGGCGGCTCGGGGCGGCCATCGTGCTCGCGGCCGCCGTGACCTGCGCGGGCACGGGCTGCACGGTGATCCCGGTGAGCGGCCCGTACACCATGAGCGAGCCCGGCGCCGGCGACCCGCTGACCAAGCCGTTCCAGCGCATGATCGCCACCTCGCCGCAGCCGAGCTGGGGTCCCGAGCAGACGATCAGGGGCCTGCAGGCCGCCATGGCCGCCTACGCCGACGATCCGACGGTCCTGCCTCAATACCTGACCGCCGAGGCGCTGAAGGCCTGGACCCCGTCGGGGGCGGTGACAGTGCTCGACGAGCCGCTGCAGTTCGACCCGCCCGAGCCGGGCGGCGCCGAGCCGGTGCAGCGGATCACGCTCAGTGCCAAGCAGGTGGCCCGCATCGAGGAAGACGACACCTACGTGCCGCAGTCCGGGAACTGGGAAAGGCCTTTTCATCTGGTCAAGGTCGAAGGGGTCGGCTATCGGGTCAGCCAGTTGCCCGACGGCCTCATCCTCACCCGGTCGGATGTGGACCGCGCGTACCGGCCGACCAAGCTCTACTACCTCAACGGCAGCACTCAGGACAGGGTCGTCGTGGACAACGTGCGCCTGCGGCTGAAGCCGGCGGAGACGTACGCGAAGGTCATACTCGAGCGCCTGCTGAAGCAGCCGAGCGGGGCCCTGCAGGGTGCGGCGTCCACGGCCTTCCCGGCCGGCACCAAGATCGAGTCGGTCAGGTTCGGCGAGGACGAGCACGTGGTGGTCAACCTGTCGGGCCCGCTCGACCTCCTGGACCTGAGCGGCGAGGACGCCCTCATGGCGCAGATCAGGTACAGCCTCAACAACAACGACGTCGCCAAGGGCCGTGGCATCTCGGTGCTGGTGGACGGGGAGCCGTACACGAGCTACCAGCCCGACGCCGATGACCAGCGCTGGCTGGACAACAGCGGCAACACCGCCTTCTACGTCAGCAAGGGAGCGGTCCACCACATGACGAAGGAGGGCCCGGGCGGCGCCGTGGCGGGACCGGCCGGCGAGCAGCGTCAGGGCTACTCCGATTTCGCCATCTCCAAGCTGGCCACCCACGTCGCGGCCAGGACCTCCACCGGCATCTCCATGGCCCCCCTCACGACGCAGGGGGGACAGTGGCAGGAGGTCATTCGGGGCGACGACCTGACCCCGCCGTCGTGGCACCGGGACGGGTCGCTGTGGACCTTCGACCAGAAGAACCGGGTCGTGCTGCGGTACGACCCGGCCGGCAAGCGCGGGCCCATAGTGGTGTCCGCGCCGGAGCTGGACCGGCTCCGGCTGGACGTCACCCGCCTGCGCATCGCCAGGGACGGGGTGCGGGTGGCCGTGATCACCGGCAAGAACACCGTCCAGGTCGGCGCGCTGACGACCATGGGCGGGCTCAAACTGGCCAACTTCCGGCCGCTGACGACGACCGAGGAGGGGAACGAGATCCTGGACGTCGCGTGGCGGGATGACGAGCATCTGCTCGTGCTGGCCCAGAGCAAGGCCGGGCAGATATTGAACGAGATCAACGTCGGGGACGGAGAGGTCGCCGAGATCCCGCTGAAGGACAGGCTCAAGGTGCTGGCGGCGCTGAACGAGCAGGTGCTGGCGGAGGCCTTTGGGGAGAAGGGGAAGGGGCCCAAGATCCTTCAGCTCAACGAGGATCTGAGCTGGACCTCCAAGATCGACTCCGACGTCGAAAGCCCGCTGTTCCCCCTGGGCTGAGGCCAGAAGCCCGAGTCACCGGGCCGGACGCCGGCCGGAGGCGGCGGGCGGGAATTGTCGGTGGCGGGGAGCATGCTGGCCCGCGTGCTGAGCGTCGTACTCGATCTGGTCCTCCCGCAGACCTGCGCGGGCTGCGGTGCCAAGGGGGCGCGTTGTTGCGACCGCTGCCTGGCCGAGCTGACCGCCGGCCCGGCCAGACGCCTGCCCAGGCCGCGCCTGCCCGGCACGCCGGACTGCTGGTCGGCGAGCCCTTACGAGGGGGCGGTGCGCAAGGCGATCGTGGCGTACAAGGAGCGGGGCGCGGTGGCCCTGGCGGGCGTGCTGGCGGAGGCCCTGGCGTTCACCGCTCTCACGGCGATCGGCCGCACCGGCGCCCTGTGGGCGGCACGGGGGTTCGCCGTGGTGCCCGTGCCGAGCGGGCGGGCGAGCGTGAGCGCCAGAGGGCACGATCCGGTGGGCCGGCTGGCGGGGCTGGCGGTGCGCAGGCTGCGCGCGTGCGGACTGCCGGCGCAGCCGTGGGCGGCGCTGAGCCAGGCGCGGCGGGTGGCGGACCAAGCGAGCCTGAGCTCCGCTGAGAGGGCCGCCAACCTCGCGGGGTCACTCCAGGTCACCCAAGCCGGGAAAAGGCCTCCAGCGGCCAGTGTGCTGCTCGTGGATGACATCGTCACGACCGGCGCCACTCTCGTGGAGGCCGCCAGGGCCCTGCGGTCGGCCGGCGTGAGTGTGCCCATGGCCGTGACCGTCGCCGCGACACGCCGAAGATCTTGAAAAGCATTAACGTCACGGTCCGTAAAGAAAGATCCAAATCAACACTCTCACTAAGGGGTCACATGTCGCTTACCCCGGGCACGTGGTGGGGCAGCTCAACGGTCAGGAAGCCCGCACTCGTAAGGGTTGCCGATCGGTTAAATCGGGTATCAAACAGGACTCGCAGGCCGCGCGAAAATCACGGAACGTGATCCTTTGGCCGATCCTCCGGCTGACATTCGCCCTGGATGCGGATAGCGTTCTGACATGGCACCCGTTCGGGTCCGTGGTTGCGCAGGGCCGGGTCTCCCGGCTCTGCTAGCCGATGCCAGCCGCAGGCAAAACGGTCCACGTAAGGCGACTCTTTGTCGACCGATCACGGTGCGGCTTAGGGGTAAGTCCTGCCTTCCCGAGAGGTCAGATGCCTCTCGCCAGAAGAGAAGGGCAGTAGTGGCAACTGAGCTGCGAAATCCTCAGCAGGCGGATGTGGGGTCGAAGACCAGGTCGGCCGGACGGGTGCCGCCCGAGTTCCCGGTGACCATGTGTCGGAAGAGGGTAACGGTGACAGAGAGGCAGACAGCAGACCCCGCCCGGCAGGCACGTCGTCGGGCGCTCTTGCTCAGTCGTTAGACCGAAAGGGGGGCTGTTGCATGGACATCATCGTCAAGGGACGGCACACCGGAGTCAGTGACCGGTTCCGTGACCAGGTGACGACCAAGCTGGCCAGGATCGAACGTCTGGATAACAAACTCATCCGAGTCGATGTGGAGGTGTCCAAAGAACGCAATCCTCGCCTCGCCCAGCAGCGCGAGCGCGTCGAGCTCACCATTCACTCCCGAGGACCGGCCATCCGCGCCGAGGCCTCGGCCGACGACCGATTCGTAGCCCTCGACATAGCCCTCGACAAGCTGGAAGGCCGCCTCAGGAGGCTGGCCGACCGGCGCAAGGTCCATCACGGAAGCCACTGCCCGCCCTCTGTGGCGGAGATCACCGCGACGCTCCCCGGCGCCGACCAGGCGTCACGGAAGGAGGCCGTCGTCCCCGAGCAGGCCGAGCCCGATGAGGACGAACTACAGGAGCGCAACAAGCTCTACGACGACATCGTCCCGATCGAGATGGACGGCGAGGGGCCGCTCATCGTGCGGGAGAAGTTCCACAGAGCGGAACCCATGACGATCGACCAGGCCCTGCTCGAGATGGAGCTGGTCGGGCACGACTTCTACCTGTTCCGTGACAAGGAGAGCGGCCAGCCGAGCGTCGTTTACAACAGACGCGGGTACAACTACGGCGTGTTGCGGCTCGTAGAGCCCTGATCGCGCGCTAAAAGATCTTCTCGACCACCCAAGAACCGCTGGTTACATGCCATCATGGCGGTTCAACGGCTCTGGCCCCCCGACGAGGAGGAGACGTGAGCGAGCTCAGTCAGGTTCAGGTGAGCGAGCGAAGTGCAGGTGCGAGGCGGATCAAGGAGGCCTCGTGACCGAGTCAGGCGAGGCTCGCACGTCAGCGAGCGAGCCGATCCGCGTGCTGATCGTTGACGATCACGAGCTGATCAGGCGAAGCCTGGCGCTGGCGCTGGCCGCTGAACCCGACATCGAGGTGGTCGGTGAGGCGAGCGATGGGCAGGAGGCGGTCGAACTCGCCGATCGCCTCATGCCTGACGTCGCGCTCATGGACGTGCGCATGCCGCGACAGGACGGGATCGAGGCGGCGAAGGGCATCAAGGCCTCTGTCCCGAGCACCCGCATCATCATGCTGACGGTGAGCGACGAGGAAGAAGACCTCTTCGAGGCCATCAAAGCGGGAGCCACGGGCTACCTGCTCAAGGACGTCCAGATCAACGACGTCCCCGCCGCCGTGCGCGGCGTGCACGAAGGCCAGTCGTTAATCAACCCGGCGATGGCGGCCAAGCTCATCAGCGAGTTCCAGAACATGAGCCGCAAGGAGTCGGAACGCCCGCCCCAGCTGCCCGTGCCCCGGCTGACGGACCGAGAGATGGAGGTCCTGCGGCTGGTGGCCAAGGGCCTGAACAATCGTGAGATCGCCAAGCAGCTGTTCATCTCCGAGAACACCGTGAAGAACCACGTACGCAACATTCTCGACAAGCTGCAGCTGCACTCACGGATGGAAGCGGTGGTTTACGCGGTGCGGGAACGCATGCTGGAGATCACGTAGCGAGCCCGGCCCGCTGGAAACTCCAGCGGGCTGCAGGCGCAGCTCATCCCAGTTGAGGCGGATGCGGGTCGGCCGCGGTCATGTCGCGGTCATGTTCAGGATCGGCACGAGCTCTGGCGGGTCGGCGCGTTCGACGCGGATCGTGTCGCAGCCCACCCACTCGGCGGCCGACCACAGGGCGTCGCGTAAGGCGCCGGCCCACTTGACGGGGGACAGGCCGGGCTCCAGGTGGACCTGCCTGGCCACCAGGGTGGTGCCCTCGCGGGCCGGGTCGACGCGGCCGATCAGGCGGCCGCCGGCCAGGACCGGCATCGTGAAGTAGCCATGGACACGCTTGTGCTTGGGAACGTAGAGCTCCAGCGTGTACGTGAAGCCGAAGACCCGCTCGGTGCGGCCGCGGTGCCAGATGAGCGAGTCGAACGGCGACACCAGGGTCGTGCGATGGCGGCCGCGCGGCTCGGACTCCAGGCCCCCGGGATCCGCCCAGGCGTTGGCCTGGCCCTTCTTGCCCGGCCAGCCCGCGACGCTCACCGGCGCCAGGCCCGCCGCGCCGCTGAGCAGCACGTCGTCGAGTATCGCCGCATAGCGGCCCTTGAGCCGCAGGAAGTCGATCAGGTCGGTCCTGTTGGCCACGCCGAGCGAGCGGCCGGCGATGGCGGCCAGGCGTACGATGCACTCCTCGTCCGTCAGGTCCTCGGCCAGCAGGCCGGCGGGGACCACGCGCTCGGCCAGGTCGTAGACGCGGCGCCAGCCGACCCGGCGGCTGCAGACCAGCTCGCCGATGTCCAGCAGCCACTCCAGGCCGATCTTGGAGTCCGACCAGTCCCACCAGGGGCCGCCGTTCTTGGCGCCGCCCACGTCGGAGGTCATCAGCGGGCCCGACTCGCGCACCTGCTCCAGGAGCTTGTCCACGTTGTCGGGGACCGCGTGCCAGCGCTGCTTCCGCTCACGGAAGGCGCGGCGGCGGAACTCGTAGAGCGGCCAGTGCTCGATGGGCAGGATGCAGGCGGCGTGGCACCAGTATTCGAAGCTCTGCGCCGGGTTGTGCCAGTAGGCGCGCTCGACCTTGGTCCTGCCCACGGCGCCCAGGCGGGCGTAGGCGACGAGCTCGTGGGAGCGGGCCAGGACCGAGATCGTGTCGAGTTGCACGGCGCCCAGCCGGCGCAGCATGGCGTGCACCCCGCCCTTGCGCGGGTCGGCGCCGATCAGGCCTTGCGAGCGCAGGATGATCCGGCGCGCCTCGTCGGCCGTCAGGTCGATCGGGGTCATGAGCGCGGTGTCGTACGGCGATGCATGCGAGCAATCTAGCGGCGGGCACCGACAAAACGTCGAGCGCGGACGCGGACCCCGCCTGGAGCTCCCGATGCGGGCCGCGGCGGGGACGCAAAAGGCGGGCAGCCGATGGGGTCGGTGCCCGCCTGTGAAGCTCGGTTCAGCGGTGGTCTTCGGCGCGAATGCCCACTCGCGGCGCGTCGATCACCACGTCGGTGAAGATGTCGAAGACGAGAGCCAGCACGGCGCCCACGACGAAGAGTCCGGCGCCGACCCAGATGAGCGTCCAACTGGTGGCGACCAGCCCGAAGCCGGCGACGACGAATCCGGCCACCATGACCGTGACCGCCAGCCACGATGACGCACGCCCGCCGTGGCTGCCGAGATTCTCCGTGTGCTCCGACTTCTTCCCCTCAACCATGACCAATCCTTCCTTTGCCGGTTATGCCGCTATTGATGCGGGCCGGCGCTCAACCGGCATACCCTCTGCCTTGGTCCCCATTCTCCCAGACGTGTACCGCGCCCTTGTCGGCACGGTGGCTGTGTCTGGTTGCCGAACCGCCTACGATGTCAACGGGGAAGTTTGTCTCGGCCTCTCCTCCTGGCGACGCCGCCGGGGAAGACCTGCGAGGAGCTTTACATAAAGTGGCAGCCATTCTCGACAAGATCCTACGTGCCGGCGAAGGCAAGATCCTGCGCAAGCTCAAGCGGATCGCAGACCAGGTCAACTCCATCGAGGACGACTTCACGAGCCTGTCCGACGCGGAGTTGCGCGCGCTGACGGACGAATTCAAGCAACGCTACGCGGACGGCGAAACGCTCGACGATCTGCTTCCCGAGGCGTTCGCGACCGTGCGCGAGGCGTCTCGCCGCGTGCTCGGCCAGCGGCCCTACGACGTGCAGATCATGGGCGGCGCCAACTTGCACATGGGCAACATCTCTGAGATGAAGACCGGTGAGGGCAAGACCCTGACCTGTACGATGCCCTCCTATCTCAACGCGATCGCCGGCAAGGGCGTCCACGTCGTCACGGTCAACGACTATCTGGCCAAGCGCGACGCCGAGACCATGGGTCGCATCCACCGCTTCCTCGGGCTCGAGGTCGGCTGCATCGTCTCGGGCCAGCAGCCCGACGAGCGCCGCAAGCAATACGAGGCCGACATCACGTACGGCACGAACAACGAGTTCGGCTTCGACTACCTGCGCGACAACATGGCCTGGTCGCTCGAGGAGTGCGTGCAGCGCGGCCACTTCTTCGCGGTCGTCGACGAGGTGGACTCGATCCTGATCGACGAGGCCAGGACCCCGCTGATCATCTCGGGCCCCGGCGAGCAGTCCGGCAAGTGGTACCAGGAGTTCGCCAAGATCGTGCCCCGGCTGCGCAGGGGCGTCGAGGCGAAGAACCCTGGCGAGGAGAGCACCGGCGACTACATCGTCGACGAGAAGAAGCGCACGGTCGGCATCCTGGAGTCCGGCGTCGAGAGGGTCGAGGACTGGCTCGGCATCGACAACCTCTACAAGCCCGAGCACACCCACCTCGTCGGCTTCCTGAACAACGCGCTCAAGGCCAAGGAGCTGTTCAAGAAGGACAAGGACTACATCGTCGCAGACGGCGAAGTCCTGATCGTCGACGAGTTCACCGGCCGTATCCTGCACGGCCGCCGCTACAACGAGGGCATGCACCAGGCCATCGAGGCCAAAGAGGGTGTCAAGATCAAGGACGAGAACCAGACGCTCGCCACGGTCACCCTGCAAAACTACTTCCGCCTCTACGACAAGCTGGCCGGCATGACCGGTACGGCCGCGACCGAGGCCAACGAGTTCCACCAGACCTACAAGCTGGGCGTCGTCCCGATCCCGACCAACCGGCCGATGATCCGCAAGGACCAGGCGGACATGGTCTACAAGACCGAGGACGCCAAGTTCGACGCGGTGGTCGACGACATCAAGGAGCGCTACGAGCGCGGCCAGCCGGTGCTCGTCGGCACGACCTCGGTGGCGAAGTCCGAGCGGCTGTCCAAGGCGCTCAAGCGCCGCGGCGTGCCGCACGAGGTGCTCAACGCGAAGAACCACGCGCGTGAGGCGACGATCATCGCCGAGGCGGGCCGCAAGGGCGCCGTCACCGTCGCCACCAACATGGCCGGTCGAGGCACCGACATCATGCTCGGCGGCAACTCCGAGTTCCGTGCCGACCTCGAGCTGCGCCAGCGCGGGCTCGACCCGGTCGAGACGCCGGAGGAGTACGAGAAGGCCTACCCGGAGGCGCTGGAGAAGGCCAGGGCAGCGGTGAAGGCCGAGCACGACGAGGTCACCGAGCTGGGCGGCCTTTACGTCCTCGGCACCGAGCGCCACGAGTCCCGCCGCATCGACAACCAGCTGCGCGGCCGCTCCGGCCGTCAGGGTGACCCCGGCGAGTCGCGCTTCTACCTGTCGCTCGGCGACGACCTCATGCGCCTGTTCAACTCGGCCAAGGTCGAGATCATCATGACCCGGCTGCAGATCCCCGACGACCAGCCCATCGAGTCCGGCATCGTCTCCAAGGCCATCGCCTCCGCCCAGCACCAGGTCGAGCAGCAGAACTTCGAGATCCGCAAGGAAGTTCTGAAGTACGACGAGGTGATGAACCGCCAGCGCAAGGTCATCTACGCCGAGCGCCACCGCGTGCTGGAGGGCGCCGACCTGCACGACCAGGTGCGGGGCTTCATCGGCGAGGTGATCGACGGCTACGTCCAGGGCGCCACGGCCGAGGGGTTCGCCGAGGAGTGGGACCTCGAGAAGCTGTGGAAGGCGTTCGGCGAGCTCTACCCGGTCACGGTGCGGATCGACGACCTCGTCGAGGAGGCCGGCGGCCGCGAGGACCTGACCGCCGAGTTCATCAGCGAGAAGATCAAGAAGGACGCGCTGGAGGCGTACGACCGGCGCGAGCAGGAGTTCGGGCCGGAGGCCATGCGCGACATCGAGCGCCGGGTCATCCTGTCCGTCCTCGACCGCAAGTGGCGCGAGCACCTCTACGAGATGGACTACCTGCGCGAGGGCATCGGCATGCGGGCCTACGCGCAGAAGGACCCGCAGATCGAATACCAGCGTGAGGGCTACGAGATGTTCTCCGGGATGCTCGAGGGCATCAAGGAGGACTCCGTGGGCTTCCTGTTCAACCTCGAGGTCGAGGTGCAGGAGAACCCGATCGTGGAGGAAGAGGACGCGGTCATCGCGGAGACCCGTTCGATCATCGCGCGCGGGCTGCGCGGGCCTGAGCGGCCGGCCGAGCTCGAGTACACCGCGCCCGGCGAGCAGGGCGGGGTGGAGCACACCAAGGTGCGCACCACCTCGGCGGAGCGGGCCGCCTACGGGAACGTGGAGCGGAACGCGCCGTGCCCGTGCGGGTCCGGCAAGAAGTACAAGCGCTGCCACGGCGACCCGAAGCACGCGGCCTGACCCGGCCGCACACCAAGACCCCCGCCTTCACCAGCCAAGAAGGCGGGGGTCTTCGTTTGCCTACGCGGTCTCGAAGTCGGTGCAGAGCCAGTGGACGCCGCGGCGTTCGAGCCGTGCGGCGAGGACGTGGTTGCGCTCGCCGCCGTGGACGAGCACGCACATCTCGACCGCGCCGTCCCTGGGCTCCTTCACGTGCATGCGCCCGGCGAACGGCGTGCGGCTCGTCTGGATCATCTGTCCCGCCTTGAGCAGCTCGCGGTAGGCACGGGAGGTGAGCCGGTCGGCCAGGGTCTCAGGGGCACGACGGCCCGCGAGGACCTCGGCCAGCGCCTGTCCGAAGTGGCGCAGCTTGCGCTCGTCCGGCGTGGCGCCCGGCGGCCCCCATATCAAGGGCTGGCTGTCCAGGGCCAGGGCTCCGTCGACCTGCGGGTTCTGCGATGCTGCCGGCACGCGTCCTCCAAAATTCCTTGGGGGAGACTGAGAGAGAATCGCCTATAAGGAGTTTTCGGCTCGGCTCGGATATACGGGGGCCGCCAGCTTCCATGGTTTCCGCGCCTTTTTCGCACGTTATGGCGAGGAAAGTGATGGGTGAGTTGGGTTCCTTCGCCGTGGTTCTGGGCGGGGGTCGAAGGACGCTATGAGTCGCCCGTAACCTCGCGGCCGGGGGTGGGCAGGTTCAGCGCGCGAATGAGCACGGAGAAGATCACGTAGTAGATGATGAAATAGCCGATCCCGAAGGCGATGATCAAGGCCAGGCCGTGCGTGTTCGACTTGCTGGCGTTCAGCAGCAGGTCGATGGCGCCGCCGGAGAACGTGAAACCCAGGCGGGCGCCCAGTTCGGCCATCAACGCCATCGACACGCCCGTCAGCAGGGCGTGCACGGCGAAGAGCGCCGGCGCCACGAAGATGAAGGCGAATTCCAGCGGCTCGGTGATCCCGGTGATGAAGGCCGTCAGGCCGGCCGAGAGCATGATCCCCCCGACCGGGCGGCGGCGGTCGGGCAGGGCGGCCCGCCATATGGCGATGGCCGCGCCCAGCAGGCCGAACATCATGACCGGGAAGAAACCGGTCATGAAGATGCCCGCGCCTTGTTCACCGGCGAAATAGCAGTTCAGGTCGCCGGCCGCGTCACGGATCGCGCCGTTCACGCCCGCGTGGCACTCCGGGAGTGTGAACCAGACGATGGTGTTGAGGAAGTGATGCAGGCCCACGGGGATGAGCAGGCGGTTGGCGACGCCGTAGATGCCGGTGCCGGCGGTGCCGTGAGCCGAGAGCCAGTCGCCCGCCGCGGTCAGCCAGTCGCCGACCGGCCGCCACAGCAGGCCGAAGAGCACGCCCAGGAGGAGCGCGGCGACGGCGGTGACGATGGGGACCGAGCGGCGGCCCCCGAAGAAGGCCAGCCAGGACGGCAGCTTGACCCGGTAGAAGCGCTGCCACAGCAGGGCGGCCGTGATGCCGATGATGATGCCGCCCAGGACGCCCGTCGGGTTCTGGGCGCCCACGTTGAGCGTACGTGTGCCGTCCCGGAGGACGAGCAGGACCTTCTCGTACACGGCACCTTCGCCCGCGTCGAGGAACAACGTCTTGGTGACGCGGTCGAAGACCAGGTAGCCGACCACTGCGGCGAGCGCGGTGGTGCCGTCGGACTTGCGGGCGAAGCCGATCGCCACGCCCACGGCGAACAGCAGCGGCAGGTTCTCGAAGAGGGCGCCGCCGGCGGCCGCCAGCACCTTCGCGACGGGCAGCAGCCACGGCAGCACGCCGCCGAGGCCGTTCGCGCCGAGGAGGTCGTCCTGGCCGAAGCGGAAGAGCAGGCCGGCGGCGGGCAGGACGGCGATGGGCAACATGAGCGAGCGGCCGATGCGCTGCAGCATCGCGAAGACCGCTGACCATGCGGATGACCGGGCCGCGCCGCCCATCGCCGCTTCCACCCCCGCTCGGTGATCCGTTCGCGGGGGAATGGTGGGTTCCTACCACGGGCGTCCGACGGGAAAACCGTGCTACGGCCCGGCCCGGCCGGTCTCGCCCGAGTCGACGTCGGGCTCGGGCTCCCGGCCCGGGGTCATGATGTCGAGCCGGCGGATCAGGAACGTGAACACCACGTAGTAGACCGCGCCGTAGATCACGCCGAGCAGCAGGATGCCGGGGAGGTTCGCGGTGTTGGACTTGCTGGCGTTCAGCAACAGGTCGAGCAGCCCGGCCGAGAACCCGAAGCCCAGCTGGCCGCCGATCAACGTGGTCAACGCCATGGCCAGGCCGGTCAGGACCGCGTGCACGGCGAAGAGCAGCGGCGCCACGAAGATGAACGCGAACTCGATCGGCTCGGTGATGCCCGTCACGAACGACGCCAGCGCCGCCGACAACATGATGCCGCCCACGGTGGCGCGCCGATGCTTGGGGGCCGCCCGCCACATGGCCAGGGCGGCGGCCGGCAGGGCGAACATCATGATCGGGAAGAAGCCCGCCATGAACTGGCCGGAGTGCGGGGCGCCGCCGAAGTAGCAGTTCCAGTCGCCGCCGAGCACGCGGCCGCCCACGTCGCACTGCGGGACGACGTACCAGACGACCGAGTTGACGAAGTGGTGCAGGCCGAGTGGGATGAGCAGGCGGTTGATCACGCCGTAGATGCCGGTGCCGACGGGGCCGATCGCGGTCAGGGCCTCGCCGCCGTGGCGGATCCACTCGCCGATCACCGGCCAGAGCCAGCCGAAGAGCACGCCGATGACCAGCGCCACGATGGAGGTGATGATCGGCACGAACCTGCGGCCGCCGAAGAACGCCAGCCAGGACGGCAGCTTGATCCGGTGGAAGCGCTGCCAGAGGACGGCGGTGACCAGGCCCATCACGATGCCGCCGAGCACCTTGGTGGGGTTCTGCATGCCGTAGTTGATGATCTCTACGACTCCCTGGTCCTGGACCTCCCTGATCGAGACGGTGTCCCTGATGCCGGAGCCGAAGAACATGACCTTGCTCACCCGGTCGAAGACCAGATAGCCGACCACGGCCGCGAGCGCGGTGGTGCCGTCGGACTTGCGGGCGAAGCCGATCGCGACGCCCACGGCGAACAGCAGCGGCAGGTTCTCGAACAGGGCCGCGCCGGCCGCGGCCAGCACCTCGGCGACCTGGTTCATCCAGGCGAAGCCCGACACGTCGGCCAGCCCGCCCGGCTCGACGCCGTTGGAGCCGAGCATGTCGGGCTGCCCGAACCGCAGCAGCAGGGCGGCCGCGGGCAGGGCGGCGATGGGCAGCATCAGGGAGCGGCCCAGCCGCTGGAGCACGGTCATGACGTGCGCGAACGGCGAGGGCCGGGCGGTGGCGGTCTCGTTCACCGGGCGTTCCTCCGGGGGTGGATCAGCGCGGTAAGCCCTCAGCCCCGTCTTACGGGCATTTCGAGAATGGTACGCAGCTGGTAGCGGTCGGCGCGGTAAGTGGACACGCCCAGCTCCGCGCAGACGCCGCCGGAGAACGACCGGCGCTGCAGCAGCAGCACGGCTCCGCCCCGCGGCAGCTTCAGCAGGTCGGCGTCGCTCGGGTCGGCGATGCCGCCGTCGATGGTGAGCTCGCCGGCGTCCATGACCAGGCCGTAGCGGCTCTCCAGCAGCTCGTACAGCGACTTCTCCGACAGGTCGTGCTCGGTCAGGTCGGGGGCGAGCTTGACCGGGATGTGCGCCCGCTCGATGGACAGCGGTTCCCCGTCGGCGGTACGCAGCCGCTCGATGAAGTGCACCTCCTCGCCCGGCTGGATCCCCAGCTCCTTGGCGAGGTGGGCGCTGGCGCGCACGATCCTCCTGTCGAGGTCGCGCGAGCCGGGCACCATCCCGCGGGCCCTCATGTCGTCGGTGAACGACGTCAGTTGAAGCGCCAGCTCGATCTTCGGCCTGGCCACGAACGTGCCCTTGCCCGGCACGCGGTGCAGCCGGCCCTCGGACACGAGGTGGTCGACGGCCTGCCGCACGGTCATGCGGGACAGGCCGAAACGCTGGCACAGCTCGCGCTCGGACGGTATGGCGGCGCCGATGCTGAGCTCGTCGCTGTCGATGAGGTCCAGCAGGATCTCGCGAAGCTGAAAGTATTTGGGCACCGGGCTGTCCGGATCGATGTGCGCCACGGATCCTCCCCTCGTCTCCACCTGGACAATAGGTTATGGTTCGTACTGGTCTAGTCCGGACTAGACCACATGACGCGAAAGACGGTCAAGTCCGAAGGGGATTGAGTCCACGATGACCACGAAGATGCGCAGCGAGATAGCCGAGCAGCCGGCCGCGCTGCGGGCCACGCTGGACTCCCTGCTGCCCAGGATCGACGAGGTCAGAGCGGTGGGCGAGCGCACTCGCCAGCTGCTGTTCATCGCGCGTGGCACCTCCGACAACGCAGCAGTGTACGGCCGCTACCTGGTCGAATCGCACGCGGGCCGGCTGGCCGCGCTGGCGGCGCCGTCGATCGCTACCACGTACAAGCGCAAGCTGGACCTCGACGGCGTGCTGGCTGTGGCGATCTCGCAGTCGGGGCGGACCGAGGAGATCGTCGAGACGCTGACCTGGGCGAAGGACTGCGGGGCCGCGACGGTCGGCATCACCAACGGGGGCCCGGACAGCCCGCTCGCCCAGGCCGCCGACGTGGCGCTGTGCACGGAGGCGGGGGAGGAGAAGGCGGTTCCGGCGACCAAGACGTACACGACGCAGCTGGCCGCGCTGGCCGTCCTCGCGCTGGGGCTGGGCGCCGACGTGGACGTGGCGGAGCTGCGGCGGGTGCCCGAGGCGGTGGAGAAGCTGATCGCCGAGCCGGGCGAGGTGGCGGCGGTGGTCGAGGGGCTGCTGGACAAGCCGGGTGTGGTCGTGTCCGGGCGTGGGCTGGCGTTCTCGACGGCGCTGGAGACGGCGCTCAAGCTCAAGGAGGCCTGCTACCTGCACGCCATGGGCCTGTCCTACGCCGACCTGCTGCACGGCCCCATCGCCGTGGTCGACGCCGACACCCCGGCGCTGCTGGTCGCCGCCGAGAACAGCCCGACGCTGTCCGGTACGGTCGCGCTGGCACGGGCGGGCACGGCCGCGCTCAACGGCCCCGACCTGCCCGAATGGGTGGCGCCGATGGGGCTGATCATCCCTGGGCAGCTGCTCACCGAGGCGCTGGCCCGCCGGCTCGGGATCGACCCCGACGCGCCGCGCGGGTTGAACAAGGTCACCCAGACCGACTGAATCAGCGTCTTCAGTTCTCTGTGGTTGCGGACATCGGCGTAGCCTCGTCTCCTGCCGGTCGGGGCCGGGCAGCGATCCGGTGGAAGCCGAAGCCGCGTCCGTCCGGCACGCCGGACAGACCGTGGTTGAGAACCGCGTTATCGGGGCCTGACTCCGCGGTCCTGGGTGGAGTGCGACTCTTGGGTCACCGCCCCGCCGGACGCTGTCCCGTTGGTGTGGACACCAATGGAGGCGGGGACCGAGCGCCAGTCAGGCACCGGGCAGTGACGGAACATTACCGATAGATTACGTTACGTCGCAACCCGATCGGCCGAGAGAAATCGAGACCACGGTTCCATCGGCAACCACACACGCGGATGGCGAGCGCCGGCGACAGTCCATAACCTGGTCACAAGAGCGAGGGAGGCCGGATGGCGGCGGATGTGAATGCGATCATCGCCGGGCTCGGCGGCGCCGACAACATCATCGACATCGAGCCGTGCATCACCCGCTTGCGTACGGAGGTGCACGACGCGTCCAAGGTCGACCAGGCCGCGCTCAAGGCTGCGGGCGCGCATGGCGTGATGGCGGCGGGGAATGTGGTCCAGGTCGTCGTCGGGCCGGAGGCGGACACGATCGCCAGCGACATCGAGGACATCATCGGCTGAGGCGAGACCATGACGACTGTTCTCGCCCCGGTTGAGGGGGCAGCTGTGGGGTTGGCCGCCGTGCCCGATCCGGTGTTCTCCGCGGGCATGGTGGGGCCGGGAACGGCGATCGATCCGTTGCGGGGGCCGGGCAAGGCTGTGGCTCCCATCGCGGGAAAAATCATGAAGTTGCATCCGCATGCGTACGTCATCGTGGGGGACGACGGCAAAGGCGTGCTGGTGCACCTGGGCATCGACACGGTCCAGCTCAAGGGGAAGGGGTTCCAGCTGCTGGCGGCGGAGGGTGACAGAGTGAGCGCGGGCCAGCCGGTCGTGGCGTGGGACCCGGCGGCGATCGAGGCGGGCGGCCGCTCGCCGGTCTGCCCGGTGGTCGCGCTCGACGCCCTGTCCGAGGCCGTGACCAGGGTCGCCGAGGGGGCCGTGCATGTCGGAGACGAGCTCTTCCGATGGGAATGAACTCCGCGTTTTTCGACACAATATGCTCGGCAGCTGCAGTCACGCGCGTCCAGCTGGTCTGGACCGGCAATGAAGGAGGAGTCGATGGGTGAGCGCAAGGTCACCGTGGCGGCGGAGGTAGGGCTGCACGCCCGTCCCGCGGCGACGTTCGTGCAGCGGGCGATGAAGGCCCCGATGGACATCACCGTGGCGAAGATGAACAGCGCGAAGGCCCCGGTCAGCGGCAAGAGCATTCTGGCGATCATGGCGCTGGACGTCCGGCAGGGCGAGACCGTGGTGATCAGCGCCGAGGGCGAGGGCTCGGAGGAGCTCCTCGACGAGCTGGCCGAGATCGCCGGTACGCCGTGAATCTGCGGGGGGTGGGGGTCAGCCCGGGCATCGGGCACGGCCCCGCATATGTGTTGACCGTCTCCGTGCCCGAACCCCCCGAGGGCGCCACGTACACCGGTGAGGCGGATCAGGAGAAGGAGCGCGCCATGGCCGCGCTCCGGCAGGTCGCGGGCGAGCTGGAGGCCCGCGGCAACCGGGCGGGTGGCGAGGCCGCGGAGATACTCAAGGCCCAGGCGCTGATGGCTGAGGACCCCGGTCTGATCGTGAAGGTGCGTACCCTCATCGACCGGGGGCTGGCCGCCCCCCGGGCGACTTTCGAGGCATTTACGAAATATCGGGATGTGCTGGCTGGGTCCGGGGGCTACCTGGGCGAGCGGGCCGCCGACCTGAACGACATCAGGGACCGGGTGATCGCGCTGCTGTACGGGCAGGCGATGCCGGGGCTGCGGGGTGCGCCCGCGGAGCCGTACGTGCTGGTCGCCAGGGATCTCGCGCCTGCCGACACCGCTTTGCTGAGCAAAGGGGAGATCGCGGCGTTCGTCACCGAGGAAGGGGGTCCCACCAGCCACACCGCGATCCTGGCCAGGGCCATGGGCGTGCCTGCCGTCGTGGCGTGCCGGGGCGCGACCACCATCCCTTCCGGCGTACGGGTGATGGCCGACGGGACCTCCGGCGACGTACGCGTGGAGCCGGACGAGTCAGACGTCGCCGACGCGGTCAGCGCGGCCACGGCCAGGCAGGCGGCGCTGTCGTCGGCGCGCGGCCCGGGCAGGACCGCCGACGGGCACCCCGTTCCGCTGCTCGCGAACGTCGGCGGGCCCGCCGAGCTGGAGGCCGCCGTGGCCGCGGGGGCCGAGGGGATCGGGCTCTACCGGAGCGAGTTCCTCTTCCTCGACCGGGCCGAGCCGCCCTCTCTGGAGGAGCAGACGCGGGCGTACCGGGCGGCGGTGGAGGCCTTTCCCGGCGGGAGGGTGGTCGTGCGGACGCTGGACGGGGGCGCGGACAAGCCGCTGGCGTTCCTGCCTGCCGCGGCCTCGGCCGAGCCCAATCCGGCGCTGGGGGAGCGCGGGCTGCGCAGGCTCAGGAGGTTTCCCGAGGTGATGGACGCGCAACTGGCCGCGGTCGCGGCCGTGGCGTCCGAGGATCTTCACGTGATGGCGCCGATGGTGGCCACGGGCGAGGAGGCCGGGTGGTTCGCACGCGCGTGCCGGGCCACGAGGCTGCCGCACGTCGGCGTGATGATCGAGATTCCGTCGGCCGCGCTGCGGGCCAGGGACCTGCTGGCGTCGGTGGACTTCGTCTCGATCGGCACCAACGACCTCGCCCAGTACGCCTTCGCCGCCGACCGCCAGCTCGGCGCCGTGAGCGCGTTGCAGGATCCGTGGCAGCCCGCGCTGCTCGACCTGGTCGCCATGGCCGCGAGCGCCGCGGGCGAGGCGGGCAAGCCGTGCGGGGTCTGCGGTGAGTCGGCCGCCGACCCCGCCATGGCCTGCGTCCTGGTCGGCCTGGGTGCCTCGACGTTGTCGATGGGGGCCGGCGCGCTGGCCGCCGTACGCGCCGCGCTGGCCGCGCACACGCTCGCGCAGTGCCGGCTGGCGGCCGACGCGGCGCGAGCGCGGACGACACCGGCCGATGCCCGTGCCGCCGCGCGCGCCCACCTACCCGCCCTCGGCCGCCTCGGCCTGTAGCGCCCGGCCCGACCGCACGCCTCCCGGCTCCGCGGCCCGACCGCACGCCTCCCGGCTCCGCGGCCCGACCGCACGCCTCCCGGCTCCGCGGCCCGACCGCACGCCTCCCGGCTCCGCGGCCCGACCGCACGCCTCCCGGCTCCGCGGCTCGGGCCTCGCTGCCGCCGCAGTGATCGGCGTGGCCTTTCGCCGGCCCGTCCGGCGCCGCGGGCCCCAGGCGGGCGAGCCAAGGCCGAGCCCAGCAGTCGGCGACACCGTTCAGCCGGAGTCCGAGCGCTCCAGCCGCGTCCGGCTGTTGCTGCGGCCGAGTGGCGTTCGGCCAGGCGCGGTCCGTGGCCGGGGGGTCGGGCATGTGGCTGGGCGCGGTCCGTGGGCTGGCTGCCGTGGGGTGTGCGGGCTGAGGCCGGGGT
>NZ_VCKY01000191.1 GCF_005889735.1 Nonomuraea turkmeniaca
CCCCCGAGCTGGCCCGCCCCCTCCTCACGATCGCCAGGGAGATCGTCGAGCCGCTGCGCGCCTGGGGCGCGTACGCCGCCGCCCTGGCCCCCGCGCAGGGCGACGACGACGTGGCGGCCCTCCTGCGCTACCTCGGCCGCGACCCCCACTGGAGCGCCTCTTAGGAGAACTTGGTCTTCGGGCGCTCCTGCAGCTCGCCGTCGACGTAGATGTCGAGCTTCTCGTTGTAGAACGAAACCAGCCCGGCGATCCGCTCGCTCTCCGGCAGGGGCGTCCGGTACGACCAGGCCAGATCCTTCTCGCCGTTGACGGACCAGTACTCGGCCGTGCCCTTGTACGGGCAGTGGGTGACGGTGTCGGTGTGCTCGAGCAGATCGAGCCGTACGTCCGGCTTCGGCAGGTAGTAGCGGGCGGGCAGTCCCGTCTCGAAGAGGATGCGCGCGCCACGCGAGTCGGCCACGGTGACACCGTCGACCTCCACCCGCACGTGCCGTGAACTGGGCAGGATGTCCACCCGCGTGTACGGGTCACGCGGGTGGAAGTAGACCTGCTCGTCCTCCTCGAACCAGGCGTCCATGGCGTCCCACTCGAACCGCACATGGCCCCGGATCTCCTCCAGCGGCGACTCCGGGTACGCCAGCGCCGCCTCCGCGGCCTCCGCCGTCCCGGAGGTGACCGTGTAGACGACCGCGTCGCCCCTGCTCGGGGAGTGCTTGGTGGTCCCGGTCGCCTTGAGCGCGGCCTCGTCCACATCCGCGAGCGGGAAGTAGTAGGTGGGGTAGTACGGGACTTCCCACACCAGGAGGGCGGAGGCGGTGTCGGCCACCACCCGGCCGCCCAGGTAGGTCCTCACGCGTTTGGCCGTCCGCTCGACGCGTACCCGGCCACGGTTCCCAGCGTCCATGCAGGCGGCAACCCCGGCGGCGTCGCGCCTATTCCAGCCCGCCTATGCCCGCCCGCCTATTCCAGCCCGCCTATGCCCGCCCGTCGATTCCAGCCCGCCTATTCCAGCCCGAACGCCGCCAGCGTGCCCCACGTCGTCACCGTGCCGACCACCACCCCGGCGAGGACCTGCGCCCACGTATGGTGCGCGAGCCGCACCCTGGCCCAGCACACCAGCCCGACGACGGCGCCCCCGGCGATCGCGGTCGGCAGGGCGGGCAGCACGTGGGCGAGCACCACGACCGTGCCCGCGGACACGGCGGCGTGGAATGAGATCTTCCATCGCAAGGTGACCGGCACCGTGACCCCCAGCGCCACCAGCATCGCGGCAACGGTCGCCACGAGCAGCGTCGGCGCCCCCATCAGGACGAGCAACGCCAAAGCCACCAGCACGGCCGCCACGGCAGCGAGCAGCGGCCCGGTCCGCCGCCCCCGGTCCACGATGTGATGCGAATCCAGCCGCCCGGACCGCACGCCGAGCGCGATCACCGTCGCCGGCACACCACCGCAGAACGCCGACGCCACCAGTCCCCACACCGCGCCGCGCCACCCTTGGGCGAGCAGGCCGACGACGGGCGGCATCAGGATCACCAGCACCTGCGGGGCGAGCAGGTTGGTCACCCGTTTCGCCAGCATGTCGGCAGTCATGTCAGGCAAGATTACGCGATCATGCACTTTCGCCGGACCATGCCGGGTTCAATCCTCCCGTCCTCGCACGCGAGTGGGTGCACCGTTCTTCCACCACCAGGACATGCCTTCTTGACCTGCAGCGCTGTGAACGATGCGGTGGCCGGATGCGGTCAGAAAAGCGTCTGGGGTTCGTTCGGCATCGGCTCGGGGAGCGGCTCGAGGTCCGGCACGCGGGAGCGTACCTCGTCGTGGAAGCGGCGGGCGAGCGTGAGCGCGTCGGCGTTGTCGGGGGTGTGGATGAAGACGGTCGGCGAGCGGCCCTCGCGGAGCCATCCGGCCACGGTGGCGACCCAGGATCGCCAGCCCTCCACCGTGCGCTCGGTGGCGTCCCGTCCCAGGTAGCGGACGATGGGGTGGCCGGTCAGGGCACGGGAGCGGCGTGGCACCCGGGGTTTCTTGGCCCAGGCATCGCGCTCGGCGTCGCTGGTCGGCGGGCCGGCGAAGAAGGTGGTGGTGTCGAAGGGGACCCATTCGGCGTCACGGCTCGCCAGCACCCGCTCCAGCAGCCGTTCCGAACGCTCCTCGGCGAAGAAGGCGCGGTGGCGGACCTCGACCGCATAGCGGTACGACCTGGGGAGGCGGTGGAGAAAAGCCGCCAACACCCCCAGATCGGACGGGCCGAACGAACCCGGCAGTTGCACCCACAAGGCATGGGTCCGCGCCCCCAGCGGCTCCATGGCCTCCAAGAACGAGCGCAAAAGCTCGTCAGCGCCAGTGAGACGGTGTTCATGGGTGATGGACTTGGGGAGCTTGACCACGAAACGGAAATCGGGGTCGGTCTGAGCGGCCCACGACTCCACCGTCGCCCGTGTCGGCGTGGCGTAGAAGGTCGTGTTGCCCTCCACCGCGTTGCACCAGGTCGCGTATGCTCGCAGCCGCTCCCGGGGCGGGAGCGGGCCGGGGAGGAGCCGACCCTGCCACGACGCGTGCGCCCACATGGCGCATCCGACATGAAGCCGCATGGACTCGACGTTAGCGGAGGTCCGCTGAGACGCTGTCGGGGACAGGAAGATCCCCCGGCGTAAGGCGACCTGTGATCCGATTCCTCCTCGTCCTCATCCTGAGCGTGAGCGCTCTGACGGCGCCTGCGGCCGCGGCGGCGCGGGAATACCGCGTGCTGCAGCTCAACCTGTGCCACAGCGGCGTCAACACCTCCTGCTACAACGGCGCCGCCACCATCCAGGAGGCCAACTCCGTCATCACCGCCAAGCAGCCCCACGTCGTCTCGCTCAACGAGATCTGCAGGAACGACCTGCCGCAGCTCGCGCCCGCCATGGGCAACGGCTTCAGCACGTTCGCCGCGGCCCGCCGCCCCGACGGCACGCCCGTGCGGTGCACGAACGGGGACGAGTACGGCAACGGCCTCGTCTTCCGTTCGACGGCCACGGGAACGGTGTTCTCCAGCCAGTACGCCACCCAGGACAGCGGCAGCGAGAAGCGTGTCTACGTGTGCGCCGAGTTCCCCGGCCTGATCGGCTGCAGCACCCACCTGTCCACCACGGGAAGCGTCGCCATGACGCAGTGCAAGGCGGCCATCGCGATGCTGCGCGACCGGGCTGTGGCCGGCAAGCCGACGTTCCTCGCCGGGGACTTCAACCTCAAGTACGCCCCGCTGATCGGGCCCAACGTGCAGGACTGCAACGTGGCGCCGTTCTTCAGGAAGGGCGACGGCAGCGTGCAGCACGTCTTCGCGGCCAACTCGGGCTTCGTGCGGACGGAGGTCGTCGGCATGCGCTACACCGACCACCCCGCCCTGCACGTCGTGCTGACCCTGCCATCGTAGGGTGGGCCCTATGGGCATGGTCGGGACGGTCGGGCTGGTGTTGCACCCGCAGCGCGATTCCAAGAAGGCGATAGACACCATCCTGCGCTGGGCGGCGGGCAAGGGCGCCACGGTGCTGGGGCTGCCCGAGGAGGTGGGGAGGATCGACTGCAGCGCCGTGGCCGTGGACCCCACCGCCCTCGTCGAGCGGGCCGATCTGCTGGTCGGGCTCGGCGGGGACGGGACGATGCTGCGCACCATGCGGCTGCTCGCCGGGCGGCCGACGCCCATACTCGGGGTCAACCTCGGGCGGCTCGGGTTCCTGGCGGAGATCGACGTGGACGAGCTGGCGGACACGCTGTCGGCCATCGACGGGCACCGCTACACGGTCGAGTCGCGCATGGCGGTCAGGAGCCGGGTCGGGACCACGGAGGTGACCGCGTTCAACGACATCGCCCTGGTACGCATCCCCGGGGAAGGGCTGGCGGCCGTGTCCGTCACCCCGGCGGGCAGCGATTTCGTCCGGTACGCCGCGGACGCGGTGATCGTGGCGACCTCCACCGGGTCGACCGCCTACAGCTTCTCCGCGGGCGGGCCCATCGTGTCGCCCCGCGTGGAGGCCATCCTCGTCGTGCCCGCCGCGGCGCACTCGGCGTTCAACCGGGCCCTGGTGCTGCCCGCGGACGAGGACGTCACGCTGGAGGTGCTGCCCAGCAGCGGACGGCTGGCCGTCGAGGTGGACGGGGCCGTGGTGGGGCACCTGTGCCCCGGCGACCGGATCACGGTGACCGCGTGGCCGGCGGCGGCGAAGGTGGTCCGGGTCGGCACCACGTTCTACGAACGGGCACGGCGGAAGCTGCGGGTGGACGGCAGCACCGAAGCCTACCCCTGAGTGCTCCGCCTGGCGCTCCTACGCGCCTGCCCGGCGGCGATGACGGGCGGGCTGGCGATCCGCGGGGTCGCCCTCGCGGGCGTGCTCGGCGGGATGCCTGGCCGGGGCTTCCGGAGGGCCGGAGCGGCGCGCGGCCGGGGTGAAGAAGCCGCCTTCCGGGATCGGGGTGTCGTGGGGACGGTCCGGGCCGGTCTCGCGGCGGTCGCCTGGATCCGGATCCGAGAAGAAGTCGTCCCGGTCGTCGTCCTGGCGGCTGAAGAAGTCGTCGTCCGGCTCGTCGTCCCGGCGGCTGAAGAAGGCCTCGCCGTGGGTGGAGAGGTCCCCGCCGCGGGTGGAGAGGTCCTCGCGCGCGTCCCGGCGGCCGGGAAGGCCCGGGAGGCTCGCGCGGCGGCCCGAGGGCTCCTCCTCATCCGGCCGGGTGGAGCGGCGGGAGGCGGCCAGCGCCGCCAGGGCGGTGGTGATGGGGACGGCGGCGATGAGGCCGAGCGTGCCGGCCACGCTCCGGACGATCTCCTGCGCGATGACCGGCGTCGTCAGCACGTCCCCCAGCGGCTGCGACCCGATGCTGAACAGCAGCAGCAGCGGCAGCGACGCCCCCGCGTACGCCAGGATGATCGTGTTGATCACTGACGCGATGTGCGCCCGCCCGATGCGGCCGGCGGCCCGGTAGAGGCGGGCGAACCCGTAGGAGGGGTTGGCGTGCGCCAGTTCGGCCACCGTCACCGCCTGCGTGACCGTGACGTCGTCGAGCACCCCCAGCGCGCCGATGATGATCCCGGCCAGCAGCAGCCCCTGCGTGTCGATCGGCAGGCTCATGCCCAGGGTCATCGCGGCGTCGTCGGTGATGCCGTTGAGCCTGGCGAAGCCCAGCGCCCCGTACGACAACGCGCCGGTCAGCGCCAGGCTGGCCAGCGTGCCCAGCACGGCCATCGAGGTGGACGGCGAGAAGCCGTGCGTCAGGTAGAGCACGATGAGCATGATCGCCGCCGACCCGACGATGGCCACCAGCATGGGCGGCTTGCCCTCGAGGATGCCGGGGATGACGAACGTCAGCAGCAGCACGAACGTGATCGCCAGCCCCACGAGCGCGGTGAGGCCGCGCCAGCGGCCGAAGGCGATCACCGCCAGCGCGAACGCCGCCCCGAAGAACCACAGCGGCAACGTCCGGTCATGGTCGGAGATCTGGTAGGCGCCGTCCGCGTCGCGCAGCAGGATCACGTCGTCGCCCGGGGCGAACCGCTGCGCCCCGGGACCGGTGGGCAGGCGGAGCGTGACGTCCTTGTCGACGTCGGGGCCGCTGCCGACCTTGACGGCGGCGTTCCCGCAGGTGGCGGGGTCCGGCTGGGGCGCGCCTTCCGCGACGGCCGGGCAGGGTTTGAGCGTGACGCCGGTGACCGTGCCGGTGAGCCGCTCGACACCGGTCTGCGGCGTCGTGCCGGCGTCGTGGAGGCCGTCGGGCCAGAGCCACAGCAGGCCGGCCAGCGTGACGATCGCCAGCGGCACCAGCACGGCCAGGCTGGCCAGCAGCGTGCGGCGCGAGCTCGGGACGGCGGTGCCGTGCGTGTGATTGGCGCCCATCGACGAGTAGGTCCTCCTCGGCTGACGAATGATGACAGTACTGCACGGCGAAGGTCAGGGTAGGCGTAAAGCATGGCATGGCTGGTCGGCACTTCGGGGTGGCAGTACAAGGACTGGCGGAAGGTGCTGTATCCGGAGGGACTGCCGCAGCGGCTCTGGCTGGAGGCGTACGCGCGGGAGTTCCCGACCGTCGAGAGCAACAACGCCTTCTACCGGCTGCCGCGGCCGGAGACGTTCGCCGCCTGGCGGGAACGCACGCCTGACGGGTTCGTGATGGCGGTCAAGGCCAGCAGGTTCCTCACCCACATCAAGCGGCTGGACGAGCCGGAGGAGCCGGTTCAGCGGTTGATGGGCGCCGCCGCGGCGCTGAAGGAGAAGCTCGGCCCGATTCTGCTGCAGCTGCCGCCGACGCTCAGGGCCGAGCCGGGCAGGCTGGACAGGTGCCTGGCCTGTTTCCCGCGTGACGTGCGGGTCGCCGTGGAGCCGCGGCACGCGTCCTGGTGGACCGAGGACGTGCGTGACGTGTTGAACGCCCACGGGGCCGCCCTCTGCTGGGCGGACCGGCTGGGCCGGCCGCAGAGTCCGCTCTGGCGCACCGCGAGCTGGGGTTACGTGCGCATGCACCAGGGCCGGGCCGGATTCGAGTACGGCGAGACCTCGCTGCGCACCTGGGCCGGGCGGGTGCGGGAGGCCGGCTGGGAGGACGCCTACGTGTACTTCAACAACGATCCTGGCGCGGCCGCGGTGCGAAACGCGCGACGATTTGCCAGACTCGCCTAGTGCACACGCGTCTGTACAGGAACGGCGTCCTCGAGAAGGAAGGCTTCCCTCTCGAGGCGGTATCCGATTACCTGGAGGACCCCGACAACGTCGTCTGGTTCGACCTGTGCTCGCCGGCCCCCGCGGACCTCGGCATGATCGGGGAGGAGCTGGGGCTGCACGAGCTGGTCACCGTCCGCGAGAGCGACCACTTCGACATCACCGACGTGGTCAGGCGCTGGGACGCCAACGCCCGTCTGGCCGGCCAAGGCGTGAGCTTCCTGCTGCACGGCCTGCTCGACTACATCGTCGACACCCACTTCGACCTCGTCCAGGACCTCGACGGGAAGGCCGAGGCCCTGGAGGAGGCGCCGTTCGAGGACGAGGTGCGCGACGGCAGGCAGCTGCAGCGCGAGATGTACGTGCTGCGCAAGAACACCGCTCGCCTCCGCAAGATCACGATACCGATGCGGGAGGTGCTCGGCACCCTGCGCCGCCACGACCAGGAGCTCATCACCGACGCGGTGATGGCACCCTATTACGATACGGCCAGAACGTGCCCTACCCGGGCTCCGGCGAGACCTGGGGGTTCTGGATGTCCACGGTCCTGGTGGCGGTGACGTCGGTGGCGCTCTACGCGGCGTTCAAGAAGAGGGACTGGTTGTAAGGCGGGCGGCAGGGCTCGCCTCTGACGTCGGACGTCAGCTCCACCGCCAGCCGCACCTCGGCCGCCCCGGCGTCCGGGTAGAGCGGCAGGCATCGGCCGCCGGCCAGCAGGGTGCGGCGGCCGATCGAGGTGGTCAGCAGCGACAACTCCTCGTACGTGGCGGGCTCGGCCAGGCGCAACATCCAGGCGCCCGCCCGCGTCCGGCTGCGTGCCCCCTCCAGCGCGTAGTAGTCGAGCACGCTCTCATTCGCCGACACGACCGCCCGCATGGTGAAACGGCGGCCCTCGACCGTGAACACCTCCGCCGTCGGCGCCCGGTAGATCGAGTGCACGTAGCCGATCATGAAGCCGCCGGAGACCGGCAGGCCGTTCACGGTGAGGCGCCCGGCGCCGCCGCCGGAGCCGAGCGCCATCACTGCCGCGATCGCTATCAGGAGCCTGATCAGGCCTTTTCCTTGAAGTAGCGGGCCGCCCCCGGGTGCAGCTCGACCGGGGTCACCTCTTGCCCCAGCTTCAGGTCGAGCTTCTTCGCCTCCGGGTGCACGGCCGACAGCTCTGCCTTCTTCTCGAACAGGGTCTTGGTGATGTCGTACGCGAGTTGCTCGCTCATCTTGTCGGGCACCAGCAGCACGTTCCCGATGCCGACGGTCTTCAGCGTGCCGTTCAGCTTGTAGACGGACATGTCGACGTCCAGGGAGACGTACTGCTGCCCGTACGTCGTCTGCATCTTCGTCAGGACGTCGGACGTGTCGAGCATCTTCATGTCCGGCTTGCTCGTGGCCAGGTCGGTGATGCCGGCCGTGGGCAGGCCGCCGACCCAGAAGAACGCGTCGATCGTGCCGTCCTTGGCGGCCTGCACCGACTCGTTGATCGACAGCTGCTGCTTGGTGATGTCGGTGTCAGGGTTCAGTCCGGCCGCCTCCAGCATGCGCCGGGCCACCACCTGGGTGCCCGAGTTGGCGGGGCCGAGCGAGACGCGCTTGCCCTTGAGGTCGGCCACCTTGGTCGCCTCGACGCCCGGGGCGACGACGACGTGCGCGTAGTTGTCGTAGATGCGGGCGATCGCCTTGATCGGCTGCTTGGCGGTGAACGTGTCCTTGCCGTTGACGGCGTCGGCCGCCGTGTCGATCTGGGAGAAGCCGATGTCGGCCTTGCCGCCGGCCAGCAGCTTGATGTTCTCGACCGAGGCCGAGGTGACCGACGCGGTGGCCTGGGTGTTGGCGATGCTCGCCGACAGTTGCTTGGCCAGGCCGCCGCCGTACACGTAGTAGACGCCCGTCGTGCCACCGGTGGCGATCGACAGCCGGTTGCCCGACCCGCCGCCGCTTCCGCCGCCACCGCAGCCCGCCACGGTGAGGGCTGCTGCGGCGACTATCGCAAAGATCCGCTTCACGCTGGGTCCCTTCTCCTTCTTCTGACGAGATGCACGCCGGTGGCCACGGCCAGCACGGCCAGGCCGGCGACGATGGGGACGGGCTCGAGGAACAGCAGCAGAACCGCGGCCACCGCCGCGAGCAGCCGTTCGGGCACGCCGGTCAGGCCGCCCGTGGCCATGGCGAGCGCGGCCACCGCGACCGCCGACACCGCCGCCATCAGCAGCACGGTCCCGATCGGCCCCTGCCCGAGCAGGGCCTGACCGTTGGGCGTCAGCACGAACGCGAACGGCACCAGGAACGCCGGCAGCGTGTACCGCCAGGTCATCATCATCGTCTTGTACGTGTTGCCGCCGGTGATCGCGGCCGCCGCGACCGCCGACAGCGCGGTGGGCGGGCTCACCTCCGACAACACCGCGTAGTAGAAGACGAACATGTACGCCTCGGCCTGGGTGACGCCGAGCGTGGTGAGCGCCGGGGCGATGATCACGGCCGCGATGATGAAGCTCGCGGTCACCGGCACGGCCAGGCCCAGCAGCATGACGGCGAGGCCGGACATGATCGTGGTGAGGACGAGGTTGCCGGCGGCGAAGTCGACGATGATCGCGCTGAGGTTCAGCCCGAGGCCGGTCTGGGTGATGACGCCGACGATGATGCCCGCCGCCGCGCACACGGCGGTCACCGGCAGCACCTCCAGCGTGCCCTTCGCCAGGGCCTGCCCGACGCGCTTGGGGGTCATCCGGTGCGCGGGGTCGAGGAACGACAGCGCGAACGCCACGGCCGTGGCGATCACCACGGACTGGAACGCCGACCGGTCCAGCGCCATCAGCACGATGATGAGGATGAGCGAGCTGAAGTGGTAGCCGAAGCGCAGCAGCAGCTTGCCCGCCTTGGGCGCGTCCACCTGCACGGCGTGGGTGCCGAAGCGGCGTGAGTCGATCTCGATGGCCAGGAAGATGCCCAGGTAGTACAGGATCGTGGGGATCGTCGCGTACAGGAGCACCTCGAGGTAGCTGACCCTGAGGTACTCGGCGATGATGAACGCCGCGGCGCCCAGCGTGGGCGGCGACAGGATGGCGCCGATGCCGCCGGCCGCCAGGATGCCGCCCGCCGGCTCCCTCGGGTAGCCGGCCCGGCGCAGCACCGGCCAGGCCACGCTGCCGAGGCTGACCGTGGTCGCCACGCCCGAGCCGGAGACCGTGCCGAGCAGGAAGCCCGCCGTGGTGACGGTGCGGCCGGGGGCGGAGCGGGAGTTGCGGAAGGCGGCGAAGCTCAGGTCGATGAAGAAGCGGCTCGCGCCGGAGAAATCGAGCACGGCGCCGTAAATCGTGAACAGGATGATGTAGCTGGCGGCCACCTGCATGGGGACGCCGAAGAAGCCTTCGGTGCCGGTGTAGAGCTGCGACACGATTTGGGCGAGGTCGAAGCCGCGATGCCCGATCGTCCAGTCGATCGGCAAATATGCGCCGTAATAGGCATAAATCAGAAAAATGACGCAGATGATGGTCAGGGCCCAGCCCACCGTCCGCCGTACCGCCTCCAGCAGCAGCACCGTCAGCGCCAGGCCCGCCACGACGTCGAGGCCCGTCAGTGCCGCGCCCGACCCGCGATCGCGGAAGGCGTCGATGCCGGCGAGGGGGTAGACCAGGACCGCGAGCGCGGCGGCGGCCAGCAGCCAGTCGGCCACGGTGGGCCGCTCCGTGCGACGCGTGCCTTCCGGGTGCGCCACCGCCCGCGACACCCCGGCCAGCGGATCGGGCTCACCCTCCCCCTCTGGTGGGACCGGCCGCCCGTCCACCGTGGCCCCCGCCGGCGGACCGGCCTCGTCGACGGCGGCGACCTTGGCGGGGTCGCGGCGCAGCCTCCTCACCGACGACGAGAGCATCGATCGATAGCGCGCGAACGCCAGGCGCAGGCTGCTCAGCCACGACGACAGCACGGATCGGAAGCCTTCGCGGCGCAGCCTGCTCACCAGCGACCACAGCGCCGACCGATAGCGCGCGAACGCCAGGCGCAGTCTGCTCAACCACGACGACAGCCCCGAGCGGTAACACAGGAACACCAGCGGCAGCGCCACCGCCAGGAACGTCATCCGATGTTCGAGCGCCTCGACCGGCCGGAACACCACCACGAGCGAGTAGACCGACAACAACCCGCCGACGATCCACACGCCGAGCCGGAGCGCCCCGCCCAGTTGCCGCGCCGGGCGCTCCTGCTCGTGGGCGGAGACCAGCTCGGCCTCGCGATCGCTCAGCTCGGTCACGACGTCCTCCCCCGACACGGCGTTGCAGGGACTTTACGAGCCCTTTACGTGATCAGGGAAGGCTCCGTTACCTTATTGATTTGCGCCCGTCAGGCGAACGGTCGTGAATCTGCGGCCAAACGCTCAAGGGGCACCTCTCCCGCCTGGCTCCCGTCGCGCAGCCGCACCGCCGCCTGCCCGCTCGCCACCTCGCGCGGCCCCACCACGAGCTGGTACGGCACCAGCCGGTGCGCCCTGATCCTGGCCCCGAGACTCCCCCGATCGGCGGGCGCCAGCTCCGCGCGCAGCCCGGCGGCCAGGCAGCGGCGCAGGAGGTCCTCGGCGGCCGGCAGCTCGGCGTCCGACAGCGGCAGCACCACCGCCTGCACCGGCGCCAGCCACGCGGGGAACGCGCCGCCGTGCACCTCGATGAGGTGCGCGACCAGGCGTTCGAGGCCGCCGACGACGCTGCGGTGCACCATGGCGGGCCGGTGGCCGCCGACGTAACGCAGGTCGAAGCGTTCGGGCATGTAGAGGTCCACCTGGACGGTCGACAGGGTGGTCTCCCGCCCCGCCGGGTCGGCGATCTGGATGTCGATCTTCGGCCCGTAGAAGGCGCCTTCGCCGCGCTCCTCGTCGTAGGCTTGGCCGCGCTCCTTGAGCACCTCGCGCAGGATCGCCTCGGAGGCCGCCCACATCTCCGGGTCGTCGACGTACTTGCCGCCGTCGCCGCGCAGCGACAGCCGGTAGCGCGCGGCCCGGATGCCGAGTTGCGCGTGCGCGGCCTCGATCAGGTCGAGCGACGCCGACACCTCGGCGGCGGCCTGCTCCGGCGGGCTGAACACGTGGCCGTCATTGAGGTGGATGGACCGCACCCTGGTCAGTCCGCCGAGGACGCCGGACAACTCCGAGCGGTACTGGCCACCCAGCTCGGCCAGGCGCAGCGGCAGCTCGCGGTGACTTCGCCGGCGCGAGCGGTAGATGAGCGCGTGGTGCGGGCACAGGCTGGGGCGCAGCACGAACTCCTCGCCGCCCACGGTCATGGGCGGGAACATGTCGTCCGCGTAGTGCGCCCAATGGCCCGATCGTTCGTACAGCTCCCGTTTGCCCAGCACGGGCGAGTGGACGTGCTGGTAGCCGTTGCGGCGCTCCAGCTCGTGGACGTAGTCCTCGATGGCCTTGCGCATCGCCGCGCCGGCGGGCAGCCAACAGGGCAGGCCGGAGCCGATCAACGGGTCGGTGTCGAAGATGCCCAGCTCGCGGCCGAGCTTGCGATGGTCGTTCATGATGATCCTTTCCAAGGAAAGGGCGAACGACCAGCTCCCGGGCGTTCGCCCGGGAAGCATGGAGTCAGCGCGCCGGGACGAGGTCCGGCGTCGTCGTGGCGAGGACAAAGGCGCGCTGCATACCCATCACCGTAACATCCAGCCGCAAGTGAAAGAAATCTTCATGAAGACCCCAAGTATTGGCAAATGATATAAAGGACGCCGTGGCCGAGATCACCCTGGACGTGCGCCAGCTACAGGCGTTCGCCGAGGTCGGCTACCAGGTGGCGGGCGGTGGCGACGCGCACGGGGCGATGGCCGCGCTGCGCCGGGTGGTCCCGCTGGACGCGTACGAGTTCGTCGCGTTCGACCCCGCCACCGGGCGGCACCACAGCGTCGTGTCCGACGGGCACCGGCGCATCGACAGGGACGCCGCCGAGGAATACGCCGGGCTGGACGCGTACCGCAGGGCCCTGGCCACCCGGGCGCCCGTGAGCATGCCCGAGCCGGACACCGAGCGCTACTTCCGCCGCCATCTGGCCCCCTACGGCTGGCGGGCCGGGCTGACGGCGCCGCTGTTCCTGTGTGAGGGCCGCTACACGGGGCTGCTGCACCTCGCGTCCAGGGAGGTGTTCCCGGGCCGCACCGGGGCCCTCGTGGCGGCGGTGAGCCCGATGCTGGCCCACCTCACCGACCTGACCAGATGCGTGATCGACCCGGTGGGGCTGCCGCCCGACTTCCGCGCGGTCGCCTTCGACCGGCTCGGCAGCCGCCGCGAGGTCCCCGGGCGGGAGGCGTCGGCCGCGCTGTGGGACGAGCCGGCGATGGCCGCGTACGCCAGGGCGTTCATCGACTCGCGGGAGCTGAGCAGGCACGGTCTCTGGCTGGACGGCGGCGGGGGCTGGCACGAGCTGCGGCTGCTCCGGGCGGGCGTCGGGTTCCAGGGGACGTTGCAGGGCGTGGTCGCCGCCGAGCGGCCGTGCGCGCTGCCGTACGAGCTCACCGGCCGCGAGGTCGACGTGCTCACCAGGGTGGCCGCCGGAGACTCCAACCCCCAGATCGCCGCCGCGCTCGTCCTCAGCGTCCGCACGGTCACCACGCATCTGGAGCACATCTTCGCCAAGCTGGGCTGCGACAGCCGTACCCGCCTCACCACGAAGGCCCTCGCCGAAGGCCTGTGCCGTCTGGACGTCTAGACGGCCACGGCCGGGAGGTCCGCCCGCAGCAGTTCGAACCACACCGTCGTCGAGCCGCCCTCGCGGGTGAACCCCCAGCGGTTGCTGATCGCCTCGATCAGCGGCAGACCGCGCCCGCTCGTGGCCTGCGTGCTGGTACGGCAGACGCATGGCGGCCCGTCGGAGCCCGAGTCCGACACGCACACCCGTACCGCCGACTCCGAGCTGATCACGGCCACCGTGAACGAGCCGCCGGCGCCGGATCTGGTGTGCAGGATCGCGTTGGTGGCCAGCTCGCTGGTGAGCAGCACCACGTCGTCGTAGAGCGGATGATCACGCCCGAGCGCGGCCGTCACGATCCCCCTGGCCCTGGACACCTGGGACGGAATCCCCGGCAACCGGACCGTGAGATCGCGAGAGCCGAGCGGATCACCCCCGTTGACACGGTGAAAATCCGGTGCCACGGCGACCTCCCCCATAGTCGGGCCCCTATCCTCAGGTTGCGTTATGGGACGCGCGGGTGGCGGCCGGGGGGCTATCGCGAAAAGGTAGGAATGCCCTTTCTCAAGGTCGCCTGCACGATCGCCGGCGGCGACCGAGTACGCTGCGATCGACGAGCCGTCTAGGCCCGTGAGGGAGTTGGTCAAGGCCCGTGGGGCAGCGGAGGAGGTCGCGTGAGCAGCCTGGAGGCGGTCTGGGTGCAGCCGTACGACAGGCCGGGGGCGGCGGTCGTGACCGGGGTCTTCGACATCCTGCACGTGGGACACGTGCGCTACCTGGGCGCGGTGGCGGACCGCGGCCGGCCGCTCGTCGTGGGTGTCGAGGACGACCCGCGCGTACGCGCCTGGAAGGGGCCGACCCGGCCCCTCAACCCCTCGGCGGAGCGCGCCGAGGTCCTGGCCGCGCTCCGCTTCGTCACCGGCGTCTTCATCGTGACCGGCCCGCCCGAGGCCCACGGCCCTGAGGACTACATCGACCTGCTCGCCCCGATGCACCCGGGCGCACTGGCGCACACGGCGGGAGACCCGCACGCGGGCGCCCGCGCGGCCGCGGCGGCGATTCTGGGGGCCGAGTGCTGGGAGATGAACGCCATCCCCGGCCGCTCCACGACCCGCATCGTGAACGCGGCCGGCAAGCCCTGATCCCGTACGCCGTTACTCGACCGAAGGGTGCTCGTCCCGCGCCGCCTGTGACAGGGGTCACGAGCACTTATGAGGCGAGGACCTTCGTCAGGGCCTCGGCGATGTGGGCGGCGCCGGCGGGGTCGTCCATGAGCATCTGCTGGCGGACCCAGAGCACCTCGCGGGAGGCGGCCCCCGCGGCCGGGCAATGCTCCGCGCGGGCGCCTGCCTCGGTCAGCGCCGACATCGTGCCGAGCGGCGGGTAGCCGCCGTCGAGCGGGACGCCTTCCGCGGCCATGGCCGCCAGCACGAACGACCGGTCGAACGGCACGTGGACGCGCAGCATGACCAGGTGACGCGAGTCGCGGGTGGTGCCCGGCGGCTGCGGGACCACCGTCACCGCGGGCGTCGGCATCGCGGCCAGCTCTCGCTCCACGGCCGTGGCGAAGGTGTTCCTGCGGTCGATCTCGTCGTCGAGCCGGTCCAGCCAGGGCAGCAGGAGGGCGGCCTGGATCTCGGTCAGGCGCAGGTTCCAGCCGACGCGGGGGTGGCCGTACCAGGCACCGTCCAGCGTGCGGCCAACGTTGCAGGCCGACCAGACGGCCTCGTGCACGGCCCTGTCGCGGCAGACGACGAGACCGCCCTCCCCCGCCGTCATGGCCTTGCTGGCCTGGAAGCTGTAGACGCCGGCGTCGCCGAGCCCGCCGACGGGGCGGCCGTGGTACGTGGCGCCGTGCGCTTGGGCCGCGTCCTCCACGACGGCCAGGCTGTGCCGTGCGGCGACCGCGTTCAGCGCGTCCATGTCGGCGGGGCTGCCGGCGAGGTGCACCGGCATGATCGCGGCCGTGCGGGAGGTGAGGGCCGCTTCCACCGCGGGCGGGGACAGGTGGAGGTCGACGGGGTCGACGTCGGCGATCACCGGGGTGGCGCCGGCGAGCAGGACGGCCGTGGCGGAGGCGACGAACGTGTACGCCGGGACGATCACCTCGTCACCCGGCTCCACGCCCAGGCCGAGCAGCGCGGCGAACAGGCCGAGCGTGGCGTTGCCGACGGCGACGCCGTACTCGACGCCGGAGCGGCGCGCGAACGCGGCGGTCAGGTCCGCGCAGGCGGTGCCGCCCTGGGTGGCGCCCCAGCGGCCGCTCTCCAGCACGGAGAGGACGAGCTCGCGCTGGGCGTCGTCCAGCGGTGGCGGCCACGACGGCCAGGGGGCGGTGCGTACGGGACTGCCGCCGTTGAGGGCGAGTGACATCCGGCGGTCGGCGTTGAGTGTCATGGGAGACGTCCTTCCGTGGTGTCGCCGTCGATGGAGCGGGTCATGCCCAGTACGCGGGCGAGGTTGCCGCCCTGGATGAGGGCGCGGTCGGCGTCGTCGAGCGGGGCGAGGGCGACGCGGCCGAAGCCGATCCGCAGGTCGAGGAAGCAGGAATCGGACCCGTAGACGATGCGGTCGGCGCCGACCTGGGCGGCGAGGCGGGCGATCCATCGTCCAGTCATCTTGGAGCCGCAGATCTCGAGGGAGACGTTCGGGTGCTCGCGGATCAGCTCGGCGGCGCGGGCGAAGCCGTACGGCCAGAGCCCGGCGTGTCCGAGCAGCAGCGGCACGCCGGGGTGCCGGCGCGCCACGGTGACGAACTGTTCGGGATCGCTCCACGGCGAGTCCGTCTGGCCGTGGGCGAGCACGGGCAGGCCGAGCTCCCAGACGGGGTCGTAGCGGCGGTCGTCGAGGCGGCACTGGTGCACGTCCGGGTGGACCTTGACGCCCCAGACGCCCCGGTCGGTGAGCCGGTTGCGCTGGTGGGGGTTGTAGACCTGCCACACGCCGAACCGGCCGGGGTGCCGCTCGGCGGCGGCGAACGCCTGCCGGTTGCCCTCCGCGGCGTCGGGGCCGACGGCGAGCAGGTGGCTGATGCCGATCGCGTCGATGCCGAGGCCGTCCATCAGGGCGACCATGCCGTCGGCCGACTGGTCGGGGATGAGGAAGTCGGGCCAGGGGCCGAGGTGGCCGTGCGCGTCGAGGATCACAGCAGGCTCCCCCCCGACGCGATCAGGGCGACGTCGGCCTCCGGCAGGTCCAGGTGGTCGAGGAGGAAGCGGGGGCCGCAGTCGTCCATGACGGGGGCGCCGGTGCCGAACACCAGCCGCTCGGCCCCGTAGTGCCCGGCCAGCCACTCGACGCCGCGCTGGGTGTTGACGGTGCCGATCTCGAGCCACAGGTTCGGGATCGCGGCCATGAGCTCGCCGATCGCGCGCAGCCGCCGGTAGCCGGGGTTGAGCAGCAGGATGCGCTGCTCGGGCAGCTCCCTGGCGAGGGCGAGCAGCTGCCCGGGCGAGGTCTCGTCGAGGTCGACGGCCGCCGTGACGCCGAGCGCGGCCAGCCAGCGCAGGGCGGTCGGCCCGGTCAGCTCGAAGCGGTGCCGGGCCGGGCAGATCCTGACCATGGGCACGTCCCAGTCCGGCACGGGCTCGAACGACTCGGGCAGCAGCACGGGCACCGGGACGAGCCGGGGGTCGCCGAGGTGGAGCAGCGCCTCGTTCCCGGCGCGGACGTCGGAGTAGAGGGCGAGGGTATGGGTGACGTAGGCCTGGTGGACGCCCAGCCGGTCCATCTCCGGCCGTGGGTCCTCCGGCAGGTCGTCGAAGGGGACGGGCCCGATGAGGCGGTGGGCGTCCACCACGAATTCCGGCATCAGGTCTGCGGGGTGACGGTCAGGAGCGGGCAACGCGGGTTGAGGTCGATCCTGGCCAGGTGCCGGCCGCTCATGGCCCACGCCTTCCAGGAGCCGGGCTCGAAGTGGAGCTGCGGGTTGGTGTACCAGTCGTCGCCCAGTCCGGTGGCCAGGTGCGTGGCCTCGGTCCCCAGCTCGTAGGCGTTGCCGCCGCCGAAGAAGGTGCTGACGAACACCCGGCCGCGGTGCGTGGTCAGCTCGCCGTACCCGGACAGCGTGCCCTGGTGCTTGACCGTCCTGGTGGCCAGGTCCAGGGCGATCCAGGCGCCGGAGTCGCGCTTGTACACGCCGTAGAGCAGCCCGCCGTGCACCTTGATGTCCTGGAAGGTGCGGAATGTGGCGACCGGGTCCACCTGCCACAACACGGTGCGGGAGCGGAGGTCGAAGGCCGCGACGGACGCCGCGGTCTTCACCGGCGTGACACCGCCCCCGCCGAGCACGTCGCCGCCCAGGTACACGATGCCCTTGCCGGCGTCCAGCGACAGGCTCATCAGGCTCTGCCCGGGGATGACGCCCTTGTAGACGTCGATCTCGCCGGTGTCGGGGTCCACGATCGACAGCGCGCCCTCGAGCTTGGCCCCCAGCGGCGCGGAGGCGACCAGCAGCTTGTCGGTCACCGGGTCGTACTCGATGTCCCACGGGCGCTGCTGGTCGTGCCCCAGAGAGCCGAGGCTGCGGACCTCGTCGGTGCGGAGGTCGATGGAGATGATTGTCCCGCTGGGGTAGATGGCGGCGTAGATCTTGTTGCCGCGCTGCACGAGGTCCTTCGGCTCGCCGGGGACGCGGAACCTGCGCTGCTTTCCGGTACGCAGGTCGCGTACGTCCATGAAGAAGTGGCCGCCGACGTAGACGGCGCGGCCGGGCACCAGCAGCATGCTCTGCGGGCGTTCGGGGCCGCTCGGCAGGCCGGCCTCGATCAGGTCGGTGAACTCCGACCGGCCGGTCCGCAGGTCCAGCGACCACATGCCGCCGCTGCCGGAGAAACCGACCAGGGTGTCGTCGCCGGTCAAGGCGAGCCGCCTGGTCTCGTCCTCCCGCGACGGCGAGTCGGCGACCTTGGTGAGCGCGCCGTCGCCGGTGCGGTAGCGGTGGACGGCGCCGTCGGGGCGCGTGGTGCCGTACACCGTGCCGTCGGCGGCCACGGTGAGCGCGTCGAGGCTGCTGCCCGGGGGGATGGCGACGTTCCGGGCGTCGGTGCCGTCCTTGCGTACGTCGATGAGGCTCGGACCGCTCACCGCGAAGACCCGGTCGCCGTGCTCGGCGAGGACCCCGATGCCCGTCGTCCCCTGGGCCAGCTCCTTGACGGCGCCGGTCGCCCGGTTGATCGCGACGAGCTTGCCCTTGTCGAGCAGGCCCGCGTAGACGTTCTGGGCGTCGGCGGCGATGGCCCTGACGTAGCGCTCGCCGGTGGCCAGCACCCCGAAGTCGCGGACCGCGCCGGTGGCGGGGACGTACTCCTTGACCCGGCCGTCGGGGTAGGTGCCCGCGTAGAGTGTCCCGTCCGGGGCCGCGGCGAGGGCCCAGATGTAGCCGCCGTTCCTGCCGAAGGAGGCCAGGTGCGCCACGTCGCCGGTGGCCGGGTCGAAGCTGTAGAGGTCGGGGACGGGGTAGGTGCCGACATAGACCTTGCCGCCCGCCACGACCGTGGCCCAGCCGCCCTCGGGCTCCCCGGTCGCCGGGCCGTCGGGCAGGCGCACGCTCCTGATCACCTTCCGGGTGGCCAGGTCGATCTCGGCCAGCACGGGCGGCTTCTGGCCGCGCGTGACGACGTACGCCTTGCCTTCGTGGACGGCGGCGCCCACGATGGCCCCGGTCACCGACGCCGGCCCGAACGTCTCCACCCGGGGCCCAGCACATGAGGCCCCCGATTCGGCTCGGGCAGCCTGGGCCGGGACCATGGATGCGAGCAGGGTGGCGGCCAAGGCCACCGCGAGGGGTCTACGCGGCACGGCCGCACCTCCACAGCTTGTTGCCCTATTTTGGCCCAGACCGTAATGTGCTGAGCTTGATAAGTCAATGGAGGCGGTTGTGACGGCGTTCGACGCAAGCAAGCTGGTAGGCGAGCTCGAGGTGACCCTCGACGTGGATGTCCTGGTCGGCGCCTATCCCGACCGCGACGGCCCGCCGGGCACGCCCGCCTCGGTGCTGGACGCCCTGGCCGCGCACCGCATCCGGGCGGGCGCGGTCGCGTCGTTGCGCGCCGCGCTGTTCGACATGCGCTCCGGGAACGACGAGGTCCTGGCCCTCGACACGGCGGTCGTCCCGGTGGGGACCGTGGATCTGCGCGACCCCGTCGGCGCCGTACGGGAGATCGGCCGGCTCGCCGGGCTGGGCGTGAAAGCCATCAGGCTCTTCCCCGACGAGCAGGGCGTCGAGGCGGGCTTCCCCTCGGTCCGCCACGTCGCCAGGAAGGCGGCCGGGCTCGGCCTCGTCGTGCTGACCGGCGGCGACGTGCGGCGCTTCTGGCAGCCGTTCTCCGGCCTGGACGCCAAGGTCGTCTTCCTCGACACGCACTTCTACCACCTGGGCGACTTCCTCGTGGTCGCCGCCGACGAGCCCGGCTTCCACACCTCGACCCGCCTGCTCAACTCCCCCGACGCGCTGGAGACCGTGCCGGCGGACCGGCTGCTGTACGGCTCCCGCACCCCCCACTACGAGCCGGTCGTGCCCCTGCTGCGCCTGGCGACCAGCGGTTTGAAGCCGGACGAGATCGCCGCCGTGGCGGGCGGCAACGCGAGGAGGCTGCTCGGATGATCATCGATGTGCACGCCCACTGGGGCCCGTGGTTCTTCACCATGGACGTGGCCGGAGCCAACCTGACCGCCATGGACCGCTTCGGCATCGACCTGTCGATCGTCTCGGCCACCGAAGCGGTGATCTACGACGCCCCGGCCGGCAACCGGTCCCTGGCCGCCTGGCTGGCCACCCAGGACCGCCACCTCGGCTATGTCACCGTCAACCCCCGCAGACCGGCGGACGCCGAGCGGGACCTGCGCACATACCTGCCCACCGGCAAGTTCGTCGGCGTGAAGATCCACACCGACTACACCCGTTCGCCCGTCTCCTCGGCCCAGACGCGGGAGGCGCTGGCCATGGTCGCGGAGGCGGGCGTGCCCGCGCTCGTCCACACATGGGGCGCCACGGTGCTGGACCTGGCGCAGACCTGCCTGGACATCCCCGGCCTGCGGGTCATCGCCGGGCACATGGGCGCCGACGGCTTCGCCCACGCCATCGAGGCCGCGAACGCCTGCGACCGCCTCTACCTGGAGCCCTGCTACTCCCACGCCCCCACCGGCCGCATCGCGCAGGTGGCGGCCGCGGTGGACCGCACCCGGCTGCTCTTCGGCACGGACTCGACCCTCATCGACCCGGCCTCGGCGTTCGGCGCGGTCGCGGCGGCGGGCCTGGACGCCGAGACGGCCGAGCTGGTCGCCTGGCGGAACGCCGCCCGACTGTTCGATCTGGACATTACGGCCTAGGCCGTTATAGCGTGCGGCCAATCTTCACGAGGAGTGACCAGCGAATGATCCCCCGCCGCCGATTCCTCCAAGCCGCAGCCGCCTCCGC